>JBILTM010000038.1:0-29751 GCA_044371545.1 Burkholderiaceae bacterium
GCAACGCGACCGCGACGATCGTCTGGTTGATCGCGCCGAGCAGCAGCACGAGCATCACGCCGACGAGGACGCGACGCGGGTCGGTGGCGGGAATCGACATGGGGGAGGCGATCGAGGCTAGCATGGTGCGACCCGGCGGGCCGGGGTGCGCTCCTATAATCGGCCGATGAGCACGCCCCCCCCCGCCCCTTACTCCCCGACCCGCCTCGTCGACGCGGGTCGCCACTTCGACCGCAAGGTCGCCACCGTGAACCTGCCGGTGGTCCGCGCCTCGAGCGTGCTGTTCGAGACGCTCGCCGACGCCGACGCCGAGGGCGCCGCCGCGATGGCCGGCGAGCGGCACCGCACCACCTACGCGACCTCGGGCACGCCGACCACGATGGCGCTCACCGACGCGCTCGCCGAGATCGAGGGCGCGGGCCACGACTGCCGCGCGGCGGTGATGCCCTCGGGCCTCGCCGCGATCTCGGTGCCGCTGCTCGCCTACTGCTCGCCCGGCGACCACGTGCTGATGAGCGACTCGGTCTACGGCCCGGCGCGCGTGTTCGCCTCGACGCTCTTCGCGCGCTTCGGCGTGACCACCGAGTTCTTCGAGCCCACGATCGGCGCCGGCATCGAGGTGCTCGTGAAGCCGAACACCAAGGTGATCTACCTCGAGAGCCCGGGCAGCTACACCTTCGAGATCCAGGACGTGCCGGCGATCTGCCGCGTCGCGCGCGCCCGCGGCGTGCTGACGATGATCGACAACGCGTGGGCCTCGCCCGCGTTCGCGCGCCCGTTCGACTGGGGCATCGACGTCTCGCTGCTGCCGCTCACCAAGTACTGGGGCGGCCACGCCGACTTCCTGATGGGCGCGGCGGTGGTGCGCACCGAGCACTGGCCGAAGCTCTGGCAGGCGATCCGCCAGCTCGGCGTGTGCGTCGGCGGCGACGACGCGTTCCTCGCGCTGCGCGGCCTGCGCACCGCGGAGGTCCGCATGCGCCGCCACGAGGCGACCGCGCTCGAGGTCGCGCGCTGGCTGGACGGCCGGCCCGAGGTCGCGCGCGTGCTGCACCCGGCGCTGCCCTCGCATCCGCAGCACGCGCTGTGGAAGCGCGACTTCACCGGGTCCAGCGGCCTCTTCTCGTTCGAGCTGAAGGCGGCGACGCAGGCGCAGCTCGCCGCGCTGTGCGAGCGCCGCCGCTTCTTCAGGATCGGCTACTCGTGGGGCGGCTTCGAGAGCCTGATCATGCCCGCGAAGATCGGCACGCTGCGCACCGTGAAGCCGTGGGCCGGCGGGCCGCTGGTGAGGCTGCACTGCGGGCTCGAGGACGCGGCCGACCTGATCGCGGACCTGGGCGAGGGCCTGGCCGCGATGGCGCGCGCCGGCTGAGCGCCGGACGTTTCCGCGGAAACGCGCGGTGGCCGAGCCGCTGAAGGCACAGTACGGGCCCGAGGTGCCGCGCCGCATCGCGGCGATGATCGAGCGCGTGCACCCGACCTTCGCCTCGCGTGCGTTCGTCGCGCAGGCGCTCGCCGGCTACGAGGACCTCGAGCTGCTGCCGCGCGCACGGCACCTCGCCCGCGCGATGGCCGACCACCTGCCGCGCGAGTACCCGGTCGCGCTCGAGGTCGTGCTGCGCTCGCTCGGGCCGCCGGCCGAGCGCACGACGGGCAACGGCATGGCGCCGTTCGTCTACCTGCCGCACGTGTACTGGGTGGCCGACAACGGACTCGATCACCTCGACGACTCGGTGCGCGCGATGCACGCGATCACCCAGCGCTTCACCTTCGAGTTCGGCATCCGCCCCTTCGTCGAGCGTTATCCGGACGAGATGCTGGCGGTGCTCGGGCGCTGGTGCGACGACCCGAGCGTGCACGTGCGTCGCCTCGTCTCCGAGGGCCTGCGCCCGCGGCTGCCGTGGGCGCCGCGCCTGAAGGTGTTCGCCCGCGACCCGCGCCCGGTGATCGCATTGCTCGAGCGGCTGCGCGACGATCCCGACGAGTACGTGCGCCGCTCGGTCGCCAATCACCTGAACGACCTCGGCCGCGACGACCCGGCGCGGCTCGTCGAGCTGTGCACGCGCTGGGCCGAGGACGCGCCGCCCGCGCGCGTCAAGCTGATCCGCCACGCGCTGCGCACGCTGGTCAAGCGCGGCGACCCGCACGCGCTGACGGTGCTCGGCTACGGCGAGCGCGCGCGCGTCGAGCTGCGCGGCGCGTCGATCGTGCCGGCGCGCGCGCCGATCGGCGGGGCGGTCGAGATCGCGTTCGAGGTCGCGAGCACGTCGCGGCGCGCGCAGCGGGTGCTGGTCGACCTGCGTGTCGCGTACGCCGGCGCGCGCGCCGACGCCGACCGCACGAAGGTCTTCAAGCTCGACGCGGGCGAGCTCGGGCCGGGCGAGTCGATCGCGTTCCGCAAGCGGCTGTCGCTTCGGCAGATGTCGACGCGCACCCACCACCCGGGGACGCACCGGGTCGAGGCGCTGGTGAACGGGGCGGCGCACGAGGTGGGGACGTTCGAGGTGACGGCCTGAGCCGTGGGCCCGCCCGGTCCGCCGCGCACGATCATCCCGGCACGCGGACCCCGCGACACCGAGGACCGACCCCCATGACCACCCCCAAGGGCTACATCTACGTCGAGATCGAGGTCACCGACCCCGAGGGCTACCGCGCGAACTACATGACCCGCTCGACGCCCGCGGTCGCGAAGTTCGGCGGCCGCTTCGTCGTGCGCGGCGGCGACGTGACGGTGAAGAACGGCGACCTGACCGGCCGCCGCGTGGTGCTCGTCGAGTTCGACAGCTACGAGCGCGCGCTCGAGTTCTACGAGTCGCCCGACTACCGCGAGGCCATGGCGCACCGCGACCGGCACGCGATCGTGCACCGCTACGTGATCATGCGCGGCGCGGCCTGAGTCGCGCGTCTGCCCGCTCCGGATCGACGCCGCGCTGCGCGAGCCCTCGCCACCACGCGTCGAGCGTCGCCACGGCCGCATCGAGCGGGCCGTCGTTGACCACCCGCAGGTCCGGCTCGACCGACGCGACGACGCGCTCGAGCCGGGCGACGATCGCGTCGCCCGCCTCGCGCCCGCGTCCGCCGAGACGCGCGGCGCGCATCACCGCCGCCGCCTCGATCTCGACGACGCGCGCCCCTGGCGCGACGGCGCGCAGTTCCGCCAGGTGCGCGCGCGAGCCGTTGACGACGACCCAGCGTCCCGCGACCAGCGGCGCGAGCGCCTCGTGCCGCACGCCGTAGCGCAGCCCGTGCGCGTCCCAGTGAAAGGCGAACGCGCGCGCGGCGCGCAGCGACTCGAAGCGCGCCGCGTCGACCGGCTCGTGGTCCTCGCTCGCGTCGTGGGCGGGCCGGGTGATCGTGCGTCGCGCGCGGTGCGGACGGGTCGCCTCGTCGATCGACGCGAGCCAGGCCGCGATCACGCTGTCCTTGCCCGCGCCCGACGCGCCGACCACGACGAGCAGCCGCCCCGACAGCTCGCGAAGCGTCATCGCGCGTGCGCGAGCGGCACCCGGAGCCGCAGCTCGAACGGCGCGCCCGGCGAGGGCTCGACGCAGATCGCGACCGACCCGACGCCGACCGGCCGGGCGAGCGCGTGCTCGAAGTGCAGTTCCGCGTCGCGCCGCAGCGTATCGACGACCGCCGGATCCAGGTCGCCGAGGCCGTCGCTCAGCGTCAGGTGCACGCGCCAGTCGTCGAGCACCCACGGATAGCCCCAGCGCTCGACGCTCGCGCGGCCGCGCGCGTCCAGGCCGAGCGCGTGCCGCCGCGCGAGCTCGGCCTCGTCCGGCGGCGCACGCATCGGGTCGAGCGCGCGCACGCAGTCGTCGGCGAGGCGGCGCAGCGGATGGTCGGGGGCGGGCGTGGCGACCGGCCGCAGCGCAAGGAAGTCCCCGAGGGTCGCGATCCTCAGCATCGGCATCGCGAACGGCGCGTGACGCGCGGCGAGCGCGTGCACCGTGCCGAACCAGTCGTCCTCGCGCACGCCCGCGGCGAGGCGCACCGGCGCCTTGAGCGTCGCGTGGAAGCCGTAGCGCCACGGCGACGCGACGTGGGCCCGTGCCGGGCCGCCCCGAACGCCGCCGTCGCGCGGATCGCGGCCCAGCCACGTGCAGCCGGCGGTCCACAGCGGATGACCGGGCTCGGGCACCCAGTAGGTCGCGTAGCGCGGTCCGTGCGCGCCGGTCATGCGCCGTGCTCCACGACGAGCTGCACCGCGTCGGCCGCGAACAGCGTGCGGCCGGCCTCGACCGGCACGCCGTCGCGGTCGGTGCTCGTGAAGCCGACCACCAGCACCGGCTCGCCCGCGGCGCGCGCGAGCGCGTCCGCCTCGTCGTGCGTGGGCAGCCGGCACGAGACGGTGCTGCGCGCGCGCACGTAGTCGTGCACCCCGAGCCGCGCGAGCGCGGCGGTGATCGAACCGGTCGCACGGAACGCATCGGCGACGCCGGCGAGCCGCGCGGCCGGATACACGGTCGTCGACAGGCCGATCGGACGGCCGCGCACGACCGCCCGCGAGCGCAGCACCTCGACGCGCGCCCGCGGCGAGATCCCGAGCGCCGACGCCCACTCGCCCGCGTCGCCGACCGAGCTCTCCAGCAGCTCGCGTCGCGCGCGATCGCCGGCGCTCGCGAGGTTCTCGGTCATGCGGGTGCGCCGCTGCAGCGCGTAGTCGAGCACCAGCTCGCGCACGAACGTGCCGCGACCCTGCTCGATGCGCACGCGGCCCTCGAGCGCCAGGCGCTGCACGGCCTGCCGCAGGGTGTGCCGGTTCACGCCGAAGCGTTCGGCGAGCGCCGATTCGTTGGGCAGGCGCGTCCCGGGCGGGTAGCCGCCGGCGTCGAGCTCGGCGCGCAGCGCCGCGGCGATGCGCATCCACCGCGCGACGCGCGGCGCGTCGGCGGCGCCGACGGTGTCGTGGGTCCGGAGATCGTCGAGCTGCACTGTCAATGACCTGTCATCACGCGAGTCGATACTGCCCCACATCCTCGGTGATCTAGATGACGCGCTCGTGAACGACACCTCCGACTCCACGCGGCCCGCAGGCCGCGCAGACTGGCTGCGCGAGCTCGCGCAGGCCCGGCCCGACGCGCTCGAGCGGCTCGCCGCGCCGCACGTCGCCGGCCGCGAATTCGAGACGCTGCGCGCGCCGGAGCACGGCCTCGTGATGGTGCGCGCCCGGATCGGCAACACCGGCGACCGGTTCAACGTCGGCGAGGCGACGGTCACGCGCTGCGTGCTGCGCTGGCGGCCCGAGGGCGGCGAGGCGCTCGCCGGTGTCGGCCACGTGCTCGGCCGCGACGCACGCCACGCCGAACGGATCGCGCAGCTCGATGCGCTGCTGCAGCATCCGCCGCTGCACGACGCGCTGCGGCGCGACGTGATCGAGCCGCTGCGCGCCGAGCGCCTCGCGCGGATCCGCGAGGAGCGCACGCGCACCGAGGCAAGCCGGGTGCGCTTCTTCACGCTCCAGTCGGAGGCTGCGTGAGCGCCGCGGCCTCGATGCGCGCGGTCGCCGACCTCGCTCGCGTCGCACGCGGCTTCAACGACCCGGTGTCGGGCGCGCAGCGCGTGTTCCGCGCGCTGCTCGACGCGACCGCGCGCCCCGGCCGGATCGCGACGCTGCCCGGCGACGCGATCGCCGGCCTCGACGCCGCCGCGCTGTCGCCCGCCGCCTACGCGGTGCTGCTCGCGCTGCTCGACGCGGAGACGAGCGCCTGGCTCGACGGCATGACGGCCGGCGCGCTCGACCCGTTGCGCTTCCATACCGGGATGCGCGCCGCGCGCTCCGAGTCGGACGCGGCGTTCGTCGCGGTCGACGCCGAGCACGCCGCGCCGTCGCTCTGGTCGCGCCTCGCGTCGGGCACCGACGAGCGGCCGCAGGACGGCGCGACGCTCCTCGTCGACGTGTCCTCGCTGCACGCAGGCCGGGCCGGCCCCGGCGAGTCCGCGCTCGTGCTGCGCGGCCCCGGCATCGAGTCCGAGCACCGGCTCGCGGTCGGCGGCCTGGACGCGCGGTTCTGGGCCGCGCGCGCCGCGCTCGCGCCCGCGTTCCCGCGCGGCGTGGACCTGGTGCTCGCCTGCGGCGCCCGGCTCGCGGCGCTGCCGCGGACCACCCGCGTCGCCGTGGAGGGCTGAGCGATGTACATCGCGGTGAAAGGCGGCGAGGCGGCGATCGCGGCCTCGCTCGCGCTGCTCGCGCAGGCGCGGCGCGGCGACCCGCAGGTGCACGCGCTCGACGGCGCGCAGGTGCGCGAGCAGCTGCGGCTGCTCGTCGACCGGGTGATGGCCGAGGCCTCGGTGTTCGATGCGGACCTCGCCGCGCTCGCGATCCGCCAGGCGCGCGGCGACGCGATCGAGGCGGTGTTCCTGCTGCGCGCGTACCGCACGACGCTGCCGCGCTGGGGCGCGAGCCTGCCGGTCGACACGGCGCGCATGCGCGTGCGCCGGCGCGTGTCGGCGATCTTCAAGGACGTGCCCGGCGGCCAGCTGCTCGGTCCGAGCTTCGACTACACCCAGCGGCTGCTCGACTTCGACGGCGCCGAGGCCGCGCGCGCGGCGGCCGCCGCGGCCCCGGCCGCGTTCGACGGCGACCCCGAGGCGCCGCTCGCGAGCCCGATCGACGCGCTCGCGGCCGAAGGGCTGATCGAGCCCTGCGAGCCCTCGCCCGGCGACCCCGAGCCGCCCGACGTGACCCGCGACCCGCCCGCGCACCCGATGCCGCGTGCGGCGCGGCTGCAGATGCTCGCCCGCGCCGACGAGGGCTGGGTGCTCGGCATGGGCTACTCGACGCAGCGCGGCTACGCGTACACGCATCCGTTCGCCGGCGAGATCCGCCACGGCGCGGTGCCGCTCGAGATCGTGCCCGACGAGCTGGGCTTCGCGATCGAGATCGGCGAGGTCGAGCTGACCGACTGCCAGATGATCAACCAGTTCTCCGGCAGCGCGACGCGCCCGCCGCAGTTCACGCGCGGGCAGGGCATGGTGTTCGGCCACGGCGAGCGCAAGGCGATGGCGATGTCGCTGGTCGACCGCGTGCTGCGCGCCGACGAGTTCGACGAGCGCGCGACCAGCCCCGCGCAGGACGGCGAGTTCGTGCTGTCTCACGGCGACGCGGTCGAGGCCTCGGGCTTCGTGCAGCACCTGAAGCTGCCGCACTACGTGACCTTCGAGACCGAGCTGCAGCTGATCCGCGCGCTGCGCGAGGAGCACGGACGATGAACGGCTACACCTTCGCCTACCTCGACGAGGGCACGAAGCGGATGATCCGCCGCTCGCTGCTGAAGGCGGTGGCGATCCCCGGCCACCAGGTGCCCTTCGGCTCGCGCGAGATGCCGCTCGCCTACGGCTGGGGCACCGGCGGCATCCAGGTCACCGCCGCGACGATCGGCACCGACGACGTGCTCAAGGTCATCGACCAGGGCTCGGACGACACCACCAACGCGGTCAACATCCGCCGCTTCTTCGAGCGGGTCACCGGCGTGCGGACCACCGAGCGCACCGCCGAGGCGACGCTGATCCAGACCCGCCACCGGATCCCCGAGCGGCCCCTGACCGAGGGCCAGGTGCTCGTCTACCAGGTGCCGCAGCCCGAGCCGCTGTACCGGCTCGAGCCGCGCCGCGCCGAGACCGCGCGGCTGCACGCGTTCGCCGAGTACGGGCTGATGAACGTGAAGCTCTACGAGGACATCGCGCGCTGGGGCCGCATCGATCTCGGCTACGACTGGCCGGTGCTCGTCGACGGCCGCTACGTGATGTCGCCCTCGCCGATCCCCGCGTTCGACAACCCGAAGATGCACCGGATGCCCGCGCTGCAGCTCTTCGGCGCCGGCCGCGAGAAGCGGCTCTACGCGATCCCGCCGTACACCGACGTGAGGAGCCTCGACTTCGAGGACCACCCGTTCCGCGTCGAGCCGCAGGGCCACGCCTGCGAGGCCTGCGGCAGCACGACGAGCTTCCTCGACGAGTTCTCCGGCGACGACGGCATCGTGCGCTGGACCTGCTCCGACACCGACTGGTGCCGCGAGCGGCGCGAGGACGCACGATGAGCGGCCCGCACGCATCGCCGCTGCTGGCGGTCGAAGGCCTCGGCCACCGGTTCGCCGGCGCGCGCGACGGGCACTGGGCGGTGCGCGGCGCGTCGTTCGAGCTGTACCCGGGCGAGGTGCTCGCGATCGTCGGCGAGTCGGGTTCGGGCAAGTCGACGCTGCTCGCCTGCATCGCCGGCCGCCTCGTGCCCGCCGAGGGGCGCGTGCTCTACCGCGACGCGTCCGGCGAGGCGCTCGACGTGCACGCGCTGCCCGAGCGGCGGCGCCGCGAGCTGATGCGCACCGACTGGGGCTTCGTCGAGCAGCACGCGCACGAGGGGCTGCGGATGGACGTCAGCGCCGGCGCGAACGTCGGCGAGCGGCTGATGGGACTCGGCGAGCGCCACTACGGCCGGCTGCGCGGCACCGCCGAGCGCTGGATGGCGCGCGTCGAGCTCGATGCGGCGCGGATCGACGACTCGCCGCGCGCGTTCTCCGGCGGCATGCGCCAGCGGCTGCAGATCGCGCGCAACCTCGTCACGCGCCCGCGCGTGGTGCTGATGGACGAGCCGACCTCCGGGCTCGACGTGTCGGTCCAGGCGCGGCTGCTCGACCTGATCCGGCTGCTGGTCGGGCGGCTGCGGCTGTCGGCGGTGATCGTGACCCACGACCTCGGCGTGGCGCGCCTGCTCGCCGACCGCACCCTCGTTATGCGCGAGGGCCGCATCGTCGAGCAGGGCCTGACCGACCGCGTGCTCGACGACCCGCGCGATCCGTACACCCAGCTGCTCGTCTCCTCGGTGGTGACGCCATGACCGTTCCGGACGCGCCGCCGCCCGTGCTCCAGGTGCGCGGCCTGCGCAAGCGCTTCGTGCTGCACCTGCGCGGCGGCCTCGAGCTGCCGGTGCTCGAGGGCACCGACCTCGACGTGCACGCCGGCGAATGCGTCGCGCTCGTCGGCCCGTCGGGGCGCGGCAAGTCGACGCTGATCAAGTGCCTGACCGGCCACTACGGCGCCGACGCCGGCGCGATGCGGCTGCGCCGCGCCGACGGCGTCGTCGTCGACCTCGCGACCGCCGGCCCCCGCGAGACCATCGCGCTGCGCCGGCGCGAGATCGCCTACGTGAGCCAGTTCCTGCGCGCGCTGCCGCGGCAGTCGGCGATCGACGCGGTCGCCGAGCGCTGGCTGCAGGCGCACGCCGACGACGCCGATCCCGACGCCGACCCGCTCGACGACGGCCCGTACCGCGCGGCGCTCGACGCGGCCCGCGCACGTGCCGGCGAGCTGCTCGCGCGGCTCAACCTGCCGCGCGGCCTGTGGGGCCTGCCGCCCGCGACCTTCTCCGGCGGCGAGCAGCAGCGCGTGAACGTCGCGCGCGGCTTCGTGCTGCCGGCGACGCTGCTGCTGCTCGACGAGCCGACCGCCTCGCTCGACGCGGCCAACCGGCGCGTCGTGGTCGGCCTGATCGACGAGGCGAAGCGCGCCGGCGCCGCGATCGTCGGGATCTTCCACGACGAGGAGGTCCGCGACGCCGTCGCCGACCGACGCCTCGACTTCGCCTGACGGACCCGCGATGACCGAACGCCTGTTCACCCGTGCCCGCGTCGTCACCGAGCGCGCGGTGCTGCCGAACGCGACGGTGCGCGTCGTCGACGGCCGCATCGCGTCGGTCGAGCCCGGCGAGACCGCGGCGCCCGGCGCGATCGACTGCGACGGCGACCTGCTGCTGCCCGGCCTGGTCGAGGTGCACACCGACAACCTCGAGCGGCACGTGATGCCGCGCCCGAAGGTCACCTTCCCGATGCGCACCGCGGTGCAGGCGCACGATGCCGAGCTCGCGTCGGCCGGCATCACGACGGTGCTCGATGCGATCGGCGTCGGCGACCCGTACGGCGACGGCTTTCGCTCGCGCGACCAGAGCGCGCTGCTCGAGGTGCTCGACCGCCTCGACGCCGCCGGGCTGCTGCGCTGCCGTCACCTGATCCACGTCCGCTGCGAGCTGCCCGCCTCGAACGCGATCGAGCTGTTCGAGCCGTTCGCCGGCCACGCGCGTCTGCGGCTGATCTCGCTGATGGACCACACTCCCGGCCAGCGACAGTGGACCGACATCGAGCACGCGCGGACCTACTACACCGGCAAGAAGGGCTGGACCGACGCCCGGTTCGACGAGGAGGTCCGCATCGCGCCGGAGCGGCAGGCCCGCTGGGCGCAGCCGAACCGGCGCTGGTTCGCCGACTGGGCGCGCGCGCATTGCATCGCGCTCGCGACGCACGACGACACCACCGTCGAGCACGTCGAGCAGGCGCGGGCGCTGGGCGCCACGATGAGCGAGTTCCCGACGACGCTGGCCGCCGCGCGCCACGCGCACGCGAGCGGGCTGTCGACGATCGCCGGCGCGCCGAACGTGGTCCGCGGCGGCTCGCACTCGGGCAACGTCGCCGCGGCGGACCTCGCGCGCGAGGGCGTGCTCGACGGCCTGTCATCCGACTACGTGCCCGGCAGCCTGCTGCAGGCCGCGTGGCGGCTGCACGCCGACGCGGGCTTCTCGCTGCCCGAGGCGGTGCGCGTCGTCAGCCGCGGCCCCGCGCTCGCGGCGGGGCTCGACGATCGCGGCGCGATCGCGCCGGGCCATCTCGGCGACCTGCTCAGGGTTGCCGTGCTCGACGGGCACCCGGTGGTGCGGCAGGCCTGGGTGGGCGGCGAGCGGACCGCCTGAGCGCGCCGCGCGACGACGCCGTCACGCAGCGCCGGCGCCTCGCCAGGTCAGCGACTCGACCAGCGCCAGGTAGTGCCCGATCGGCGGGACGGAACGGCCCGGCGTCTTCGCGAGGTCGTCCCAGCGCCGCAGCCGCACCGCGTCCTCGGCGAAGGGGCGTGCCTCGAAGCGCCGCATCTCGTCGTCGCTCATCGGCCCGCCCTGCAGCGCGAGCGAATGGACCGACGCCGGCGACAGCTGCCGCGCGTAGTCGTCGTCGATGCGGACCAGGTAGCGCTTCGCCTCGACGTGCAGGCGCACCGGCTCGACCAACGCGGGCCCGAAGGTCCGCTCGAGGAACGGCACGGCGAGCGCCTCGTGGCGATCGTCGACCGCGTCGGAGCGGGCCGCGGCGTCGGCCGCGAGGAAGTGGCCGATGTCGTGCAGGAACGCGGCCGCGACCAGCTCGGGCTCGGCGAGCGCCCACTCGGCGAGCTGCGCGCACTGCAGCGCGTGCTCGGTCGCGCTGACCGCCTCGCGGCGCGCGCCCTCGTAGGGCACGTCGCCGTGATCGGCGAAGAGGCGGGCGATGCGATCGAGGGGCGTCGGGGTCATCGTCGTGCTCGTCCGGGGTCAGGCCGCGGGTCCGCTCAGATCAGGCGCCGGCGCAGCGCCGACGAGGCGAGATCGATCGCCGAGACGGTCACCACCAGCATCAGCAGCACCGCCGCGGTCTGGGCGTACTGGAAGCCGCGGATCACGTCCCACAGCACCATGCCGATCCCGCCCGCGCCCACCATGCCGACCACGGACGCCGAGCGGACGTTGGCCTCGAAGCGGTAGAGCGCGTACGAGATCCACAGCGGCAGCACCTGCGGGATCACCCCGAAGACGATCTCGGCGAGGGGATGGGCGCCGGTCGCGCGGATGCCTTCGACCGGCTGCGGGTCGATCGCCTCCACCGCCTCGGAGAACAGCTTGGCGAGCGTGCCCGTGGTGTGGACGAACAGCGCGAGCACGCCCGCGAACGGGCCGAGCCCCACCGCGACGACGAAGAGCAGCGCGAACACCATCTCGTTGATCGAGCGGCAGGCGTCGAGCACGCGACGCACCGGCTGGTGCACCCACCACGGGGTCAGGTTGCCCGAGGCGAGCAGCGCGAGCGGCACCGAGCAGACGATCGCGAGCGCCGTGCCCCACAGCGCGATCTGCAGCGTGATGACCAGCTCGGTCAGGTAGTGCCGCCACTCGCGGAAGTCGGGCGGAAAGAAGCCGCTCGCGTACTGCGCCATGTTGCCGGCGTCGCGCACGAGATCGAGCGGGCGCATGTCGGCCCCCGTCCAGCTGCCCGCGAGCAGCGCGAGCACCACGCCCCAGATCACGAGCGTCGTCGTGGAGGTGCGCGGTGCAGGCGGAGGCGCCCCCACCGACGGTGCGGCGATCGTCATGTCGGCGGAGGCGGCCATCGCGTCGGGCTCCGGTGCTCAGTTGGCCCGGGCGACCAGCCGGCCGAGCTCGGCGAGCCGGCCGTCGATCTCGGCGAGGCGCCGGGTGCGCTCCTCGGCCGACAGCGCCGCGTCGTTCTCGATCGTCGTGCGCGCGCGCGCCAGCTCGAGCTGGCGGATCGGCACGAGCTGGGCGTCGGCCGACGCGCGGAACGCGCTGTGGCCGAGCTTCGCGAGGTTGTCCTTCTCGCGATCGGTCTTGCCGTAGCCGAGCATGAAGTCGCGGATCTTCGCCTTGATCGCCGGGTCGAGGTCCTTGCGCCAGACGATCGGGTCGCTCGGGATCAGCGGCGAGCGCCAGATCTCGCGGACATCCTTCGACCTCTCCGGGTTCGTCAGCGCGAAGCGCTCGATGTTCTCGGTGTTGTTGGTCGCGACGTCGACCTGCTTGTTCACCACGGCGAGCAGGTTCGTCTCGTGGTTCGCGCGCACGGTGCGCCTGAAGTCCTTGACCGGATCGACCTTGTTCATGCCGAACGCGTACAGCCCGGGCACCGCGGTGCCGCTGGTCGAGTTCGGGTCGCCGTAGCCGAGGGTGAGCCCGGAGCGCTGCCGGAGCACGTCGTCGAGGCTCTTCAGCGGGCTGTCACGGTGGACGACCAGCAGCGAGTAGTAGCCCTCGGTGCCGTCCCGGTTGACGGTCTTGGCGAACACCTCGGCGCTGGCCCGGTCCACCGCTTCCATCGCGGACTTGTTGCCCATCCAGGCGACCTGGACCTTGTTGAAGCGCATGCCCTCGATGACGCCCGCGTAGTCGGGCGCGAAGAACGCCTTGATCTCGAGGCCGGTCGCGCGCGCCATGTCGTCCAGCACCGGCTGCCAGGCGCTCTTCAGGTTGGCCGACGACTCGGTCGAGATGATGCCGAAGTTGACGGCCTGGGCGGCGGCCGGACCGGTGCCGGCGAGCGCGATGCCGGTCGCCATGCAGACGGAGGCGAACAGGTGCTTCATGCGGATCTCCTGAATGGGGTTGGGGATGGAGGGGGCTCAGGCCGCGTGCGCCGCCGCGACGAGCGCGGTCACCGGACGGTCGGCGGGCTCGCCGGCGTTCGGGGCCGTCGCGAACAGCTCCTCGCTCTGCGTCCCGTAGAGCGCGCGCAGCCGCGGCGCGTCCAGCGTGCGGGTCGGGCCGTCGAAGACGACCTCGCCGGCCCGCAGCGCGACGGTCCGCGGGCAGAACTCGAAGGCGTGCTCGACCTGGTGCAGCGAGACGACGATCGTCACGCCGAGCTCGCGGTTCAGCTCGGCGAGCAGCGCCATCACGCGACGGCTCGTCGCCGGATCGAGCGAGGCGACCGGCTCGTCGGCGAGGATCACGCGGGCGCCCTGCACCAGCGCACGCGCGATCGCGGCGCGCTGCTGCTGGCCGCCCGACAACGTCGAGGCGCGCTGCCACGCGCAGCGCTCGATACCGACGCGGTTCAGCGCCTCCCAGGCCCGCGCGTGCTCGGCGGCCGGCAGCCGCCGCGCGAGCGCACGCCACAGGGGCTGGCGGTGCAGCGCGCCGGCCATCACGTTCATCATCACCGGCAGCCGGTCGACCAGGTTGAACTGCTGGAAGATCGCGGCGACCTCGGCGCGCATCGCGCGCACGTCGCGCGCGAGGACGCCGCCCTTCTGCAGCGTGCTGCCGAACAGCCTCACGTGGCTCGTGGTGCCCGCGTCCGCGCGGTGCAGACCGTTCAGGTGCCGCAGCAGCGTCGACTTGCCCGAACCGGACGCGCCGAGCAGCGCGACCATCTCGCCCGGCGCGATCCGAAGCGACACGTCGCGCAGCGCGCGGTGCTCGCCGAACCGCTTGGAGAGGGACTCGACCTCGATCGCGGGCGTGGACATGCCGGAGCCTCCGGTGAAGGAAGAGCCGGACCATCTAGACCTCCGATGACGATGCGATGACGGCTTGATGACAGGGCGGTCATCGCGCGGTGCGGCCGGGTCGCCGGCGCGATCGCGGGCGGTGGATCGGATCAGTCCCGGCGCGGCATCGTTTCCGGAGACGATGCCCGAAAGATCGCCGACCGCGTGCGGTTCCACGCCATGTGGAAGCCGATGCTCAACCAGAGCTGGCGGGTCGGCATGAAGGCCGCCGCGAGCAGGATGCCGGCCTCGACGGCGATGAACAGCGCACCCTCGAGCGTGGCCTGAGGATTGATCAGGTGGGTCAGGCCGAACTCGCGGCCCATCCGCCGCCCGCTCAATTCGTCGACGGTCCGCCGCTCGATGAAGCGTGCATGGGCGACGTACACGGCGAAGCCGGCGATGGCCAACGCGATGATGTGCTGGGTCGCCTTGACGGGCTCCCCGCCGTAGCTGCCCGTCACGTCGCCGTTCAGGCCCATCATCAGCAGCAGGACGAACCCGAGCCCCGGCACCCGCGCCGGCGGAGAACCGAGGATGCGCGGTGCGAGGCCGGGCGGCGGGGGACGGGCGGTGTGGTCATCGCGGAACTGCCGGACAGGTTGCGTCATCGACGCAAGAGGGCTGCCGCCGACGCACCTCGGGCGCGCCGCGGCATGGGGGTCATCCGCCCGTGGCGCCGACCCAATCGGGATTCTGGCCGGCGGTTCTGCCGCTGTTCGCCGGACCGGACGACACGCGCTTCGACGAGACTGGACGATCCGCAGGATCCGCCATGGCCGCCGCCTCCTTGCCGAGCAACGAACCGACGAGGCTCGAGTCTCTGCGCGAGCTCGATGTCCTCGACACCGAACCCGAGCGCGAGTTCGATGCCCTGGTGCAGGTCGCGGCCCTGAGCTGCGGGGTCCCGATCTCGCTGATCAGCCTGATCGACACCGATCGTCAGTGGTTCAAGGCCAACGTGGGGCTGACCGGCGTGACCGAGACGCCCCGCGAGCAGGCCTTCTGTGCGCACGCGATCCTGCAGGAAGGAATCCTCGAGGTGCCGGATGCGGCCGTGGATCCGCGATTCGCCGCGAACCCGCTGGTCACGAGCGAACCCCACATCCGGTTCTACGCGGGCGCCATCCTGAAGCTCGGCGACGGGACCCACGCCGGAACGCTGTGCGTCATCGACCGGCGACCGCGCACGCTGGACGACACCCAGCGCGAGGTCCTTCGCGGCCTGGCCCTGGCCGCGGTGCAGATGCTTGAAGGGCGTCGTGCGCTGCGCTCGGAGCGCGAGCTCCGGGCCCGGATGGCGGCTGCTTCGGCAGCGCTCGCCGAGAGCGAGGCCCGGTTCTGGGTGCTCTGCGACGCCTCGCCGCTCGGGGTGTTCGCCACGGACGAGGACGGTGCCTGCACCTACACCAACGCCCGGTGGCAGGCGATCTACGGCATGGACCTTGCGCAGAGTCTCGGGCACGGATGGACATCGACGCTCCATCCCGAGGACAAGGACGCGGTGTTCGATGCGTGGGAGTGCTCGGCTCGCGCCGGTGTCGACTTCGACATGGAATTCCGCATCCGGCATCCCGACGGCGCGGAGCGCTGCGTGCACGCCCGTGCGAGGGCGACGACGGACGCCTCCGGTCGACCCGACGGCTACGTCGGTTCGGTCGAGGACGTCACCGAAACCCGGGCCATCGGCAACCGGCAACGGGCCGAGCAGCGGCGCATGGCCGGCATCATCGAGGGCACCGGTGCCGGCACCTGGGAATGGAACGTCCAGACCGGACAGACCCGGGTCAACGAACAATGGGCCGCGATCGTCGGCCGTACGCTCGACGAACTGGGTCCCGCGTCGATCGGGACCTGGCTGTCACGGGTGCACCCCGACGACCTGGAGCGCTCCGGCGAACTGCTCTCGAGGCACTTCGCAGGGCAGACCGAGCGCTACGAGTGCGAGGTGAGGATCTGCCATCGCGACGGCCACTGGGTGTGGGTGCTGGGCCGCGGGCGCGTGCTCAGCTGGACACCCGACGGCAAGCCCGAATGGATGTTCGGCACGCACCTCGACATCACCGCACGCAAGCTCCAGGAAGACGCGCTGCGCAAGAGCGAGGCGCTGCTGAATCGCACCGGCGAGGTGGCCGGCATCGGCGGCCGTCGAGCGGGCGATGGCCACCGGAGAGGCCTGGGATCTCGAACTGCCCCTCGTCCGCGCGGACGGCCGGGAGTTGTGGGTGCGTGCCGTGGGCCACGCGGAGTTCGAGAACGGCCAGCCGGTCCGGCTGCTGGGCGGGTTCCAGGACATCACGCAGCGCAGGGCGCTGCACGAGGAACTCGCCGAACAGCACGAGCTGCTGCGCGTGACGCTCCAGTCCATCGGCGACGCCGTCATCACCACCGACCGCCACGGCAGGGTCACCTGGCTCAACCCGGTGGCCGAAAGGCTGACCGGCTGGCGCAACGCCGAGGCGAAGGGGCACGCGGTCGGACGGGTCTTCCACGTCGTCGGTGAGGAGACGAAGTCGCCGACCGAGAACCCCGTCACGGCCTGCCTCCAGCAGGGCACCACGGCGGGTCGGTCCAGGCAGGCCCTGCTGATCTCGCGGCATGGCGAGCAGTTCGGCATCGAGGATTCGGCCTCCCCGATCCGCAACGAGGTCGGCGAGATCTTCGGCGTGGTGCTCGTCTTCCGTGACGTGACCGAGCAGCGCCGCCTCAGCGGGGAGATGACCTACCGCGCGACCCACGACGCGCTGTCCGGCCTGCTGAACCGCAGCGAGTTCGAGACCCGGCTGCAGCGGCTGCTGACCACGGCACACGAGGAGCGCAGCGAGCACGCGCTGATGTACATCGACCTGGACCAGTTCAAGCTGGTCAACGACGCCTGCGGCCACTCGATCGGCGACCGGCTGCTGAGGCATGCGGCCCGGCTGCTGCGCGAGTCGGTGCGGGCGCGCGACACCGTGGCGCGGCTGGGCGGCGACGAGTTCGCCCTGATCCTGGAGCATTGCTCGGCGCAACAGGCGCAGCGGGTCGCGCACAGCATCTGCGAACGCATGGAGGAGTTCCGCTTCGTCCATGACGACAAGCGCTTCCGGATCGGCGCCAGCATCGGCCTGGTTCCGGTGGACCACCGCTGGAGCACGGCTGCGGCCGTCATGCAGGCGGCGGACACCGCGTGCTATGCCGCGAAGGAAGCCGGCCGGAACCGCGTCCACCTGTGGTTCGACACCGACCAGGCGATGCGAGCGCGCCGGGGCGAGCTGCAGTGGGCGTCGCGGATCGAACAGGCGCTCGACGAAGACCGGTTCGAGCTGCATGCACAGCGCATCACCCCGCTCACCGACCCGGACCCGGGCCTGCACGCCGAGGTGCTCCTGCGCATGCGCGACCCCGGCGGCGCCCTGGTGATGCCGGGTGCGTTCCTGCCGGCGGCCGAACGCTTCCATCTGTCGAGCCGGGTGGACCGCTGGGTACTGAAGCAGGTGGTCCGCCGACTGAAGCGGCATGGCGATCTCTCGGGGCTGTCGAGCCTCGGCGTGAACCTCTCGGGGCAGTCCGTCGGGGACCGTGCGTTCCACCGGCAGGCCCTGGAGATCCTCGGCGACGCCGGCGAGGCGGTCTGCCGGCGGCTCTGCCTCGAGATCACCGAGACGGTCGCGGTGACCAACATGGCCGATGCGGCGGTGTTCGTCGAGCAGGTCCGAGCCCGCGGGATCCGGGTCGCACTCGACGACTTCGGCGCCGGGGCGTCCTCCTTCGGCTACCTGAAGAGCCTGTCGGTCGACGTCATCAAGATCGACGGCCGGTTCATCCGCGACGTGGTGGACGACCCCCTGGACGAAGCCGCGGTGCGCGGCTTCGTCGACGTCGCCCGGGTGGTCGGCGTCCGGACGGTCGCCGAGTTCGTCGATCGACCGGCCGTGCTCGAACGCGTGAAGGCGCTCGGCATCGACTTCGCGCAGGGCTATCTCCTGCACGAGCCGCAGCCGCTGGAGGCGCTGCTCGCAGGGAGATCGGCCCTGGCGTCCGCGTGGACCTGATCGACGACCCGCGGCCCCGCGGACCGTCAGACCCGCAACCCCCGCCGCAGCGCGTCCGCGCACATCGCCACCGCCTCGTTCGCCTCCTCCAGCGCGCGCCCCATCGGCACGAAGCCGTGGATCTGCCGCTCGAAGCTCACCAGCGTCGCGCGCGAGCCGTCCTCGGTCATCTTCTGCGCGTACTGCACGCCCTCGTCGCGCAGCGGGTCGTAGCCGGCCACGAGCACGAACGCGGGCGGCAGTTTCGCGAGCGATGGCGCGAGCAGCGGCGAGGCGCGCCAGTCGAGGTCGTGCTTCGGGTCGTCGATGTAGTGGTCGTGGTAGTACCGCATCGAGTCGGCGGTGAGCAGGTAGCCCTGCGCATTCGTCGTGTGCGAGGGCGCGACGCGGCGCTGGTCGGTCGCGGGGTAGATCAGCAGCTGGAACGCGATCGGCAGGTTGCCCGCGTCGCGCGCGACGAGCGCGACGACGGCCGCCAGGTTGCCGCCCGCGCTGTCGCCGCCGACCGCGAGGCGCGACGCATCGACGCCGAGCGAGGCCGCGTTCGTGCGGACCCAGCGCGTCGCGGCGACGCAGTCGTCGACCGCGGCCGGGAAGCGGTGCTCCGGCCCCATCCGGTAGTCGACCGCGACGACCGCGCACCCCGCCTGCAGGGCGAGCTGGCGGCACAGCACGTCGTGGGTGTCGAGGTCGCCGATCACCCAGCCGCCGCCGTGGTAGTAGACGAGCACCGGCAGCGTGCCCTCGGCGACCGGGCGGTACAGCCGCAGCGGGATCGGGCCCGCGGGTCCGTCGGCCTGCAGGTCGCGCACCACCGGGAGCGCGGGCGCATCCGGCTGCGTGAATGCGCGGCGCTCGCGGTAGAAGCGGCGGGCCTCGGCGGGCGTCAGCGTGTGGGTGGCGGGGATGCCGCTCTTCTCGATCAGGTCGAGCAGCGCGCGGGCCTGGGGGTGCAGCATGAGGGTCTCCTCGTCGGCGTCGGATCGATCGTAGTCGACGGACGGGCCGGACGTCTCCGGTGGGCGACCGTACGACCGGCTCCGCGCGGCCGCACCGGCGCCCGTGTCACCATCGACGTTCCGCTTTTGCCCCCGATCCGCACCATGCGCCGCACCGTCCTCGCCGCCGCCCTCGCCGTCCCCGTCGTCCTCGCGGCCGCCTGCGCGTCGTCGCCCGACGGCCGCTCCGGCCCGCCCGCGAAGGAGACGCTCTACGTCGTCAACGACGCGAACCGGCTGATCGCGATCAACGGTGGCCGCCCGGGCATCGCGCTCAGCGACCGCGCGCTCGGCGGGCTGCAACCGGGCGAGCGGATCCTCGGCATCGACTGGCGGGTCGCGCGCGGGCAGCTGTTCGCGCTCGGCAGCAGCGGCATCCTGTACCGCATCGAAACCGCGACCGCGACGGCGTCGCAGGTCGGCCCGGTGATCCCGGTGCCGATACGCGGCAACGAGTTCGGGTTCGACTTCAACCCGACCGTCGACCGCATCCGCGTGGTCAGCGACGCGGGCCTGAACCTGCGGCTGCACCCGGACACCGGCGCGCTCGTCGACGGCGACCCGGGCGCGGAGGGCCTGCAGACCGACGCCCCGCTCGCGTGGGCGCCCGGGGACCGCAATGCCGGCCGGCCGCTGTCGATCGTCGCGGCCGCCTACTCGTACAACAAGGTCGACGAGAAGATCACGACCAACTACGCGATCGACGCCGCCAACGGGCTGCTGGTGATGCAGGGCTCGAAGGAGGGCACGGCGCCGGTGGTGTCGCCGAACACCGGCCGCATCACGACGGTCGGCCCGCTGCGCGCGGGCACCTTCGCGCGCGCGAGCTTCGACATCGCCGACGTGGGCAACGCGGCCTACGCGGCGTTCACGCGCGCCTTCGGCAACGAGTCGGTGCTCTGGCGGATCGACCTCGCGACCGGCGCGGCGACGCGGATCGGCGTCGTCGCGGGCGGCCGCGCGGTCGCGGGGCTCGCGATCGAGCCCTGAACGGCGTCGCTCAGGCGGGCTGCCGCGTCGACGCGTTCGACGCGACCCGGAACGCGCCGACCAGTGTCACCAGCCCCTCGGCCTGCGAGCGCAGGCTCTCCGCGGCCGCGGCGCTCTGCTCGACCAGCGCCGCGTTCTGCTGCGTCGCGCGGTCGATGTCGGCGACCGCCTCGCCGACCTGCGCGACACCGCCCGCCTGCTGGTCGGTCGCCGAGGTGATCTCGGAGATCAGCCCGGCGACGCGGTGCACCCGGTCGACGAGCTCGGACATCGAGGCGCGCGCCTGGTCGACCTCGCGGCCGCCCGCCTCGACGCGCTGCATGCTCTCGCCGATCAGCCCTCGGATCTCGCGCGCGGCCTCGGAGGAGCGCTGCGCGAGGCTGCGCACCTCGGAGGCCACCACCGCGAAGCCGCGGCCCTGCTCGCCGGCGCGCGCGGCCTCGACCGCGGCGTTGAGCGCGAGGATGTTGGTCTGGAACGCGATGCCGTCGATCACGCCGATGATGTCGGCGATCCGTTTCGACGACTCGGCGATCTCCTGCATCGTGCGCACCACGTCGCCGACCCGCTCGCCGCCGCGCGTGGCCGCCTCCGACGCCTCGGTCGCGCGGCGGTTCGCCTCCAGCGCCGACGCCGCGTTCGCCTTCACCGCGCTCGACATCTCCTCCATCGACGCGGCCGCCTCCTGCAGGCTCGCCGCCTGCGCCTCGGTGCGCCGGCTCAGGTCGGCGTTGCCGCTCGCGATCTGCGTCGAGCCGGTCGCGATGCCGTCGCTGCTCGCGCGGACCTGGCCGACGATGTCGGCGAGCCGGTCGCGCATCGTGCGCATCGACGCCATCACGCTGGTGGTGTCGCCGTTGCGCACCGGCACCGTCGAGGCGAGGTCGCCCGCGGCGACGGCCGCCGCGACGCTCGCCACGTCGTCGGGCTCGGCGCCGAGCCGGCGCATCAGCAGCCGCGGGATCGCGACCGCGAAGGCCAGTGCGATCGCGCACGCGAGCGCGGCCGCGCCGACGCCGATCGCGAGCGCGCGCGCAGCGTCGGTCTGGGCGCGCTCGCCGGTCTTGCGCATCTGTTCACGCTGGAACGTGACCATCTCCTTCGCGGCGATCGAGAACGCGTCCTGCGCGGCGCCGACCTCGGTCACCAGCAGCGTGGTGGCGGTGTCGAACTGTCCGCCTCTGAGCAGCTCGATCGTGCGGTCGCGCAGCGGCGCGAACTTCCCGCGCGCCTCGGCCATCGCCGCGAAGCGCTCCTGGCCCCTCGGCGTGTTGAGCATCCTGCGCAGCGTCTGCATCGCTTCGGAGTTCTCCTTCGCGATCGCGGCCACCTGGTCGAGCATCGGCCCGATCGACATCGGGTCGAGCTTGCCGGCGAGCACCGCGTCCCGCAGCTGGCGGGCCTGCTGGGCGACCCGGATCTCGATGCCGCTGGTGAGGTCGACCTTGACCGCGCGGTCGTCGACCAGCTCGTCGATCGAGGCGCGGATGCCGCGGGTCTGCACCCAGGTCGCGATCGCGACGGCGGCGAAGAGCAGGCACAGCGTTCCGAAGGCCGTGCCGAGCAGCGTGGCGACGGACAGGCGGCGGGTCGGGGTGAGTGACATGCAGGCTCCGGCGAGGGCGCGCGGTCGGACGCCGGTCGGACGCGCGCTTCGGGCGTGCCGGCCGGCCGTCGCCGGGAAGGCGACGTCAGCGGAGCAGTATCGGAGGGCGGTCGCGCGCGCAGGCGTCGAACAGCGGCGCCTGCACGGCGTACTCTCCGGGCCGTGCACGACGCCGGTGCGCGCGCCGGGCCGGCGGACGGCCTCGCCGGTCGAGCGGCGACGCGGTCTCGCGTAGCATCCGGCCGTCTCCCCGCCCGAAGCGAACCGATGACCCCAGCCGCCGCCGCCGACGCCGCCACCCTGCTGTGGCGCCACTGGACCGATCGCACCCGCCTCGACGCGCTGCCCGACGCGTGCCGGCCCGCCGACCGCCGCGACGGCTACGCGGTGCAGGCCGAGCTCGCGCGCCGCTCGGGCCAGCCGGTGGTCGGCTGGAAGATCGCCGCGACCAGCGCGGCCGGACAGGCGCACATCGGCGTCGACGGGCCGCTCGCGGGCCGGCTGCTGCGCGAGCGCGTGCTCGCGCCGGGCGCGCGCGTGCCGCTCGACGGCAACCTGATGCGCGTCGCCGAGGTGGAGTTCGCGTTCCGGATGGCGCGCGCGCTGCCGCCGCGCGACGCGCCGTACACGCTCGACGAGACGATGGACGCGGTCGCGTCGCTGCACCCGTCGGTCGAGGTGCCCGACTCGCGCTACACCGACTTCGTGCGCGTCGGCGCCGCGCAGCTGATCGCCGACGACGCGTGCGCGTGCTGGCTGGTGCTCGGCGAGGCGACCCGCGACGACTGGCGCGCCCGCGACCTCGCCGCCTTCCCGGTCCGCGCGACGATCGGCGGGCGTGTCGTCGCCGAGGGCACGGGCGCCGCGGCGCTCGGCGATCCGCGCGTCGCGCTCGCGTGGATCGCGAACGAGCTGCGCGTGCACGGCCCCGGCCTCGCGGTGGGCGACGTGGTGACCACCGGCACCTGCGTCGTGCCGGTCGCGGTCGCGCCCGGCGACGCCTTCGTCGCCGACTACGGGCCGATCGGCTCGCTCGCGCTGTCGTTCGGCTGACCGGGCGACGCGCGCCCTCAGCCGCGCGACAGCGCCGCGCGCGCGGCCGCCGGCAGGTCGGCGTCCACGCGCTCGCGCGCCACGCCCGGCAGCGCGCGGTACGCGTCGCGCAGCTCGGCGAGGCAGCGCGCCTGGTACCTGAACGTGCCCTGCTCGTAGCCCATGCCCCAGGCGGTGAAGCGGAAGGTCTCGCGACCCTCGGCGAGCGCGGCCGCGTTCGCCTCGAGGAACGGCAGGTAGACCTCGGCCGCGATCGTCAGCAGCCCCGCGATCGCGGGCGGCGTCGGCGCATCGGGCGCGCGCCACGCACCCTGGACGCCGGACGCGTCGTCGAGCTGCATCAGCCAGCGCAAGAGGAACGGGAAGCGCTCGCGCATCCGCTCGGCCGGCGTCGGGTCGACCGCGAGCTGCGAGAGCTGGCCGAGCCAGCCGAAGTCGGCGATCGACGGGCGTGCGCCGAACAGGTAGCGCTCGCCGGTCACGTGCGCATCGAGCAGCGCCATGATCCGGTCCGCGCTCGCCTCGACCAGCGGCGCGTTCGCGGGCGTGCAGCCCACCAGCGCCATCCGGCCGACCTGCCGGTCGCGGAACTGCGCGGCGTGCCCGAGGATCGCGTCGAGGCCTGCCCCGGCGAGCCGGTCGAACGCGAGCCACTCGCTCATCTGCCGCTGGTCGCGCTCGCGCAGCCAGCGGTAGAGGAACATCGCCTTCGTGCCCCACTCGTCGGCCATGTCCTCGAGCAGCAGCGCGAGGAACGCCTGCGCGGGATCGTCCGGCACGATCGAGCGCACGCCCGGATGCAGGCGCTCGAGCTCGCGCAGCATCGGCGTGGAGTCGTTGATCCAGCGGCCGTCCGGCAGCTGCAGCACCGGGATCACCGGGACCTTGACCTTCGAGAGCGCGTCGGGCGCGCCCGGCGTGCCGAGCTGCACCCAGTCGTGCGGCAGGCGTCGGTAGCGCATCGCGGCGCGCACCTTCATCGAGTAGGGCGAGCCGAGGCCGCCGTGAAGGACGTAGCGTTCGGGCGCGGCGGGCTCGGTCATCGGGGGCTCCGGTCGGTGCATCCCGGCCGATCATAGCGGCGCGCGGCGCGTGCCCGCTTGACGCGGCCGCGGTGCGCCCCCATCTTGGAACGGACGGCCGGTCCCTCGGCCGACGTACCGGGGAGCGCCGATGGGCACGCTGCTGTGGATCGTCGCGATCGTGCTGATCGTGGTCGGGCTCGCGGGCACGATCCTGCCGGCGCTGCCGGGCGCGGCGCTGGTGTTCGCCGGCATCCTGCTCGCCGCCTGGATCGACGACTTCGCGCGGATCTCGGGCTTCACCGTCCTCGTCTGCGGGCTGCTGATGATGGTCGCGTGGGGCGCGGACTACGTGTCGGCGATGATCGGCGCCAGGCGAGCCGGCGCGAGCCGCCTCGCGATCGCGGGCGCCGCGATCGGCACGGTCGCGGGCGTGTTCACCGGCTTCGTCGGGCTGCTGTTCATGCCGCTGGTGGGCGCGGCGGTGGGCGAGTGGCTGGCCGACCGCAACGCCGCGCGCGCGGCGCACGTCGGGATCTCGACCTGGGTCGGGCTGCTGGTCGGTACCGTCGCGAAGGTCGCGATCACCTTCGTGATGGTCGGCCTGTTCGTGCTCGCGCTGCTGGTGCGCTGACACGGCGGCGACGCGCCGGGACGACCGTTCCTCGGAGCGCCGGCGCCGGGCGTCGGTCGCAGGTGCCCGTTCGTGAGATCGGACACGGTCCGGCCCCGGGGCGACCCCGACGATGCCGGGATGAGGCTCGCCACCGTACGCCACTCGACCGTCCGCGGCACGGACCTGGCGCGCGTGCGCGCGCTGATCGTCGACGAGAACGTGACCGCACGCCAGGCGATGAAGAGCCTGCTGCAGGCGAGCGGCATCGACCAGGTCCAGCAGGCCGGCGACCCGATCCGCGCGATCCGGCTGATGGAGACCGAGCGCTTCGGGCTCGTGCTGTGCGAGCTCAAGTTCCGCACGCAGATGGACGGGCTGCAGGTGCTCGAGTACGTGCGAACCCGCCGGCTGCTCGACCCGGGCGCGGCGTTCCTGCTGGTGAGCGCGGAGGCCGACCGGTCCTCGGTCGCCGCGGCGCGCGAGTGGCAGCCCGACGGCTTCGTGCTCAAGCCGCTGTCGGCCGAGACCCTGTCGCCCCGGATCGAGCAGGCGCTGCGGCGCCGCGCGATGCTCGCGCCGGTGCACGCGGCCGCCGAGCGCGGCGATCCGATCGCGGTGCTCGCGACCGCCGAGCAGCTCGCGGCGCCGGCCTCCGAGCGCGCGTCGCTCGAGCTCACGCGCTGGCGCGTGCAGGCGCTGGTCGATCTCGGCCGCTACGACGAGGCGCGCGCGCTGTGCGAGCGCGCGCTGGAGGTCCGCGACGACCTGCCGTGGGCCGAGCTCGCGCTCGCGCACGGCGAGCGCGCGTCCGGCCGCCCCGACGCGGCCTGCGAGCGGCTGCGTGCGACGATCCGGGCGCACCCTTTCCACGGCGGCGCGTACGACCTGCTGATCGAGATCCTGCAGGCGCAGGGCCGCACCGCGAAGGCGCTCGCGGTCGCGCGGGCCGCGCTGGAGCAGATCGCGACCTCGCGCCGCACCCGCACGCTCGGCGAGCTCGCCTACGCGCACGGCGAGCTCGAGCTCGCCGAGAAGTGCTACGCCGACCTGATCCGCAAGACGAGCGCGTCGCTCACCAAGAGCGCGCTCGACGTCGGCATGCTCGGTCAGGTGTTCGTCGGCCAGGGCGAGTCGGACAAGGCGCTGCGCCTGGTCGCCAACGCCGACGTCGACATGGCCGGCGACGCGCCCTCGCAGGCGCTGGCCGCCTCGGTGCAGGCGCAGGCGCACGCGGCGATGGGCGACGTACCGGCATCGGAGTCGGCCGCGCGCCGGGCGCTCGCGTTCGCCTCGATGGCGCCCCCGACCGAGAGCGTCGCGCTGCTCGTCGCGCGCGGCGCGTTCTCGGCCGGCCTGCGCGGGGAGGCCGAGGCGCTGATCCAGAAGACGATGGCGACGCGCGCGCGCGCCGGCGGGCCCGGCGCGCTCGCGCGCAAGGTGCTCGGCGATGCCGGCATCGAGCCCGAGTCCTTCGCGGCCCGCGCGGCGAGCGCGGGCGCGGGTGCGCCGGTCGTCGACCAGGTGGTCGATCCTCAGGCCGCCGCGCGCGCAGCGGCCGAGGAGGCCGAGCGCGGCGCGTACATGCGCACGCGCTCCGCGGGCGTCACCGACCCGGGCGAGGACGCGGTCGACGCCGACGCACGCGCGGCCCGCGACGCCGGGGACGACGCACCGGCCCGTTCCGCGTCGACGCAGGAGCCGACCACCGCCGCCGCGAACGTCGAGCGTGCGCTGTCGGCGCTGCACCAGGCGCGCTTCGACGAAGCGGCGATGCACGTCGACCACGCGCGCGCGCAGCTGCCGAAGAACCCGATGGTGCTGATGGCGACCGTGCAGGTCTACCTGCTGCGCATGCGCGCGCGCGGCTTCGACGCCGCCGCGGCCGCCGAGGTGCGCCGCTGCCTCGCGGAGATGGACCGCCAGATCCCCGGCGACGATCGCGTGTTCGCCGGCCTGGACGGCGCGCCGTCCCCCGCGACCGACGCGCCCTCAGCCGCCGGCTGAGCCCGCGACGCGCGCCTCGAGCGCGCGCCGGCCCGCGGGGCTCGCGATCACCACCAGCGCGTGGCCGGGATCGACCTCGGTGTCGTCCGGCGGATTGAAGCGCCAGCGCTCGCCGTCCCGGACGGCCACCAGCAGCCACTCGTCGCTGCGGCCGAGCGCGCCGACGCGCAGCGGCGCCCCGCCGGCCGGCACCGGCACCTCGGCGACCGCGAGCCGCTCGCCGGCGCGCAGCAGCTCGTCGACCAGCGACACCATCTGCGGCCGGATCATCAGCGACGCGATCCGGTGCCCGCCGGTGAAGTCGGGCGAGACGATCTCGTCCGCACCCGCGCGCAGCGTCTTGGCGGCGTTGCGCGGGTCGTGGATCCGCGCGACGACGCGCACCAGCGGATTGAGCTGCTTGGCCGACAGGCTGACGACGAGGTTCTTCGAGTCGTCGCCGGTGACCGCGAAGACGCCCGCGGCCCGCGCGATGCCGGCGCGCTCGAGCACCGCGTCGTCGGCCGCGTCGCCGGCGAGCGCGCGCAACGCCGGGTCGGCGTCCTGCCGTCGCGCGAGCACCGCGTCGTCGAGCTCGACGACGACGAACGGGTGGCCGTCGCCGCGCAGCTCGTCGATCACGTAGCCGCCGATGCGGCCCGCCCCGCAGACGATGTAGTGGCCCGACAGGGCATCGATCTCGGCCTGCATGCGGCGTCTCCGGTAGGCGGTGTTGAGGTCCGTCTCGAGCAGGAAGGCGGTGACCGTCGAGAACAGGAAGGTCATGTTGCCGATGCCGGCGAGCGAGATCGCCATCGTGAAGAAGCGGCCGGCGTCGTTGCCGTCCATGTCGACCACTTCCTCGTAGCCGATCGTCGCGACGGTGATGAAGGTCATGTAGAGACCGTCGACCACGGTGGTGCCCGGCTTGCCGAGCGCGAGGTAGCCGGCGGTGCCGAGCGCGAGGATCGCGGCGAACAGCGCGATGGCGACGCCCATGCGCCGGAAGTGCGGGCTGTCGACGAGGATCGCGAGGAGGGTGCGCACCGGCCGATCGTAGGCCGGCGCGGCGTGGCGGGACTTGATCCCGCGCAAGTGCGGCGCGCTCGCGCGCCGCGCGCCGCGTCAGTCGAGGCCGAGCGCGTCCCGGTACAGCGCCGCGTAGCGCGCGGCCGGCGCGCGCCACGAGGTGTCCTGCGCCATCGCCCGGCGCATCACCCGCTTCCACGCCACCGGGTGCCGCCAGCCGTCGAGCGCGTGGCGCATCGCCTGCGCGAGCGCGTCGGCGTGTGCACCGGTGAAGGCGAAGCCGGTCGCGCGGTCCTCGCGCAGCGCCGCCTCGTCGGCGTCCACGACGGTGTCGGCCAGGCCGCCGGTGCGGTGCACCAGCGGCAGCGTGCCGTAGCGCAGGCCGTAGAGCTGCGTGAGCCCGCAGGGCTCGAAGCGCGAGGGCACCGCGATGAGGTCGGCGCCGGCGACGATCCGGTGCGCGAGCGCCTCGTCGTACCCGAGCCGCACGCCGACCGCGTCGGGCGCGGCATGCGCGGCGGCCCGCCACGCGTGCTCGAGCGCGGGCTCGCCCGAGCCGAGCAGCGCGACCTGGCCGCCGGCGCCCAGCCATTGCGGCAGCACCGACAGCAGCAGGTCCAGCCCCTTCTGCGGCGAGAGCCGGCTCACCACCGCGAGCAGCGGCGCGTCGGCGCGCGGCGCGAGGCCGAGCTCGGCCTGCAGCGCGCGCTTGCACGCGGCCTTGCCGTCGAGGCGCGTCGCGTCGTAGCGCTCGGCGATCGCCGCGTCGTTCGCCGGGTTCCAGACCGCGTCGTCGATGCCGTTGACGATGCCGACCACCCGGTCGGCGCGGTGGCGCAGCACGTCGTCGAGCTCGTGGCCGCCCTCGGGCGTCAGGATCTCCCGCGCGTAGGTCGGGCTCACCGTCGTGATCCGGTCGGCGAACATCAGCCCGCCCTTCAGGAAGCGGACCTCGCCGTGGAACTCGACGCCGGCCGGGCCGGCCATCCACGCCGGCAGGTCGAGCTCGGCGAAGCGGTCGATCGCGAAGCGCCCCTGGAACGCGAGGTTGTGCACGGTGAGCACGCTGCGTGCGTGCGCGAGCGGCGTCTGCGCGGTGCCGTGCGCACCGAGGTAGGCAGGTGCGAGCGCCGCGTGCCAGTCGTGCGCGTGGACGATCCGCGGCGCCCAGCCCGGGTCGAGCGCGCCCTCGGCGAGCTGCGCGGCGATCCAGCCGAGCATCGCGAAGCGCCGCGGGTTGTCGCGCCACTCGCGGCCGTCGGGGGCGAGGTACGGGTTGCCGGGACGGTCGTAGAGCCACGGCGCGTCGATCAGGTAGGCGGGCACGTCGGAGCCGGCGAGCCTGCCGCGCAGCAGCGCGACGCGCGCCGCGCCGAAGGCCGCGCCGACGCGCGCGACCTCGACCGCATCGCCGAGCGCGGCGCGCAGCGCGGGCAGCGCAGGCAGCAGCAGCCGCGCGTCGAGCCCGGCCGCGCGCTGCGCGCCGGGCAGCGCCGCGACCACGTCGGCCAGCCCGCCGGTCTTGACCGCCGGGAACCACTCGGCGGCCACGTGCAGCACCCGCAGCGGGGCGCCGCCGTCGTCGGTCGCGGGGCCCTTCATCCGAGGCGGGCCAGCATCTCGCGGGTGATCAGCGTGACGCCCTTGGCGGTGCGGTTGAAGCGCTCGGCATCGGCCACCGGATCCTCGCCGACGACCAGCCCGTCGGGGATCTCGCAGCCTCGGTCGACGATGCACTTCGTCAGCCGCGCGCCGCGCCCGACCTGCACCTCGGGCAGCAGCACCGACCAGTCGACCTTGGAGAACGAGTGCACCCGGCAGCTCGAGAAGAGCAGCGAGCGGTTCAGCTGGCCGGAGATGATGCAGCCGCCCGAGACCATCGACTCGATCGCCTCGCCCCGCCGGTCGCCGACGTTGTGGACGAACTTCGCCGGCGGCAGCTGCTCCTGGTAGGTCCAGATCGGCCAGTCGCGGTCGTAGAGGTTCAACTGCGGGTCGGTCGCGGTGAGGTCGATGTTCGCCTCCCAGTAGGCGTCGAGCGTGCCGACGTCGCGCCAGTACGCGCCCTTGCCCGATTCGCCCACGCAGCTGCGCGAGAACGGGTGAGCGATCGCTCGGCCGCCCGCGACCATCGCCGGGATCACGTCGCGGCCGAAGTCGTGGTGCGTCTGCTCGCCGCTCATGAACCTGGGCAGCTCGTCGTAGAGGAACTCCGCGTCGAACAGGTAGATGCCCATGCTCGCGAGCGCGGTGTCGGGGCGGCCCGGCAACGGCTCGGGGTTCGCCGGCTTCTCGGCGAACTCGAGGATCCGGTCGTGCTCGTCGACCTTCATCACGCCGA
>JBILTM010000230.1:0-7500 GCA_044371545.1 Burkholderiaceae bacterium
GCTTCGCCGGATCGTCGGTCTTCAGCTCGTTCATCGCCTGGCAGGTGCGCTGGATCACGCGCGAGACGCCCGACTCGCCCACGAACATGTGGTGCGCTTCCTCGGTCAGCATGAACTTCGTGGTGCGGGCGAGCGGGTCGAAGCTCGACTCTGCGAGCGCACACAGCTGGAACTTGCCGTCGCGGTCGGTGAAGTAGGTGAACATGAAGAACGACAGCCAGTCGGGCGTCTTCTCGTTGAACGCCTCGAGGATCCGCGGGTTGTCCTGGTTGCCGCTGCGGCGCTCGAGCAGCGCCTCGCCTTCCTCGCGGCCGTCGCGGCCGAAGTACTTGTGCAGCAGGTAGACCATCGCCCACAGGTGGCGGCCTTCCTCGACGTTGACCTGGAAGAGGTTGCGCAGGTCGTACTGGCTCGGCGCGGTGAGGCCGAGGTGGCGCTGCTGCTCGACCGACGCGGGCTCGGTGTCGCCCTGCGTGACGATGATCCGGCGCAGGTTCGCGCGGTACTCGCCGGGCACGTCTGCCCAAGCGTCCTCGCCCTTGTGGTCGCCGAAGTGGATCTTGCGGTCCTTCTCGGCCGGATTCAGGAAGATGCCCCAGCGGTAGTCGGGCATCTTCACGTGGCCGAACTGCGCCCAGCCCTGCGGGTCGACGCTGACCGCGGTGCGCAGGTAGACGTCGAAGTTCTGGCTGCCGTCCGGACCCATGTCCTTCCACCACTCGAGGTAGTTCGGCTGCCACTGCTCGAGCGCGCGCTGCAGCGTGCGGTCCTCGGCGAGGTTGACGTTGTTGGGGATCTTCTCGCTGTAGTCGATGGCGGCCATGTCGGGACTCCGTCGGGATGTCGGTTTCGGTAAGACGCTGGAATCGGTTCGGGGTTGCGCTGTGGGACGGTCGGGCGGGTCAGACGCGGTTCCAGTCGAAGGCGGCCTTGTCGCCCTTGCCGTAGACCTTCAGCGCGCCCTTGTCGCCGACGGCGTTCGGACGCTGGAAGATCCAGTTCTGCCAGGCGGTGAGCCGGCCGAAGACGCGGGTGAACATGTTCTCCGGGCCGTTGAAGCGCAAATTGGCCTCCATGCCGGTCAGCGCGTCGGGCGACATCGAGACCCGTTCCTCGATCGCGATCCGGACCTCGTCGGCCCAGTCGATGTCGTCGGGCGCGCTCGTGACCAGGCCGAGCGCGAGCGCCGCATCGCCGTCGAGCGGCTCGCCCGACTTGGCGCGCACCGCGTCGAGCGCCGGCGCCTCGTCGTAGAAGCGGCGGCCGAGGCGGCTCTGGCCGGTGACCATCGGGAAGAGCCCGAAGTTGGCCGAGTCGACCGCGATGCGCGGCGCCTTCGACGGCTCGTCGGGCAGCACCAGCATGTAGCTGCGGTCGCAGGCGAGCGCGAGTTCCAGGAAGCTGCCGGCGAACGCCGAGCCCGGCTCGACCAGCGCGAACAGGCTGCGCGAGGACACGTCGAGCCGCGAGAAGGTCCGGCGCAGCAGGCCGATCGTCTCGCGCACCAGCCAGTGGTCGCGGTTGGCGAGCAGCACCTCGTCCATCGCGAGCACCGCGGCCGGGTCGCCCTCGGTCTTGACCAGCCAGACGCCGACGTCGAGCTCGTTGGTGCGCATCGACAGGATCGCGTCCTCGAGCTCGCGGGCCATCGCGAGCGGGTACCAGGCGGCGCCGGCCGACTCGATCGCGGCGACGTCCTTCGGCTGCGGGCCCGACGGGGCCTTCACCGTGTAGGTCGCGGTGCGCTTCGCGCGGTCGATCGCGACCGTCACGTGCCGATAGCGCAGCCCGTCGGCCTCGATCGTGCGCTCCAGCGGCGTCAGCTCGACGCCCTTGCCTTCGGCGGGACGATCGCTCTTCGCGGCCAGCGCCAGCGCGCGCTCGCGCACCTTCTGCTGGAAGACCGCGGGCTTCGCGATGTCGTCGACGAGACGCCAGTCCTTGGCCTTCTGCCCGCGCACGCCCTCGGTGGTCGTGCAGAAGATGTCGGCGAGGTCGTGCCGCACGCGGCGCTTGTCGGTGACCCGGGTGAGGCCGCCGGTGCCGGGCAGCACGCCGAGCAGCGGCACCTCGGGCAGGCTCACCGCGCTCGAGCGATCGTCGACCAGCAGGATCTCGTCGCAGGCGAGCGCGAGCTCGTAGCCGCCGCCGGCGCAGGCGCCGTTGACCGCGGCGAGGAACTTCAGGCCGCTGTGCGCAGACGAGTCCTCGAGTCCGTTGCGGGTCTCGTTGGTGAACTTGCAGAAGTTGACCTTCCAGGCGTGGCTGGAGGTTCCGAGCATGAAGATGTTCGCGCCCGAGCAGAACACCTTGTCCTTCAGCGAGGTCACGACCACCGTGCGGACCTCGGGGTGCTCGAAGCGGATGCGGTTGACCGCGTCGTTCAGCTCGATGTCGACGCCGAGGTCGTAGCTGTTGAGCTTGAGCTTGTAGCCCGGACGCAGCCCGGCGTTCTCGTCGAAGTCGGCGGCGAGCGTCGCGACCGGGCCGTCGAACGACAGCTTCCAGTGCCGGTACTGGGTCGGGTGGGTCTGGTAGTCGACGCGGTCGGGATGGCTCATCGGGGTCTCCTGCTCGGTGTGGGACGCAGGCTGTTGCATGCGCCTCGGATCGGATGTCAGGCAGTATCCTGCATGCAGCGTTGGGCGTCAAGCATTATTTTGCACTATCCTGTCGGGGCCGAGCCGCCCCATGCACTCCACTTCGCGTCAGGCCGGCAGCTGGAGCGCCTCGCGCACCAGCGCCCGCAGCGCCTCGAACGTCTCCTCCAGCGGCCGCGCGCTGGTGTCCAGGCGCAGCTCAGCCTTGGAGTAGAACGGCGCCCGCCCGGCGAGGATGCCCTTCAGGTCCTCCATCGCCTCGCGGCTCTGGGCCATCGGGCGCATGTCGCCCTGCGCGATCACGCGCTTCATGTGGTCCTCGGGGTCGGCCTGCAGCCAGACCGTCGTGCAGTGCGCGAGCAGCAGGTTGAAGGTCGCCGCGTCGGCGACCAGGCCGCCGGGCGTCGCGATCACCGCCTCGGGGTAGATCTGGATCGACTCCTCGAGCGCGCGACGCTCGTAGCGACGGTAGGCGTTCTGGCCGTAGAGCGCCTGGATCTCGGAGGCGCTGCAGCCGGCGAACTTCTCGATCTCGCGCGAGAGCTCGACGAACGGGAAACCGAGGTCGTCGGCGAGTCGCTGCCCGAGCGTGGACTTTCCCGCGCCACGCAGGCCGATCAGCGCGATGCGGTGGCTGCGCGCCTCGTTCGCGCCGCCGGTGCCGAGCATCTCTCCGATCGCGACGCGCACCCGGCGCAGCGTCGCGTCGTCGCGCTGCTCGAGCATCTCGCGGATCATCAGCCACTCGGGCGACGAGGTGGTCACGTCGCCGAGCAGCTCGGCGAGCGAGCACTGCAGCGCCTGCGCGACCTGCAGCAGCACCAGGATCGAGGCGTTGCCGACGCCGTACTCGAGGTTCGCGAGGTGGCGCTCGGACACGTCGGCCGCCTGCGCGGTCGCCTTGCGGGTCATGCCGCGGCGCGATCGCAGCGCCCTCACCCGCTCGCCGAGCGCGACCAGGAACGGGTTCTTGGCCTCGGTGTCGGCGTCCGCGACGTCGGGCAACGCCGCGCCGTCGGCACGATCCCGCGGGGGCGCCTCGATGACAGGAATTATAGTGCTTGACATGGCGGTACGTTGAACCTACAGTGCACGGACGCACAATACTGCATGCCCGTCGGACGGGCAAGCACAGGCACCGGCACCGCCGGCGGCCGCCCCGAGGAGGAGACGCCCCGTGACCACGCCCCCGACCGTCGCCGCGCCGCCCGAGCGCTTCAACTTCGCGCAGCACCTGCTCGACGCGAACGCGCAGCGCGCCGGCAAGGCCGCCTTCGTCGACGACGCCGGCACCGTCACCTATGGCGCGCTCGCCGAGCGGGTCCGCCGTGCGTCGGCGGCGCTGCGCGCCGTCGGGTTGCGGCGCGAGGAGCGGGTCCTGCTCGCGATGCACGACTGCACCGACTGGCCGGTCGCCTTCCTCGGCGCGATGCACGCGGGCCTGGTGCCGGTCGCGGTGAACACGCTGCTGACCGCCGACGACTACGCCTACATGCTCGAGCACTCGCGTGCTCAGGCGCTGCTGGTGTCGGGCGCGCTGCTGCCGACGCTGGTCGCGGCGATGACGCGCTCGGACCACGAGGTGAAGCGCACGGTCGTCTCGCGGCCGGTCGCGCCGCTGCACCCGGCCGAGATGGAGTTCGAGGCCTTCCTCGGCGGCGCCGAGCCCGCGTCGCGCGCCGCGCCGACCGCCGCCGACGACCCGGCGTTCTGGCTCTACTCGTCGGGCTCGACCGGCCGGCCGAAGGGCACGGTGCACTCGCACGCGAACCCGTACTGGACCTGCGAGCTCTACGGCAAGGCGGTGCTCGGCCTGACGGAGGCCGACGTCTGCTTCTCGGCCGCGAAGCTCTTCTTCGCCTACGGCCTCGGCAACGCGCTGACCTTTCCGATGTCGGTCGGCGCGACGACCCTGCTGATGGCCGAGCGGCCGACACCCGACGCGACCTTCCGCCGCTGGCGCGGCGAGGTCGGCGGCGTGACGCCCACGGTGTTCTACGGCGCGCCCACGGGCTTCGCCGGGATGCTCGCGTCGCCCTCGCTGCCGAAGCGCGCCGAGGTCGCGCTGCGGCTGGTGTCGTCGGCCGGCGAGGCGCTGCCGGCCGAACTCGGCGAGCGCTTCCAGGCGCACTTCGGCGTGCCGATCGTCGACGGCATCGGCTCGACCGAGATGCTGCACATCTTCCTGTCCAACCGGCCCTACACGGTCCGCTACGGCACGACCGGCTGGCCGGTGCCCGGCTACGCGATCGAGCTGCGCGGCGACGACGGCCGGCCGGTGCCCGACGGCGAGCCTGGCGACCTGTACATCCAGGGCCCGTCGGCCGCGATGATGTACTGGGGCAACCGCGCGAAGACCCGCGAGACCTTCCAGGGCGGCTGGACCAAGAGCGGCGACAAGTACGTGCGCAATGCCGACGGCACCTACACGTACTCGGGCCGCAGCGACGACATGCTGAAGGTCAGCGGCATCTACGTCTCCCCGTTCGAGGTCGAGGCGACGCTGATCCAGCACCCGGCGGTGCTCGAGGCCGCGGTCGTCGGCGTGCCGGACGCGGAGGGCCTCACCAAGACCAAGGCCTACGTGGTGCTCAAGCCCGGCGCGTCGGCGACCGAGGACGAGCTCAAGTCCTTCGTCAAGGATCGGCTCGCGCCGTACAAGTACCCGCGGAACATCGAGTTCATCGCCGAGCTGCCGAAGACCGCGACCGGCAAGATCCAGCGCTTCAGGCTGCGCGAGCAGTCGGCGGCGTGAGCGGGACGCTCGCGCCCGCCGCCACCGGCCTGGTCGACGTCGACTGGGCCGGGCGGCGCGTGCGCATCGAGCACGCACGCGTCGGCGTCGACGACCCGCACGCGCCGACGATGGTCTTCCTTCACGAGGGCCTCGGCTCGGTCTCGATGTGGAAGGACTTCCCGGCGCGGCTCTGCCAGGCCGCAGGCCTGCGCGGCCTGGTGTTCTCGCGCCCCGGCTACGGGCGCTCCACGCCGCGCGCGCGCGGCGAGCGCTGGGCGCCCGACTTCATGCACCGGCAGGCGCTCGAGCTGCTGCCGGCGCTGCTCGCGGGGCTCGGTGTCGACGCGGCTGCCGAGCCGCCCTGGCTCCTCGGCCACAGCGATGGCGGCTCGATCGCGCTGATCCACGCGGCGCGCTTCCCGGCTCGGATCGCCGGCCTCGTGGTCGTCGCGCCGCACATCCTCGTCGAGGACGTCGGGCTATCGAGCATCGAGCGCGCGCGCGACGCGTACGCTCAGGGCGACCTGAAGCGCGCCCTCGCCCGCCATCACGACGACCCGGACTCCGCGTTCGGCGGCTGGTGCGACATATGGCTCGACCCGGCCTTCCGCGCGTGGTCGATCGAGTCCGAACTCGCGTCGATCCGCTGCCCGATCCTCGCGATCCAGGGCACCGACGACGAATACGGCTCGCTCGAGCAGGTCCGCGGCATCGCGCGGCGCGTGCCGGGCACCGAGCTGCTCGAGCTGCCCGGCTGCGGGCACACCCCCCATCGCGACCGACCCGACGAGGTGATCGGGGCGGTCGAGCGATTCGTCGGATCACACCCCCGCGCAGACATCCGATGATGTCCGGTCGCACGGCGCGCGCGCGGCGCGACGCGCCGCTATCGGAAACGGTGCGGGCTGTTCGTGACGAGGCAGGCGAGGCGCTCAGCGCCGCGGCTCGAGCCACTGGTCGCGGACCGCCGCGAAGCACAGCGGCGGCACCGCGCCCTGGTGGTAGCTGCCGAGCTCGGTGATCCGAGCGCCCGGCGGCGGCAGCAGCGCGGCCGCGCCGGGCACCTGCTCGACGTCGACGACCGGCACCTGCACGCCGCGCGACGCGAAATCCTCGGCGACGCGCCGCGCGTTCGCGAACGGCACCACCGGGTCGCGCGCACCGCCGCACAGCATCAGCGGCGCGCGCGGCGTCCAGCCGGTCACCGAGTTGGCCTGCAGCGTCGTGCGGAACCGGTCGCCTGCCGTCAGCAGGTCGACGGCCGCGGTGCCGAGCACGTCGCCGAGCCGCAGCACCACCGAGCGCAGCGTCGGGGAGTCGCCGAAGTCGATCGCGAGCAACGGCGCGAGCGCGGCGACCTCGGGGAACGAGCCGGGGAGGTCGTACGGGCCGCTCATCGCGCCGGTCGCGACGACCTCGGGCACGCCCGCAGGCCGGTCGCGTTCGATCGCGCGCTGCGCGGCGAGCGCCGCATGCCCGCCCTGCGAGTAGCCCGCGAGGAACACCCGGCCCGACTCGGCCACGCCGAGCCGCGCGAGCAGCGCGCGCCCGGCGAGCAGCGCGTCGATCGTCGTGCGCGCCTCGGAGTCGGCGTGCAGGTACGGGTGGTACGGGTAGCTCGACTTCGCGTAGCCGAGGTAGTCGGAGGCGACCACCACCCAGCCGCGCGCGGCGAAGAACCCCGCGATGGCCTGCGTCTCGCGCTCGGTCGTGTCGGCCATCGAGCGCGCGCGGTCGAGGTCGGTGCCGCGCGAGTACGACAGCACCGGATGCGGCCCGTCGCAGCCGGCGCCCGAGGGCACCAGCACCGCGCCGGACGCGTCGGTCGCCTCGCCCCTCGGCCCCGTGGTCGGGTGGACGATCTCGTGGACGGTGACGTCGCAGCGCGCGGGACCGGCGAGCGCGGTCCAGCCGCGCTGCGAGTTCGTCGCGTCGATCGTCGCCTTCGGCAGCGTCGCGATCGGCGTGGTCGCCGCGAGCCAGGCGGGGTCCGGGGCGGCCGGGGCGGCCGAGGAGACTGGGGTGCTCGGAGCGAGGGGAGCGAGGGGAGCGAGGGGAGCGGTGGGAGCGGTGGGAGCGGCCGGGGCCGCCGGTGCCACCGGGGCGGTCTGCGCATCACCGGCGACGGCGGTCGGCCCGGTCGGTGCAGCAGGCGCGTTCGGC
>JBILTM010000039.1:0-29689 GCA_044371545.1 Burkholderiaceae bacterium
GCGCCGCGACGGACGCCCCTCCGTGCGTGCGGGTTGGTGGCTCGAGCCCCCGGGTGACCGGGGGCCTAGACGAATGACCGTCACGCCGGGAAACCGGCGCACAGAATCCGGCCTACAGACCCGCTCCATCCTCATCCGCGATCTGAGCAGTATCGAATAAGATACTGATTCAGTTCGCTTTCGGCCGCCATGCTGGATATGCATCCAGCTGTGAAAAAGCGCGGCTAAGTGCTTGTACCGATTGAAGAAAAGCGGTGTCAACTTGACCGGGGTTCCACTTTTCCGTACAGTGGGAAAAGGTGCAGAAAAGTGGTTGAGAGTGGGAGATCGGCCCCAGTTGGGCGCAGATCGACTCTTCCTCGGGCGAATCGGACAAGGTGGGGAATGTTCCAGGGGCGATCCGGGCTGGCGCTGGACGCGAAGGGCCGCATGTCGGTTCCGGCGCGGCATCGCGACGCCCTGACGCTGCAATGCGAGGGTCGGCTGACGCTGACCCGGCACCCCGACGGCTGCCTCCTCCTCTATCCCCGTCCCGTCTGGGAGACGGTCCGCGAACGCATCTCGGCGCTGCCGATCGGCGCGAGCGCCTGGAAACGGTTCTTCCTCGGCAACGCGATCGATGTCGAGCTGGACGGTTCCGGGCGCGTGCTGATCGCCCCCGAGCTGCGGCAGGTCGCCGGTCTCGAGAAGGACGTCGTGCTGCTCGGCATGGGCACCCACTTCGAGGTGTGGGACGCCTCCAGGCTGGCGGCGAAGGAAGACGAGGCGATCGCAGGCGGCATCCCCGACGCGCTGTCCGGCCTGTCGATCTGAGGCGAAGCGCCTTGGTCGACGCGGCGGTGCCCGGGGTCCACCGGCCGGTGATGTCCGAAGCGTGCGTCGAGGGGCTGGCGATCCGGCCCGACGGCGTCTACGTGGACGGCACCTTCGGCCGGGGCGGCCATTCCGCCCTGATCCTGGCCCGGCTGGGGTCGGGCGGGCGATTGCTGGCGATCGACCGGGACCCGGAGGCGGTCGCGGTCGGACGGGGGTGGAGGGATGGTCGGTTCTCGATCGAGCAGTCGCGGTTCTCCGACGTCGGTGCGGTGCTGGACGCGCACGGCATCGACGGCGTCGACGGCGTGCTCCTCGATCTCGGCGTCTCGTCCCCGCAGCTCGACGACCCGGCGCGCGGCTTCAGCTTTCGCGCCGACGGGCCGCTCGACATGCGGATGGACCCGACGCGGGGGCTGTCCGCCCGTCAGTGGCTGCTGCAGGCATCGGATCGCGACATCGCGGAGGCGCTGAGGGACTATGGGGAAGAACGGTTTGCTGTTCCGATTGCAAAGGCGATTGCTGCTCGCTGCCGGGATGCCGGCGACGACGCGTTCCGCACCACCGGGGAGCTTGCCGCTGTCGTGGCGGGCGTCGTCCGCAGCCGGCAGAAGAGGCCGGAGGTGGGCAAGGACCCGGCCACACGCACCTTTCAGGCTCTACGGCTTCTCGTCAATCAAGAGCTTGAGGAGCTCGCGCTCGTCCTCGATCGAGTCGTAGGCCGGCTGCACGTCGGTGGCCGCCTCGTCGTCCTCAGTTTCCACTCACTCGAAGATCGGATGGTCAAGCAGTTCGTCGCCCGCGAATCGGGCCGCCTGGCCCGGCGCGACCCGGTGACCGGCGTCCCCGTGCACGACACGCCGCCGCGCTTGCGCGCGGTGTCGCGCACGCTGCCCGACGCCGCCGAGGTCGCCGCGAACCCGCGCGCGCGCTCGGCGGTGCTGCGCGTCTCGGAGAGGATCTGACCCCCATGACCAAGGTCAACGCGGTGCTGATCGCGGTGGTGATGACCTGCGCGCTGCTGCTCGTCACCTCGCAGCACCGCGCCCGCAAGGCGTTCATCGAGCTCGAGCGGGCGCAGTCGATGGCGCGCAAGCACGATGTCCAGTGGAACCAGCTGCAGCTCGAGCAGACCCAGCTCGCCAAGCACTCGCGCATCGACGCGGTCGCGCGCAAGGACCTGCGGATGCTGCCGGTCGCACCCGAGCGCACGCTCTACGTCGCCGCCCCGGCCGGCCGCGGCGCCGCCGACGCGGCCTCGGTGCCGCCCCCGCCGGTCGTGCCGCCGGTCGCCGCAGTGCGGGAGATCCGCTGATGGCGCGTCCGGTCAAGCTGACGCGCAACGCGCTGCTGACCACGAAGCTGCCGGCCTGGCGGTCGCGCTTCATGCTCGGGCTGGTCGCCGTGGCGTTCGTCGCGCTCGGCCTGCGCGCGTTCTGGCTCCAGGCGATGTCGAACGACTACCTGCAGAAGCAGGGTGCGGTGCGCTACGAGCGCACGCTCGAGATCCCGGCCAACCGCGGCAAGATCGTCGACCGCACCGGCACGATGCTCGCGTCGAGCCTGCCGGCCAAGGCGGTCTGGGCGGACCCGGACGACGTCGTCGCCTCGTCCGAGAAGCGCGCGCAGCTCGCGCGCCTGCTCGGCATGGAGCCGCGCGAGCTCGAGCGCAAGCTCGCCGAGGAGAAGAACTACGTCTACCTGCGCCGGCAGGTCGAGGCGGACGTCGCGCAGAAGGTGGCGGAGCTGAAGATCCCGGGGATCCACCTGCGCGACGAGCGCAAGCGCCATTACCCCGAGGGCGAGACGGTCGCGCACATCGTCGGCTTCACCAACGTCGAGGACGTCGGGCAGGAGGGCTTCGAGCTGTCGCAGCAGCTGCGGCTCGCGGGCAAGTCGGGCAGCCGGCGGGTGATCAAGGACAACCTCGGCCGCGTGATCGAGCAGGTCGGCTCGGGCACCGAGCCGCAGGCCGGCGAGGACCTCGCGCTGTCGATCGACACCCGGATCCAGTTCCTCGCGTTCAACGCGCTGCGCGACACCGTGCGCGAGCACCGCGCGAAGGCGGGCGCGGCGGTCGTCGTCGACGTGAAGACAGGCGAGGTGCTGGCGCTCGCCAACTGGCCGACCTACAACCCGAACAACCGCCAGCAGCTGACCGGCGCGCAGCTGCGCAACCGGGCGATCACCGACACCTTCGAGCCGGGCTCGACGATGAAGGCGTTCTCGGTCGCGATGGCGCTCGAGGCCGGCAAGGTGCGGCCGCAGTCGGTCATCGACACCTCGCCGGGCAAGATGACGATCGGCACCGCGACGATCGGCGACGCGCACCGCTACGGGCCGCTGACGGTCGAGCAGGTGCTGCAGAAGTCGTCGAACGTCGGCACGGTGAAGATGGCGCTGCAGCTGCCGCCGCAGAAGATGTGGGAGGGCTTCACCTCGCTCGGTTTCGGGCAGCCGCCGCACATCGGCTTTCCCGGCGCGGTCGCCGGCCGCGTGCGTCCGCACAAGACCTGGAAGCCGATCGAGCAGGCGACGATGTCGTACGGCCACGGCATCTCGGTGTCGCTGCTGCAGATGGCGCGCGCCTACACCGTGTTCGCCCGCGACGGCGAGCTGATCCCGCTCACGATGCTGCGTTCGGACTCGCCGGCGGTCGGCGTGCCGGTGTTCCGGCCCGAGACCGCGACGTCGGTCCGGAAGATGCTCGAGATGGCCGCCGGCCCCCAGGGCACCGCGCCGTTCGCGCAGATCCCCGGCTACCGCGTCGGCGGCAAGACCGGCACCGCGCACAAGAACGAGAACGGCGTCTACCAGAACAGGTACATCGCGTCCTTCGTCGGCCTCGCGCCGGTCTCGGCGCCGCGCGTCGTCGTCGCGGTGATGATCGACGAGCCGTCGGCGGGCAAGTACTACGGCGGCCAGGTCGCCGCGCCGCTGTTCGCGCGGATCACCGGCGAGTCGCTGCGCGCGATGCGCGTGCCGCCCGACGCGCCGTTCAACTCGGTGATCGTGCCGGCCGAGCCCGTGCGGGAGAGCCTGTGACCGACGCGATCGCCGCCGCCGCCGACGTCGCGCGCTGGCTGCGCGGCACGCTGCCCGCGGGCGGCGCGCTGGTCGCCGACAGCCGTCGCGTCGGACACGGCGACGCGTTCTTCGCGTACCCGGGCGAGCGCGCCGACGGCCGCCGGCACGTCGCACAGGCGCTCGAGCGCGGCGCGCTCGCGCTGGTCGTCGAGGCGGACTCGCACGGCGAGTCCGGTTCCTCGGCGGTCGCCGACGCGTCGGTGCCGCTGCGACGCGTGGCCGGCCTGAAGGCGCTCGCCGGTCCGATCGCCGACGCGTTCCACGGTGCGCCGACCGCGCGGATGGACGTCGTCGCGGTGACCGGCACCAACGGCAAGACGAGCTGCAGCCAGTGGGTCGCGCAGGGGCTGCATGCGAGCGGCCGCCGCGCGGCGGTGGTCGGCACGCTCGGCGCGGGCCGCCTCGTCGACGGTCCCGCGGGCGAGGGGGCGTCGGTCGCGCTCGAGGACACCGGGCTCACCACGCCCGACGCGCTGTCGCTGCAGGCGCTCTTCGCGCGCTTCGCGGCCGACGGCGTCGGCGCGGTCGCGATCGAGGCCTCGTCGATCGGGCTGCACCAGCACCGGCTCGACGGCACGCGGATCGCGGTCGCGGCGTTCACGAACCTGACGCGAGACCACCTCGACTACCACGGCACGATGCAGGCGTACGCCGAGTCGAAGGCGCGTCTCTTCGCGTGGCCCGGGCTGCGCGCCGCCGTCGTCAACCTCGACGACCCGTGGCATCCGACGATGCTCGCGCAGCTCGCGCCGGGCGTGCAGCGGATCGGCTACCGGATCGAGGCGCAGGGCGCGATGCACGCCGAGGCCGGCGGCTCGCCCGCCTGCCACCTCGCCGCGGGCGAGGTCGACCGGCGGCTGGTCGCGACCTCGATCGACGCGGCCCCGCGCGGCATGCGGATCGGGCTCGACGGCGACTGGGGGCGCGCGACGCTCGAGTCGCCGCTGCTCGGCCGCTTCAACGTCTCGAACCTGCTCGCGGTCGCCGGCTGCTGGCTCGCGCTCGGGCTGCCGTTCGACGCGGTCGTCGCGCGGCTCGCGATGCTCCGGCCGGTGCCGGGGCGGCTGCAGGCGGTCGAGGCGGACGCGGGGGGCGGCGCGCCCGCGCCGCTCGCGGTCGTCGACTACGCGCACACGCCCGACGCGCTCGCCAACGCGCTCGACGCGCTGCGCCCGGTGGCGCGCGCGCGGGGCGGCCTGCTGTGGTGCGTGTTCGGGGCCGGCGGCGAGCGCGACCCGGGCAAGCGCCCGCTGATGGGCGCGGTCGCGCAGCGCTTCGCCGACCGCGTCGTGCTGACCAGCGACAACCCGCGCGGCGAGCTGCCCGAGGCGATTCTCGACGCGGTCCAGGCCGGTCTCGACGCGGCGCCCGCGCTGCGCGACGCCGACCGCGCCCGCGCGATCGCCGAGACCCTCGCGCGCGCCGGCGACGCCGACGTCGTGCTGATCGCCGGCAAGGGCCACGAGCCCTACCAGGAGATCGCGGGCACGCGCCATCCGTTCCTCGACGCCGAGCACGCCGCGCGCGCGCTCGCGCGCCGCCGCCGCACGGAGGCCGCCGGTGCTTGAGCTGCGCCAGGCCTTCGGGTGGCTCTCGGGCGGCCGGCTGATCGCCGCCGACCCGGGCGAGCCGCCGCTGGTGCTCACCGGCGTGTCGACGGACACGCGCGCGGTGAAGCCGGGCGAGCTCTTCGTCGCGCTGCGCGGCGACAGCCACGACGCGCACGACTTCATCGACCGGGCGCTCGCCGCGGGTGCTTCGGCGCTGATGATCGACCGCTGGACCCATGGCTGCCGTGCGCCGGTGCTCTGGGTCGGCGACACGCGCCGCGGGCTGGGCGAGATCGCCGCCGGCTGGCGCCGCCGCTTCGAGCTGCCGGTGATCGCGGTCACCGGCAGCAACGGCAAGACGACGGTCAAGGAGATGATCGCGTCGGTGCTCGGCGCCTGGGTGGGCGAGGCCGCGCGGCTCGCGACCCGGGGCAACCTGAACAACGACGTCGGCGTGCCGCTCACCGTGCTGCGGCTCGACGCCTCGCACCGCGCGGCGGTGATCGAGCTCGGCATGAACCGGCCCGGCGAGATCGCCTGGCTCGCGCGGATCGCGCAGGCGCGGGTCGCGCTGGTCAACAACGCGCAGCGCGAGCACCAGGAGTTCCTCGGCAGCGTCGAGGCGACCGCGCGCGAGAACGGCGAGGCGATCGCGGCGCTGCCGGCCGACGGCGTCGCCGTGTACCCGGGCGACGACGTGCACGCGCCGATCTGGCACGCGCTCGCGGCCGGCCGGCGCACGCTCACCTTCGGCACCGACGCCGCGTGCGCCGTGCGCGCCGCGCCCGCGTCGCGGCCCGACGGCTTCGAGATGACGATCGAGGGCGCGCCGCTCGCGGTGTCGCTCGCGATCGATGGCGCGCACAACGTGCGCAACGCGCTCGCGGCCGCCGCCTGCTGCCACGCGATCGGCGTGCCGGCGGCGACGATCGCGGCGGGACTCGCGGTCTTCCGGCCCGCGTCGGGCCGGCTGCGCCGCGTGGCCGCGACCACCGGCGCCGCGGTCATCGACGACAGCTACAACGCGAACCCCGACTCGGTGCGGGCCGCGATCGACGTGCTGGCGCAGCACGCCGCGCCGCGGATCCTGGTGCTCGGCGACATGGCCGAGGTCGGCGACGAGGGCCCGGCGTACCACGCCGAGGTCGGCGCCTACGCGAAGCAGCGCGGCATCGACCGGCTGCTCGCGTTCGGCCCGGCGAGCGCCGCGACGGCGGCCGCGTTCGGCGATGGCGCCGAGCACCTCGCGACCATCGAGGACGCCTGCTGGCGCGCGACCAGGCTCGCGTCGGCGCAGGCGACGGTGCTGGTGAAGGGCTCGCGCTCGATGCGGATGGAGCGCGTGGTGCGGGCGCTCGCCGGCGCTGACGCGGGCGACGGAGGGCATCACTGATGCTGCTCGAGCTCGCCCAGTGGCTGTCGAAGGACTTCCGGTTCTTCACCGTCTTCAACTACATCACGCTGCGCGCGGTGTTCGCGACGCTGACCGCGCTGCTGATCGGGCTGGCCGCGGGCCCCTGGCTGATCCGCAAGCTCGCGCAGCTGAAGATCGGCCAGGCGGTGCGCACCGACGGCCCGCAGACGCACCTGACCAAGTCGGGCACGCCGACGATGGGCGGCGCGCTGATCCTGATCGGCATCGGCACCTCGACGCTGCTCTGGGCCGACCTCGGCAACCGCTTCGTCTGGGCGGTGCTGATCGTGACGCTCGGCTTCGGGATGATCGGCTGGATCGACGACTACCGGAAGGTCGTGCACAAGAACCCCAAGGGGATGTCCGCACGCGACAAGTTCTTCTGGCAGTCGCTGATCGGCGGCATCGCCGCGGTCTACCTCGCGTTCGCGGTGCCGGCCTCGTCGAACCAGGAGGCGATCCAGCTGGTCGTCGAGTGGTTCTCGCAGGGCTTCGAGATGAGCCTGCCGCCGCGCGCCGACCTGATCGTGCCGTTCTTCAAGACGGTGTCGTATCCGCTCGGCGTGTTCGGCTTCATCCTGCTGACCTACTTCGTGATCGTCGGCACGAGCAACGCGGTGAACCTGACCGACGGCGCCGACGGCCTCGCGATCCTGCCCGCGGTGCTGGTCGGCTCGGCGCTCGGCATCTTCGCGTACGTGACCGGCAACGCGGTGTTCTCGAAGTACCTGCTGATCCCGCACATCCCTGGCGCGGGCGAGCTCACGGTGTTCTGCGGCGCGATCGCCGGCGCGGGCCTCGCCTTCCTGTGGTTCAACGCCTACCCGGCGCAGGTCTTCATGGGCGACGTCGGCGCGCTGGCGCTGGGTGGCGCGCTCGGCACGGTCGCCGTCATCGTCCGGCAGGAGATCGTGCTGTTCATCATGGGCGGCGTGTTCGTCGCCGAGACCGTCTCGGTGATGATGCAGGTCGCGTGGTTCAAGTACACGAAGAAGCGCTACGGCGTCGGCCGGCGCATCTTCAGGATGGCGCCGCTGCACCACCACTTCGAGGTGGGCGGCGTCAAGGAGTCCCAGGTCGTCGTCCGGTTCTGGATCGTGACGATGATGCTGGTGCTGTTCGGCCTGTCGTCGCTGAAGCTGCGGTGAGCGCGATGGACGAGAACGAACTCGACCCCGTCGACCCGCGGCCCGCGGACGCCGCCGACGAGGCCGAGGCCGGGTCCGCCGAGCGCGCCGCGCGCGAGGCCGAGCGGCAGGCCGGGCTCGAGCGCGCGCGCGCCGAGGCGCTCGCGCTCGCGCGTGAGCGCGCGACGCTCGCCGGCCGGCGCGTGCTGGTCGCCGGGCTCGGCGAGTCGGGCCTCGCGATCGCGCGCTGGGCCGCGGCCCGGGGCGCGTCGGTCTTCGTCGCCGACAGCCGCGAGGCGCCCCCGCAGCTCGAGGCGCTGCGCACCGCCTGCCCGGACGCGCGCTTCGTCGGCGGCGCCCTCGCGCCCGCGCTGCTCGACGGCGTCGACCTGGTCGGCTGGAGCCAGGGCCTGTCGCCGATCGTCGGCGCAGCCGCGCCGCTGCACGCGGCCGCGCTCGAGGCCGGCCTGCCGGTCTGGGGCGAGCTCGAGTTCTTCGCGCGCGAGATCGCGGTGCTGCGCGCCGAGGGCCGCGACACGAAGGTGGTCGCGATCACCGGCACCAACGGCAAGACGACGACGACGCGGCTGGTCGGCCACCTGTGCCGCCAGGCGGGCCTGCGCGTCGCGGTCTGCGGCAACATCAGCCCGGCCGCGCTCGACGCGCTGCGCGAGGCCGTCGAGCACGACGACCTGCCGCAGGTCTGGGTCGTCGAGGCCGCGAGCTACCAGCTCTGGCTCGCCGAGAGCTTCGCGCCCGACTGCGCGACCGTGCTGAACCTGACCCAGGACCACCTCGACTGGCACGGCACGATGGCCGACTACCTCGCGGCCAAGCAGCGGATCTACGCGCCGGGCGCGGTCTGCGTCGTCAACCGCGACGATCCGCTGACGCGGCCGGGCGCGACGCTGCCGGCCGACGGCGCGGATGTCGCCGATGCGGCCGCGCCGGACGACGGCCTGCCCGAGGGCGCCTCGAAGGCCGAGCGGCTCGCCGCGCGCCGCGCCGCCGCCCGCGCGGCCAAGGCCGAGGCCCAGGCGAAGGCGGCCGCCGAGGCGGCACGCGTCGTCGTGTCCTTCGGCCTCGACGCGCCGACGGCCGCGCCCGGCTTCGGCATCGTCCGCGACGGCGGCCTCGCCTGGCTCGCCGAGGCGGTGCCGGACGAGGACGCGATGCCGTCGGGCCGGCGCCGCCGCGACGCGGCCGCCCCGTTCCGCGTCAAGCGCCTGATGCCCGCCGACGCGCTGCGGATCCGCGGTGCGCACAACCAGGCCAACGCGCTCGCCGCGCTCGCGCTCGCGCGCGCCGTCGGCGTGCCGATGGCCGCGATGCTGCACGGGCTGCGCGCGTTCCAGGGCGAGCCGCACCGCTGCGAGCTGGTCGCGCTGATCCGCGACGTCGAGTGGTACGACGACAGCAAGGGCACGAACGTCGGCGCGACCGTCGCCGCGCTGACCGGCCTGGGCAAGCCCGCGGTGCTGATCGCCGGCGGCGAAGGCAAGGGCCAGGACTTCTCGCCGCTCGCGCTGCCGGTCGCCGCGCACGCGGCCGCGGTGCTGCTGATCGGGCGCGACGCGGCGGCGATCCGCGCGGCGCTCGAGGAGAGCGGCGTGCCGCTCGTCGACTGCACGAGCCTCGAGGAAGCGGTCGCCGAGGCGTCCCGGATCGTGAAGCCCGGCCAGGCGGTGCTGCTCTCGCCGGCCTGCGCGAGCTTCGACATGTTCCGCAACTACGGGCATCGCGCGCAGGTGTTCGTCGACGCGGTCCGCCGCGTCGCCGAGGAGGACGGGCAGCCGTGCTGAGCCTTCGCCTGCCCCGTCCCCGCGCCGCGCTCGGCGGCCGCGCCGGTCCGACCGGCGCGGTGCGGGAGTTCGACCTCGGCCTGCTCTGGGCCGCGGTGGTGCTGCTGCTGTTCGGCATGGTGATGGTCTACTCGGCTTCGATCGCGCTGCCCGACTCGGCGCGCTTCTCGTCGCTGCGTACCACGCACCACCTGACGCGCCACGCGTTCGCGCTCACCGTCGGCTTCGGCTTCGCGCTCTTCGCGTTCGCGATCCCCGTGCAGCGCTGGCAGAAGGCCGCGCCCTGGCTGTTCGTCTTCGGCCTCGTGCTGCTGATCCTCGTGCTGATCCCCGGCATCGGCAAGGTCGTGCTGGGTGCGCGCCGCTGGATCCCGCTCGGCCCGGTCAACCTGCAGCCGTCCGAGCTGATGAAGCTCTTCGTGATCCTGTACGCCGCCGACTACGCGGTACGCAAGCAGGACTGGATGCACGAGGTCCGCAAGGGCTTCGTGCCGATGGCCTTCGCGGTCGCGCTGGTGGGTGCGCTGCTGCTGCTCGAGCCCGACCTGGGCGCCTTCATGGTGATCGCCGCGATCGCGATGGGGCTGCTGTTCCTCGGCGGCGTCAGCGTCAGGCTGTTCGCCGGGCTGTCGGCGACGATGGCGGTGCTGTTCGTGTCGATCATCTGGGCGTCGCCGTGGCGGCGCGAGCGGATCTTCGCGTACCTCGACCCGTTCGACGAGAAGAACGCGCTCGGCAAGGGCTACCAGCTGTCGCACTCGCTGATCGCCTTCGGCCGCGGCGAGTGGTTCGGCGTCGGGCTGGGCGGCAGCGTCGAGAAGTGGCACTACCTGCCCGAGGCGCACACCGACTTCCTGCTCGCGGTGATCGGCGAGGAGCTCGGCTTCGTCGGCGTGCTCGCGGTGATCGTGCTGTTCTTCTGGATCGTGCGGCGCTGCTTCGAGATCGGCCGGCAGGCGATCGCGCTCGACCGGTTCTTCGCCGGGCTGGTCGCGCAGGGCGTCGGGCTGTGGATCGGCGTGCAGGCGTTCATCAACATGGGGGTGAACCTCGGCCTGCTGCCGACCAAGGGCCTGACGCTGCCGCTGATGAGCTACGGCGGCTCGGCGATCCTGGTCAATTGCGTGTCCCTCGCGATCGTGCTGCGGATCGACTGGGAGAGCCGCAAGATGATGAGGGGAGTGGCATGAGCCGCACGCTCCTGGTCATGGCGGGCGGCACCGGCGGCCACGTGTTCCCCGGGCTCGCCGTCGCCGACGTGATGCGCCAGCGCGCCTGGAACGTCGTCTGGGTGGGCAACCCCGGCGGCATGGAGGCCACGCTGGTGCCCCGCCACGGCATCCCGATGAAGTGGGTGCGCTTCGGCGGCCTGCGCGGCAAGGGCCTCGCCACGAAGGCGATGCTGCCGCTGAACCTGCTGCGCGCTTTCCGCCAGAGCCTCGCGGTGCTGCGCGAGGTCAAGCCCGCGGTCGTGCTCGGCATGGGCGGCTACGTCGCGTTCCCGGCCGGCATGATGGCCGCGCTGACGCGCACGCCGCTGGTGGTGCACGAGCAGAACTCGGTCGCCGGGCTCACCAACCGGGTGCTTGCCAGGGTCGCCGACCGCGTGCTGGTGGCCTTCCCGGACGCGATCCCCGGCGCCGCGTGGAGCGGCAACCCGGTGCGCGGCGACGTCGCCGCGCTGCCGCCGCCGGCGTCGCGCTACGCCGGCCGCAGCGGGCCGCTGCGGCTGCTGGTCGTCGGCGGCAGCCTCGGCGCGCAGGCGCTCAACGACGTGGTGCCGAAGGCGCTCGCGGCGCTGCCCGCCGCGCGCCGGCCGCGGGTCGTCCACCAGAGCGGCCGCAAGCACCTCGCCGCGCTCCAGGCCGCCTATCGCGATGCCGGCGTCGAGGCGGACGCGGTGGAGTTCATCGACGACATGGCGGCGGCCTATGCCGACGCCGACCTGGTGGTGTGCCGCGCCGGCGCGATGACGGTGTCCGAGGTCGCGGCCGCCGGGGTCGCGAGCCTGATGGTGCCGTTCCCGCACGCGGTCGACGATCACCAGACCACCAACGCGCGCTTCCTGTCGGAGCGCGGGGCCGCGCTCCTCGTGCCGCAGGCCGAGCTGACGCCCGAGGGCCTCGCCGCGCGGCTCGACGGCCTCGACCGCACCGCCCTGCTCGCCATGGCCGAGCGCGCCCGCGCGCTCGCGAAGCCCGACGCCGCCGCGCAGGTCGCCGACGCCTGCGAGGCGATCGCGCGCAAAGGGACGGCATGAAGCACAAGGTCAAGCACGTCCACTTCGTCGGCATCGGCGGCTCCGGCATGAGCGGGATCGCCGAGGTGCTGCTGAACCTCGGCTACCGCGTCAGCGGCTCGGACACCGCCGACAACGCGGCGACCCGCCGGCTGGTCGAGCTCGGCGCGACCGTGGTCCGCGGCCACGACGCGACGAACATCGCCGGCGCCGACTGCATCGTCACCTCGACCGCCGTGCGCGGCGACAACCCCGAGGTCACCGCGGCGCGCGCGAGGCGCATGCCGGTGGTGCCGCGCGCGCTGATGCTCGCCGAGCTGATGAAGCTCAAGCAGGGTGTCGCGATCGCCGGCACGCACGGCAAGACCACGACGACCAGCCTCGTCGCGTCGATCCTCGCGGCCGGCGGCCTGGACCCGACCTTCGTGATCGGCGGCCGGCTCAACAGCGCCGGCGCGAACGCGAAGCTCGGCACCGGCGACTACATCGTCGTCGAGGCCGACGAGTCGGACGGCTCGTTCCTGAACCTCACGCCGATGATCGCGGTGATCACGAACATCGACGCCGACCACATGGAGACCTACGGGCACGACTTCGCGCGGCTGCGCCACGCGTTCGTCGAGTTCACCTCGCGGCTGCCGTTCTACGGGGCGGCGGTGCTGTGCGTCGACGACAAGCACGTGCGCGAGATCATGCCCTTCGTCTCCAAGCCGACGATCACCTACGGCTTCGCGCCCGAGGCGCAGTTCCGTGCGGTCGATGCGGTCGCCGAGGACGGGCGGATGCGCTTCGTGCTGCACCGGGTCAACGGCACGACGCGCGCGCCGCTCGAGGTCACGGTCAACCTGCCGGGCCTGCACAACGTGCAGAACGCGCTCGCCGCGATCGCGGTCGCCGACGAGCTCGGCGTGTCCGACGAGGCCATCGTGCGCGCGCTCGCCGAGTTCCGCGGCGTCGGTCGCCGCTTCCAGCGCTGGGGCGAGATGCCGGTGCCCGCCGCGCAGGGCGGAGGGCGCTTCACGCTGGTCGACGACTACGGCCACCACCCGGCCGAGATGGCCGCGACGATCGCCGCGGCGCGCGGCGCGTTCCCGGGGCGGCGTCTGGTGCTCGCGTTCCAGCCGCACCGCTACACCCGCACGCGCGACCTGTTCGAGGACTTCGTCAAGGTGCTGAACTCGGTCGACGCGCTGCTGCTCGCCGAGGTCTACGCGGCCGGCGAAGGCCCGATCGTCGCCGCCGACGGCCGCACGCTCGCACGCGCGGTGCGCGTCGCCGGCAAGGTCGAGCCGGTGTTCGTCGAGGACGTGGGCACGATGCCCGAGACGATCCTCGACACCGTCCGCGACGGCGACGTCGTGATCACGATGGGCGCCGGCTCGATCGGCGGCGTCCCGGCACGCACCCAGGAGATCGCGAATGGCCAGCCCTGACTTCGGCAAGGTCGCGGTGCTGTACGGCGGGCGCTCGGCGGAGCGCGAGGTGTCGCTGATGTCCGGCTCGGGCGTGCTCGCCGCGCTGAAGTCGAAGGGCGTCGACGCCCACGGCTTCGACCCGGCCGAGCGGCCGATGGACGACCTCGTGCGCGAGGGATTCGCGCGGGTCTTCATCGCGCTGCACGGCCGCTTCGGCGAGGACGGCACGGTGCAGGGCGCGCTCGAGCTGCTCGGCCTGCCGTACACCGGCTCCGGCGTGATGGCCTCGGCGATCGCGATGGACAAGGTCTACACCAAGCGCATCTGGACCACGCACGGGCTGCCGACGCCGGGCTTCGCGCTCGCGCGCTCGGGCGAGGACGTGCGCGCGGCGACGAAGCGCTTCGGCCTGCCGCTCGCGGTCAAGCCCTCGCGCGAGGGCTCGACGATCGGCTTCACCAAGGTGGTCTCCGAGGACCAGTGCGATGCCGCCTACGGGATCGCGCGCCGCCACGACGACGACGTGCTGTGCGAGCAGTTCGTCGACGGGCGCGAGCTGACGATCGCGATCCTCGGCAGCGGCGCCGCGGCGCGCGCGCTGCCGGTCATCGAGATCGTCGCGCCGGCCGGCAACTACGACTACCAGAACAAGTACTTCCGCGACGACACCCGCTACGTCTGCCCGGCCGAGCTGCCCGACGCGCTGTCGGCGCGGATCCGCGAGATCGCGCTCGAGTCGTTCCACGCACTCGGCTGCGAGGGCTGGGCGCGCGCCGACGTGATGCTGCGCCGCGCGGACTCGGAGCCGTTCCTCCTCGAGATCAACACCTCGCCCGGCATGACCGGGCACTCGCTGGTGCCGATGGCGGCGAAGGCCGAGGGCATCTCCTACGAGGACCTGTGCGTGCGGATCCTCGAGACCGCACGGCTCAAGGCGGGGGGCGCCGCGAAGTGAACCCCTGGCACGACGTCCGGCTGCTGAACGCCGCCGCCAACGGCCTGATGGCCGCGGCGGGCGCGGCGCTCTTCGTCGGCGTCGCCGCGTGGCTGATCCAGCGGCCCGCGTTCGCGCTGCAGGCGGTCGTCGTGGAGCCTGCCTCGCTCGAGCAGCCGCTGCAGCACGTGAACCGCGCGCTGCTGCGCTCGGCCGGCGCCGCGCGGCTCGAGGGCAACTTCTTCACCGTCGACCTCGCCGCGGTGCGCGAGTCGTTCGAGCAGGTGCCCTGGGTGCGCCGCGCGCAGGTGCGTCGCATCTGGCCGAACACGCTGCGGGTCGGCATCGAGGAGCACCAGCCGCTCGCGGTCTGGCAGGACGGCCGGCTCGTCAACCGGCAGGGCGAGCTCTTCGCGGCGAACGTCGCCGAGGCCGAGGCAGAGGGCGCGCTGCTCGAGTTCGCAGGCCCCCCGGGCAGCGAGGCCGAGGTCACGCGCCGCTGGCACGAGCTGCGCGAGCAGCTCGCCCCGCTCGCGATCGCGCCCGAGGCGCTCACGCTGTCGCCGCGCTATGCGTGGTCGGCGCGGCTCGACAACGGCACCGTGCTGCTGCTCGGACGCGAGCAGGGGCTGCCGATCGCCGAGCGGATCGCGCGCTGGGTCGCGCTCGCCCCCACGGTGCACGCCCGCCTGAACCGCGAGATCGCGGCGGTCGACCTGCGCTACCCGAACGGCTTCGCGATCCGCGCCCCCGGCGCGATCGACACCACGTCGTCCGAGCGGGGCGGCGCGCGCGCGGCCGCCGCCCGGACCGCGTCCCCGAGCAGGCCCGCCCCCGCGCAGGGCGCATCGACCACCTCCAAGCGTTCGCAATGACCAGAGACAGCAAGGACCTCATCGTCGGCCTCGACATCGGCACCTCGAAGGTGGTGGCCGTCGTCGCCGAGATGCAGCAGGACGGACGCTACGAGATCGTCGGGCTGGGACAGCACGAGTCCAAGGGCCTGAAGAAGGGCGTGGTCGTGAACATCGAGACCACGGTCGCCTCGATCCAGCAGGCGCTGGAGGAGGCCGAACTGATGGCCGACTGCAAGATCCGCACGGTCTACACCGGGATCGCCGGCAGCCACATCCGCTCGTTCAACTCGATCGGCATGGTCGCGATCAAGGACAAGGAAGTCACCGACGCCGACGTCGCGCGCGTCATCGAGACCGCCAAGGCGGTCAACATCCCGACCGACCAGCAGATCCTGCACGTGCTGCCGCAGGAGTTCATCATCGACGGCCAGGAGGACATCCGCGAGCCGATCGGCATGAGCGGCGTGCGCCTCGACGTCAAGGTGCACATCGTCACCGGCGCGGTGTCGGCCGCGCAGAACATCATCAAGTGCGTGCGCCGCTGCGGGCTGGAGGTGCAGGACCTGATCCTGCAGCCGCTCGCCTCGAGCACCGCCGTGCTCACCCAGGACGAGAAGGAACTGGGCGTCGCGCTGGTGGACATCGGCGGCGGCACCACCGACATCGCGATCTTCACCGGCGGCAGCATCCGCCACACCGCGGTGATCCCGATCGCCGGCGACCAGATCACCAACGACGTCGCGATGGCGCTGCGCACGCCCACGCCCGACGCCGAGGAGATCAAGCTGCGCCACGGCATCGCCAAGCAGGTGCTGGCCAATCCGGCCGACAAGATCGAGGTGCCCGGCATCGGCGACCGCGGGCCGCGCTCGCTGTCGCGCCAGGCGCTCGCCGCGGTGATCGAGCCGCGCGTGGAGGAGCTGTTCTCGCTGGTCCAGCAGGTGATCCGCGAGTCGGGCTACGAGGAGCTGCTGTCCTCGGGCGTGGTCATCACCGGGGGCACCAGCATGCTGCCCGGCATGGCCGAGCTTGGCGAGGACATCTTCCTCAAGCCGGTGCGCATCGGCGTGCCGGAGTATGCGGGCGGGCTGGCCGACGTGGTCAGGACGCCCCGGTTCGCGACGGCGCTCGGGCTCCTCGAGGAGGCCCGGATGCAGCGCCTGCGCGGCCGCAAGGTCGCGGAGCAGTCGGGCTCGTTCAAGGAGACCCTGCGCCGCATGAAGGAGTGGTTCCTGGGGAACTTCTGAGCCCCGGGGCGCCGCGCGTCGTCGTCCCTCGTTCTTTTGTCCGTCAGTCGTCAGTCGTCAATCAGTCAGCACAAGCAACACAACTCGTTGGAGGCCCATCAGATGTCCAAGTTCGAAATGATCGAGTCCGAAGCAGACGGTGCCGTCATCAAGGTCGTCGGCGTCGGCGGCGCCGGCGGCAACGCCGTCAACCACATGATCAACCGCGGCGTGCAGGGGGTGGAGTTCATCACCGTCAACACCGACCGCCAGGCGCTCAAGCGCTCGCTCGCACCGAGCATCATCCAGCTCGGCGACCAGGGCCTCGGCGCGGGCGCGAACCCGTCGGCCGGCCGCGCGGCCTGCGAGGCCGAGCGCGAGCAGGTCAAGGCGGCGCTCGCCGGCGCCAACATGGTGTTCATCACCGCGGGCATGGGCAAGGGCACCGGCACCGGCGCGTCGCCGGTCGTCGCGGCCGTCGCCAAGGAGATGGGCATCCTGACGGTCGGCGTCGTCACCAAGCCGTTCGACTTCGAGGGCGCCCGCAAGATGCGCGTCGCCGACGACGGCATCGAGTCGCTGGTCGAGCACGTCGACTCGCTGATCGTCGTGCTGAACCAGAAGCTGTTCGACGTGATGGACGAGGACGCGAGCCTCGAGGACGCGTTCCGCCGCGCCGACGACGTGCTGCACAACGCGGTCGCCGGCATCGCCGAGATCATCAACGTGCCGGGCCTGGTCAACGTCGACTTCGCCGACGTGCAGACGATCATGGGCGAGCAGGGCAAGGCGATGATGGGCATCGGCGAGGCCTCGGGCCTCGACCGCGCGCGCCTCGCCGCCGAGCAGGCCGTCGCCTCGCCGCTGCTCGACGGCGTCGACCTGCAGGGCGCCCGCGGCGTGATCGTCAACATCACCGCGAGCCGCTCGCTCAAGCTGCGCGAGACCAACGAGGTGATCAATACGATCAAGCAGTTCTGCGCCGAGGACGCGACGATCATCCACGGCACGGTCTACGAGGAAGGCATGGGCGACGCGCTGCGCGTGACCGTCGTGGCCACCGGCATCGGCAAGACCGCCCGCAAGCCGCAGCTGGTGCAGCAGCCGTTCCGCGCGACCGGCACGCACGACGTGCAGCGCCACCCCGAGCCGGCGGGCTACGGCCAGCTCGAGACCCCGGCGGTCTGGCGCAACGCGCGCGGCAGCGCGTCGGCGCAGGTCGCGGCGCTCGAGGAGAAGGGCGTCGACCGTCTCGACATCCCGGCGTTCCTGCGCAAGCAGGCGGACTGACGGGCCGACGACGACGCGACGACCGGCCGGACCGCGGGGGGCCTCCCGCGGTCCGGTCCGCCTCGCGACACGCTTCGCCCCCGGCGACGGGAGGGGCATTGCGCGACGCGACGAGCGGGTCCTGGGCACGCCCCGGGCCCGCCCGTCGCGGCGGGCTACAATCGGCGGGTGTCCCGGCTCGACCGCCGAGCCGGGCGCCATCCATCGTCGAACAACCACAGGAGCCGCTCGCATGACCATCAAGATCGGAGACCGACTGCCCGAGGCCACGTTGACCGAGTTCGTCGAGGTCGAGGGCAACGGCTGCAGCATCGGCCCCAACGCCTTCAAGGTGGCCGACCTGGTGAAGGGCAAGAAGATCGCGATCTTCGGCCTGCCCGGCGCGTTCACCCCGACCTGCTCGGCCAAGCACGTGCCGAGCTACGTGCAGCACTACGACGCGCTGAAGGCGAAGGGCGTCGACGAGATCTGGTGCGTGTCGGTCAACGACGCGTTCGTGATGGGCGCGTGGGGCCGCGACCAGAAGTCCGGCGGCAAGGTCCGGATGATGGGCGACGGCAGCGCCGAGTTCACCCAGAAGACCGGCCTGGTGCTCGACCTGACCGCGCGCGGCATGGGCGTGCGCTCGGACCGCTACTCGATGCTGGTCGAGGACGGCGTCGTGAAGCAGCTGAACCGCGAGCAGCCGGGCAAGTTCGAGGTCAGCGACGCGGCCACGATGCTCAAGCAGCTCTGATCGCGCGAGCGGCGCAACGGGAGCCCCCTTGCTGAGGCAACGGACGGTCAAGGCGCTGGTGCGCACCACGGGCGTCGGCCTGCACTCCGGGCAGGGCGTCGAGCTGGTGCTGCGCCCCGCTGCGCCCGACACCGGGATCGTGTTCCGCCGCACCGACCTGCCCGAGCCGGTCGAGATCCGCGCCGACGCGCAGCGGGTCAACGACACGCGGATGGCCTCGACGCTGACCGCCGAGACCGATCCGTCGGTCAAGGTGGCCACCGTCGAGCACCTGATGTCGGCGCTCGCCGGGCTGGGCATCGACAACCTCTACGTCGACGTGACCGCCGCCGAGATCCCGATCCTCGACGGCTCGGCGGGCTCGTTCGTGTTCCTGCTGCAGTCGGTCGGCGTCGTCGAGCAGGCGGCGCCGAAGCGCTTCATCCGGGTCAAGCGGCCGGTCGAGGTCCGCGACGGCGACAAGTGGGCGCGGCTCGAGCCGCACTTCGGCTTCAAGCTGCGCTTCTCGATCGACTTCGGCCACCCCGCGATCGACGCGACCGCGCAGGAGGTCGAGGTCGACTTCGCGAGCGACTCCTACGTCGCCGAGATCTCGCGCGCCCGCACCTTCGGCTTCATGCAGGACGTCGAGGCGCTGCGCGCCCACGGCCTCGCGCAGGGGGGCAGCCTCGGCAACGCGATCGTGATGGACGAGTACCGCGTGCTCAACGCCGACGGGCTGCGCTCGCACGACGAGTTCGTCAAGCACAAGATCCTCGACGCCATCGGCGACCTGTACCTGGTCGGGCACCCGCTGCTCGCCGCCTACTCGGCGCACAAGTCCGGCCACGCGATGAACAACGCGCTGCTGCGCGCGCTGCTCGCCGACGCCGAGGCGTGGGAGCTCGCGACCTTCTCGCAGCGCCGCGAGGCGCCGCGGATGTTCGCGCGCGACTGGGTCCCGGCCTGAGCGACGCCCCGTGCTGCTGCTGAGGACCGTCGCGATCCTGCTCGGCCTGGGCGTCGCGGTGTCCGCCGCGCTCTGGATCGTGACCGGCGAGCGCAAGTGGCTCGGCTGGTCGCTCAAGCTGGTGCGCGTCGGCGTCGTCGTCGGTCTGGTGTTCTTCGGCGTGCTGCTGCTGGAGCGGATCGCATGAGCGGTCCGGCGCGCGCCGCGCCGCGATGAGCGGCCCCGCGCCGGGCGACGCGCCGCCCGACCCGTCGGCCGCGGTCGGCGTCTGCACCACCTCCGAGGCCGCGCGCCTGCTCGGCGTCTCCAACACCACCGTGCAGACGATGGTCGAGCGCGGCGAGCTGCACGCCTGGAAGACGCGCGGCGGCCACCGCCGGATCGCGCGCGCCGCGATCGACGCGCTGCGCGAGGCGCGGGCCGCCGGCGAGGCGGCGCGGCGCGTCGACGCGGGCGGCGTCGCCCTGCTCGCGGTCGAGCCCGACGCGGCGGCGCGCCGCCGGCTCGAGGCCGCGGTCGCCGGCTGGAGCGAGCCGGTGCGCCTGCTGTGGGCGAACGACGCGTTCGACGCGCTGGTCGCGATCGAGCGCCACCGGCCCGACGTGCTGCTGACCGACCTGCGCGCGACGCCGATGGACGGCTTCGAGTTCCTGCGCCGGCTGCGCGCGGTGCCCGAGTTCCGCTCGGTCGCGGTCGTCGTCGCCACAGCGCTCGACGACGCCGACCTCGCCGCGCACGGCGGGCTGCCGCCCGGCACCGCGCGCTGGGGCGCTCCGGTGCCGCTCGACACCTTGCGCGGGTTCGTCGAAGCCTGCGCGATGCGAAAGCGCCTCGCCGCGTCCGGCGGCGGTTCTCGCTAGGAGCGGGCGCTCACCTCAGCGCGAGCCGCCGGCGCCGTGCCGGGCCGCGAAGCGGCGCAGCGCGGCCTTCAGCCGAGGGTCGTCGACGCGCTCCGACAGCGCGGCGAAGCCGGCGGCCGCGTCCGGCGTCGGCGTGCCCTTGACGATGCGCGGCGCCGGCGCGGCGACCGGACGGAACGAGGGCTTGAAGCGGATCGAGGCGACCTTCCAGCCCCGCCGGCCGAGCGCGGCGACGACCGTCGGTCCCATCTGCCGGATCTTGGCCGCGACCGCCGCGTGCGCGGCGCCGACGACCAGCACGTCGCGCTCGAGCGCGACCGCGGTCAGCACCAGGCCGCGCACGCACTCGCGCAGGTCGGCCTCGATCGCGGCGAGCCGCGCGGCCTGCTCGCCGAGGCGGGCGAAGCCGGGTTCGGCCTGCAGCCAGTCGACGGCGTGGCGGGAGCGGCGGGACGGTGGTTTCATCGGGGCGGGCGTCTCGCGTCCACTGTAGCCGATCGCGGTCCGTGCGCCGCGCCGACGGTCGTGCCCGCGGCCGTGCCGGGCGGGGCCGCGGCCCCCGGAGGCGCCAGGGGCCGCGTGCTAGACTCGACGATTGCCCACGAGTTGCGGCCACCGGCCGGCCGGCCCTCCACCGGGCGCGGACGCAGCGTCCCCATGATCCAGAAACTGCTGACCCGAATCTTCGGCAGCCGCAACGAGCGCCTGCTGAAGGACTACCGCAAGGTCGTCGAGCGGATCAACGCCCTCGAGCCCGCGGTGTCGGCGCTGACCGACGAGCAGCTCACCGGCCGCACCGCCGAACTCAAGGCGCGCGTCGCCAGCGGCGAGTCGCTCGACGCGGTGCTGCCCGAGGCGTTCGCCACCTGCCGCGAGGCCGCCAAGCGCGTGCTCGGCATGCGGCACTTCGACGTGCAGCTGATCGGCGGCATGGCGCTCAACGACGGCAAGATCGCCGAGATGCGCACCGGCGAGGGCAAGACGCTGATGGCGACGCTGCCGGCGTACCTCAATGCACTGGCCGGCAAGGGCGTGCACGTGGTGACGGTGAACGACTACCTCGCCCAGCGCGATGCCGACTGGATGGGGCGGGTGTACAGCTTCCTCGGGCTGGAAGTCGGGGTGATCCTGACCCAGATGCCTCATGGGCAGAAGCAACAGGCGTACGCGGCCGACATCACCTACGGCACGAACAACGAATACGGCTTCGACTACCTGCGCGACAACATGGTGTACGACGTCAAGGACCGCGTGCAGCGCGGCCTGTCGTACGCGATCGTCGACGAGGTGGACTCGATCCTGATCGACGAGGCCCGCACGCCGCTGATCATCTCGGGCCAGGCCGAGGACCACACCGAGCTGTACGTGCGGATGAACCAGGTCCCGCCGCTGCTCGCCCCGATGGAGAGCGAGCCGAAGACCAACGAGCCCGATCCGCCCGGCGACTACTGGGTCGACCGCAAGTCGCACCAGGTGCACCTGTCCGAGGCCGGCCACGAGAAGGCCGAGCAGATCCTCACGCGGCTCGGCATCCTGCCCGAGGGCGCGAGCCTCTACGACGCGGCCAACATCCTGTCGATGCACCACCTGACGGTGGCGCTGCGCGCGCACACGCTGTTCTTCCGCGACCAGCAGTACGTCGTGCAGAACGGCGAGGTGATCATCGTCGACGAGTTCACCGGCCGGCTGATGGTCGGGCGCCGCTGGTCCGACGGCCTGCACCAGGCGGTCGAGGCGAAGGAGGGCGTGCAGATCCAGAGCGAGAACCAGACGCTCGCCTCGATCACCTTCCAGAACTACTTCCGCATGTACGGCAAGCTGTCCGGCATGACCGGCACGGCCGACACCGAGGCCTACGAGTTCCAGGAGATCTACGGCCTCGAGACCGTGATCATCCCGACGCACCGGCCGATGGTCCGGCAGGACCGCCAGGACCAGGTGTTCCGCACGGCGAAGGAGAAGTACGACGCGATCCTCGCCGACATCCGCGACTGCCACGAGCGCGGGCAGCCGGTGCTGGTCGGCACGACCTCGATCGAGAACTCCGAGCTGCTGTCGGGGATGCTCAAGCAGGTCGGGCTGACGCACAGCGTGCTGAACGCCAAGCAGCACGCGCAGGAGGCGCAGATCGTCGCCGAGGCGGGCCGCCCGAAGGCGATCACGATCGCGACCAACATGGCCGGCCGCGGCACCGACATCGTGCTCGGCGGCAACGCGGCCAAGCAGATCGACCAGCTGACGGCGCGCGAGGACCTCGACGAGGCCGCCAGGACGACGCAGGCCGACGGGCTGCGCTCGGGGTGGCAGGCGCTGCACGACCAGGTCGTGGCCGCCGGCGGCCTGCACATCATCGGCACCGAGCGCCACGAGTCGCGCCGCATCGACAACCAGCTGCGCGGCCGCTCTGGCCGGCAGGGCGATCCGGGCTCGTCGCGCTTCTACCTGTCGATGGACGATCCGCTGCTCAAGATCTTCGCGGGCGACCGGCTCAAGTCGATCATGGACCGCCTGAAGCTGCCCGAGGGCGAGGCGATCGAGGCGGGCATGGTCACGCGCTCGATCGAGAGCGCGCAGCGCAAGGTCGAGGCGCGCAACTTCGACATCCGCAAGCAGCTGCTCGAGTACGACGACGTCGCCAACGACCAGCGCAAGGTGGTCTACCAGCAGCGCAACGAGCTGCTCGAGAGCGCCGACACCGAGGCGCTGATCGCGGGCCTTCGCCAGGGCGTGTTCACCGAGCTGTTCCGCGCGCGCGTGCCCGAGGAGAGCGTCGAGGAGCAGTGGGACGTGCCGGGCCTGCAGAAGGAGCTCGAGGACGACTGGGGCCTGATGGTGCCGCTCGACGAGATGGTCAAGGGCGAGGCGAGCGACGAGGAGATGCTGGGCGCGGTGCTGAAGGCGGCCGACGCGCACTACGGCGACAAGGTCGGGATGGTCGGCCGCGAGGGTTTCGCCGGCTTCGAGCGTTCGATCATGCTGCAGTCGATCGACCAGCGCTGGCGCGAGCACCTGTCGGCGCTCGACCACCTGCGCCAGGGCATCCACCTGCGCGGCTACGCGCAGAAGAACCCGAAGCAGGAGTACAAGCGCGAGTCGTTCGAGCTCTTCGAGTCGATGCTGCAGAGCATCCGCAACGAGGTCACGCGGATCCTGATGAACGTGCGCGTGCAGTCGGCCGAGGAGGCGCAGCAGGTCGAGCAGCAGGTCGAGGCGCGCGCCGAGCAGTCGTTCGAGCAGGCGTCGTACACGCACTCCGAGTTCTCCGCGGCGCCCGACGCCGACCCCGAGTCGGTCGCGCTCGCGGTGCAGGAGGCGCCGGCGTCGGCCGACGACGACAAGGAGGCGCCGTTCCGGCGCTTCGGGGCGAAGGTCGGCCGCAACGACCCGTGCCCCTGCGGCTCGGGCAAGAAGTACAAGCAGTGCCACGGGCGGCTCGGCTGAGCGTCGTCCCGCGCTGACGGCCGCGAACGGCGCGGCCGCGGACCGGCCCGCCCGGGCCGCGCGCGGCCCGGGCAGTACAATCGCGGCTCCCCGCGCGCCTCGCGCGCGCCCGCCCGAGACCGCGATGCCCGTCAACCTCGCCGCTCCCGATCCCGCCCGCCTGTTCCCGATCGCCGGCCTCGAGCTCGGCACCGCCCGCGCGGCGATCCGCAAGCCGAACCGCCGCGACGTGCTGCTGGTGCGGCTCGCCGAGGGCGCGAGCGTCGCCGGCGTGTTCACGCGCAACCGCTTCTGCGCGGCACCGGTGCAGGTGTGCCGCGAGCACCTCGCCGCGGGCGCCGGCGTGCGCGCGCTGGTGGTCAACACCGGCAACGCGAACGCCGGCACCGGCGAGCCCGGGCTCGCCAACGCGCGCCGCACCTGCGAGGCGGTCGGCACGCTGCTCGGCGTGCCCGCGGCCGCGGTGCTGCCGTTCTCCACGGGCGTGATCCTCGAGCCCCTGCCGGTCGAGCGGCTCGTCGCCGGCCTGCCCGCGGCGCGCGACGACCTGCGTGCAGACCGATGGGCCGAGGCCGCCGAGGCGATCATGACGACCGACACGCTGCCGAAGGCCGCCTCGCGGCGCGTCGTCGTCGACGGCCGCACGGCGACCGTGACCGGCATCTCGAAGGGCGCCGGCATGATCCGCCCGAACATGGCGACGATGCTCGGCTTCGTCGCGACCGACGCGCGCGTGCCGCAGGCGCTGCTCGCGCGCTGGGTGCGCGAGGCGGCCGACGCGAGCTTCAACCGGATCACGATCGACGGCGACACCTCGACCAACGACTCGTTCGTGCTGATCGCGACCGGCGCCGGCGAGGCCGCGGTGGCCGACGAGGGCGCGCCCGGCGCGGCCGCGCTGAAGGCCGCGGTCCTCGAGGTCGCGCGCGAGCTCGCGCAGGCGATCGTGCGCGACGGCGAGGGCGCGACCAAGTTCATCTCGATCGTCGTCGAGCGCGCCGGCACCCCGGCCGAGGCCGCGGCGGTCGCCTACGCGATCGCACACTCGCCGCTGGTGAAGACCGCGTTCTTCGCGTCCGACCCGAACCTCGGCCGCATCCTCGCCGCGGTCGGCTACGCGGGCATCGACGACCTCGACCAGACCCGCATCGACCTGTACCTCGAGGACGTGCACGTCGCGACGCGCGGCGGGCGCCATCCGTCGTACCGCGAGGAGGACGGGCAGCGCGTGATGAAGCAGGCCGAGATCACCGTGCGCGTGGTGCTGAATCGCGGCGACGCGTCCACGACGGTCTGGACCTGCGACCTGTCGCACGACTACGTGTCGATCAACGCCGACTACCGTTCCTGACCCACTCCCGATGCTCTTCGACACCTCCACCCTGAAGCGCCTCGCCGAGCGCGCCGAGTCGCTGCTGACGCGCGTCGAGACGCTGCTGCCGAAGCAGGCCGAGCCCGACTGGAACGCCTCGGTCGCGTTCCGCTGGCGTCGCCGGCCCACCGCGTTCGGCTGGCAGTCGTGGCTGCAGCCGGTGCGCCACCGCGCGACGATCGCGCTCGAGGACCTGCAGAACATCGACGAGCCCAGGCGACTGATCGAGCGCAACACGCGCCGCTTCGTGCAGGGGCTGCCGGCCAACAACGTGCTGCTCACCGGCTCGCGCGGCACCGGCAAGAGCTCGCTGATCAAGGCGTGCCTGAACGCGCACGCGCACGAGGGCCTGCGGCTGATCGAGGTCGACAAGTCCGACCTCGTCGACCTGCCCGACATCGTCGACCTGGTCGGCGACCGGCCCGAGAAGTTCATCGTCTACTGCGACGACCTGTCGTTCGAGGAGGGCGAGGCCGGCTACAAGGCGCTCAAGACCGCGCTCGACGGCTCGATCGCCGCGGCCTCGGACAACGTGCTGATCTACGCGACCAGCAACCGTCGCCACCTGATGCCCGAGCGGATGAGCGAGAACCTCGCCGCCAAGCACACCGAGGACGGCGAGATCCATCCGGGCGAGACCTCGGAGGAGAAGATCTCGCTGTCGGAGCGCTTCGGGCTGTGGGTCGCGTTCTACCCGTTCCGCCAGGACGACTACCTCGCGGTGGTCGCGCACTGGCTGCGCCACTTCGGCTGCGACGACGCGCAGGTCGAGGCCGCGCGCGCCGACGCGCTGCGCTGGGCGCTCGAGCGCGGCTCGCGCTCGGGGCGCGTCGCGTGGCAGTTCGCGCGCGACTGGGCGGGCGGGCGGCCGGGGCCGAAGCGCGCCGCGGGCGCGAAAGCGGGCGGTGCGTCGAAGGCGAGCGGTGCCGCGAAGGCGAACGGCGCGTCGAAGGCGAACGGCGCGACGCGTGCGGCGGCGAAGCCCGCGACGAAGGCCGCCGCATCGAAGCGGGGCGGGCGGGCCCGCGCGTGAGCGCCGCCGCGCCGCCGCGCGTCGTCGACGTCGCGGTCGGCGTCGTGCTGCGCGACGACGGCGCGGTGCTGATCGGCCAGCGGCCCGAGGGCAAGCCCTACGCGGGCTGGTGGGAGTTCCCCGGCGGCAAGCTCGAGGCCGGCGAGTCGGTCGCCGACGCGCTCGCGCGCGAGCTGCACGAGGAGCTCGGGCTCGACGTGCTCGACTCGACGCCGTGGGTGGTGCGCGGGCACGCGTACCCGCACGCGACCGTGCGCCTGTGGTTCCGTCGCGTGCGCCGCTGGCGCGGCGAGCCGCGCCCGCGAGAAGGGCAGGCGCTCGCGTGGCGCCCGGCCGGCGCGATCGACGTCGCGCCGCTGCTGCCCGCGTCGATCGCGCCGATCGGCTGGCTGCGCCTGCCGTCGACGTACGCGATCTCCTGCGCGCACGAGATCGGCGTCGAGGCGTTCGAGCGCGCGCTGCACCGCGCGCTCGACGCGCGCGAGGACACGGGCGCGCGCGCACCGCAGCTGCTGCAGCTGCGCGAGCCCGGACTGCCCGCGGACGCGTTCGAGCGGCTGTTCGGGCGGCTGCGCGCGCTGCGCGAGCGCCGGCCGCTGCGCATCGTCGTCAGCAGCCGGCATCCGGAGTCGTTCGCGCGTGCGGTCGACGGCGTGCACCTGACCGCGCGCGACCTCGCTGCGGCGCGCGAGCGGCCTCGCGTGCGCTGGGTCGGCGCGTCGTGCCACGCGGGCGCGGACCTCGCCGCGGCCGATGCGATCGGCTGCGACTTCGCGGTGCTCGGGCCGGTGCGGCCCACCGCGAGCCACCCGGGCGCGCCGGGGCTCGGGTTCGACGGCCTCGCGCGCGAGATCGCGGCGACGCCGATCCCGGTCTACGCGCTCGGCGGGCTCGACGCCTCGGACCTCGGCGAGGCCGAGGCGGCCGGCGCGCACGGCGTCGCGTCGATGCGCGCCGCCTGGCGCTGAGGCGCGCGGCCGGTCAGTCGCGCGGCGGGACGCGGGGCGGCGGTGTGGCCCCCGGTTCCTCGGGATCGGGCGCGTCGCCGGGGATCACGTAGCCGTCGGTCGCCCACTGGCCGAGGTCGATCAGCTTGCAGCGCTCCGAGCAGAACGGGCGCCAGCGGTTGGCCGGCGAGAACTCGGTCTTGCGCCCGCACACGGGGCAGTCGACGATCGCGGTCATCGCGGCGGCATCGTGCGGCGGGGGGCGCCTACAGGTTGCAGAGCGAGAGCTCGAACTCGACGTTGCCCTCGTACGGCCTCGGACGCATGTCGCCGCCCTGGGACGTGAAGCGGATCCAGAGCATGTACTTGTTCGCCGAGATCTCGGGGATCGCGCCGCTCGCCGGGTCGACCCGGATCTGCAGCATCTGGTAGACCTTGCCGCCGAGCGTCTGCTGGTAGCTGCCCTGGTGCGTGGTGACGACCGCGCGCTGTGCCGACTCGCGAAGCAGCCGCAGCACGATCACCAGCGAGTCGCGCAGCGCGCGGAACGGCGCCGCCCAGGTGGAGATGTCGCGCAGCCGCGCCTCGGTCGGCCGGTTCAGCCACGCGTGGTACGAGGGCAGGTCGAACTCGCAGGTGCCGCCCGCGATGATCGCGCGGCTGCGGATGCTCATCAGCCACTCGTTGTCGCGCAGGTGCTGGCCGGTCTTGCCGGCGCCCGAGTTCAGCGCCTGGGCCGCGCCGTCGATGTCGGCGAGCACCGCCTCGAGCGCCTCGGGCGAGACGTTCGGGTTGTCGCGGAACGCGATCAGCGTCTGGCGCTGGCGCTCGAGCTCCTGCAGCAGGTCGGACTTCAGGTCGGCGCGCGATGCGACCTCGAGGATCTCGAACAGCGTCGTCAGCGCGACGTGGTGCTCGAGCTGACCCTCCTGGCCGGCGAAGTGGTCGAACCGCACGAACAGGTCCTCGAGCCTCAGCAGCGTGCGGATCCGTTCGTTGAGCGGGTATTCGTAGAGAGTCAACGGAGAGCGAGTCCTGGGCGGGTCCCGGACGGGACGACGTCGACGCGCGGGGCGATCAACCCATTTTGGCTCATTCGTCCGACCTTGACAAACCGACGTAGGCCGCGTGGAGCCGCTCGACCTGGGCCGCTAGCGCATCGGGCGCGCCACCGTTGTCGACCACGTCGTCGGCCGCGGCGAGGCGCTGCGCGCGGCTCGCCTGGGCCGCGAGGATCGCCTCGACCTGATCGCGCGGCAAGCCGTTGCGCCGCATCACGCGCTCGACCTGGACCTCGGGCGCGCAGTCGACGACGAGCACGCGGTCGTAGCGGCCGCGCCAGTCGCCCGACTCGACGAGCAGCGGCACCGCGACGACGACGTAGGGCGCGCCCGCGTCGGCGGCCTCGGCGATGCCGCGCTCGGTGCGCGCGCGGATCATCGGATGCAGGATGCCCTCGAGGCGCTTGCGCGCGGTCGGGTCGGAGAACGCGATCGCGCGCATCGCGGCGCGGTCCATGCGTCCGTCGGCGGCGATCACGCCGTCGCCGAAGGCCGCGCGGATCGGTGCGATCGCGTCGCCGCCGGGCGCGGTGAGCGCGTGGGCGAGCGCGTCGGTGTCGACGAGCGCGGCGCCGTGCGCCACCAGCCGGTCTGCGACCGTGCTCTTGCCGCTGCCGATGCCGCCGGTGAGGCCGATCACCGGCACGCGGCGCGCGGCGTGCTCAGCCAATGCCGAACAGCGCGCCGAGCGGCTGCGCGAAGTACAGCGCGAGCAGGCCCGCGCCGGCGAGGTACGGGCCGAACGGGATCGGCACCTCGCGGCGGTGCCGCGCGAACACGATCATCGCGATGCCGACCGTCGCGCCGACCGCGGAGGCGAGCAGGATGATCGCCGGGATCGCCTGCCAGCCGAACCACGCGCCGAGCGCGGCGAGCAGCTTGAAGTCCCCGTAGCCCATGCCTTCCTTGCCGGTCGCGAGCTTGAACGCCCAGAACACGGTCCAGAGGATGCCATAGCCCGCCATCGCGCCGACCACGGCGTCGGCGATCGGCGCGAAGGTGCCCGCGAGGTTGAACGCGAGGCCCATCCACAGCAGCGGCAGCGTCAGGTCGTCGGGCAGCAGCTGCGTGTCGAGGTCGATGAACGCGAGCGCGACGAGGAAGAAGGTCAGCAGCAGCGCGCCCGCTCCGGCCGCGGTCGCGCCGTAGCGTGCGATCGCGCAGGCGGCGAGCACGCCGGTCAGCGCCTCGACGATCGGGTAGCGGACCGGGATCGGCGCGGCGCACCGGCCGCAGCGGCCGCGCAGCAGCAGCCACGACAGCACCGGCACGTTCTGCCACGCGGCGATCGGCGCGCCGCAGTGCGGGCAGGCCGAGCGCGGCACGACGAGGTTGTAGCGCTCGCGGGCCGGCGCGGCCTCGCCGCGCAGCTCGGCGGCCTGGGCGTGCCAGTCGGCCTCCATCATCTTGGGGAGGCGGTGGATCACGACGTTCAGGAAGCTGCCGACCAGCAGGCCGAGCACCGCGGCCAGCGCGACGAGCGCGGGCGGCGGCAGGGCGGCGAGGGCGGCGAGGGTCGAACCGGGCATGGTCCGC
>JBILTM010000040.1:0-29424 GCA_044371545.1 Burkholderiaceae bacterium
GTCGCGCGCCGGCCTGCACTGAGTCCGACCGGCGCGCGCGCGTCGCCCGCCGTGCCGGCGGGCCGCCTGATCGCGGTCCTCGCCGCGCTCACCGTCGTCAGCCAGTTCCACCGCTCGTCGCTCGGCGTCATCGCGCCGGAGCTCGTCGACGAGCTCGGGCTGTCGCCGCGCGGCCTGGGCCTCGCCGGCGGCATGTTCTTCATCGTGCTGATCGTGGTGCAGCTGCCGGTGGGCGTGATGCTCGACTGGATCGGCCCTCGCCGCCTGGTCGCCGGGCTGACCGGCATCGCGGTCGCGGGCTCGCTGCTCACCGCGGCCGCGACCGACGAGGCCTCGCTGATCGTCGCGCGGGCGGTGGTCGGCCTGGGCTGCGCCGCCCACTTCATGACGGCCGTGCTGATGTGCTCGCGCTGGTTCTCGGGCGCGCGGCTCGGCACCGCGCTGTCGCGGGTGTTCGCGCTCAGCCAGCTCGGCAACCTGCTGGCGGGCTGGCCGCTGGCGGCGCTCGCCGGCCTCGCCGGATGGCGGACAGCGTTCGTGCTCGCGGCGCTCGCGACCGCCGCGGCCGGCGCCGCGTTCTGGCTCGCGATCCGCCACGAGCGCCCTGACGCGGCCGACGCGCCGCCCCCCGCGCCCGAGCCGCTGCGCGCGGTGCTGCGCGGCGTCGGCGAGGTACTGCGCGCGCCGGGCCTCGCCCCGGTGATCGCGATCCAGACCGTCGCCTACGCGGTGGTCTCGACGGTGCTCGGACTGTGGGCCGGGCCCTACCTGCACGACGTGCACGGCCTCGACGGCAGCGAGCGCGGCCTCGTGCTCGCGGCGATGACGGTCGCGCAGGTGGTCGGCGTGCTGGTGGTCGGCCCGCTCGACGCGCGCTTCAACACCCGCAAGCGCGTCGTGCTCGCGGGCGGCGCGCTGACGCTCGCGACGCTGGCCGCGCTCGCCGCCTGGCCGCATCCGCCGACCGCGGTCGCGATCGGGCTGCTGGTCGCGCTGTGCGCGGTGGCGAGCTACGGCGTGACGATCGTCGCGCACGGCCGCAGCCTGTTCCCCGACCGGCTGCTCGGCCGGGGGATGACGACGCTCAACCTCGCGCAGGTGATCGGCGCGTCCGCGATGCCGGTGCTGACCGGCGCCGTGGCCGCGGCGCTCACCGCCGACGTGCCGGGCGCGGTCCCGCCCGAGGGCGCGTACCGCGCGATGTTCGGCGTGATCGGCGCCTGCCTCGCGGCAGGGCTCGCGCTCTACGCGCGCGGGCCGGACGCGCCGCCGCGACCCGGCGGCGCCGGCTGAGCGACGGGCCGGTGCGTCAGTCCGCCGCGGTCGGACGCGTCGCGCGGACCGCGACCTCGCCCGCCTCGAGCGCGCGCGACATCTCGTCGCCAGTCGCGGGCTTGCGCAGCACGCGGTCGGCCCCGGCCTGCCGCGAGCGGCCTTCGTGCGCCGGCTCCCCGGTCGGCACGACGATCCAGCTCGGCGGCCAGCCGCGCGCGCGCTCGGCGTCGTCGGCGCACACGACGTCGTAGCCGAGCCGCGAGAGCTGCTGCTCGAGCGTGAACTGCACGACGCGGTCGTCCTCGACCAGCAGCAACGCGCCGCGCGTCGCGCCGCCGGCCGCGAGCGTCGGCCGCGCGAACCCGGCGTTGAGGTCCTCGAGCAGCGCGCCGCGGGTCGAGGCCGACGGGTCGAAGCGCACCGGCAGCCGCAGCTCGCGCCGCACGCCGGCGCCGGGCGTCGCGCGCAGCTGCGGCGTGCCACCGAGCGCCTTGGTGATCCGCGCGGCGCGCCACATCGCGACGCCGACCACCGCCTCGGCGTCGATGCCGCCGACGTCGCGCGCCGGCACCGGCACGTCGCCGTCGAGTGCGGCCTGCGTCCGCGCGGCGGCGCCGGGCGCCGGATCGGGGCCGTCGTCGGTCACGTACAGCGACAGCCAGCCCTGCTCGCTGCCCGCGGCCTCGCGCTCCCGGCGCAGCTCGACGCCGACCTCGCCGTCGCGCGTGCGCGCGATCGCGTCGCGCACCAGCGCATCGGCCACCTGCCGCAGCCGCGACGGGTCGACCACCATGCCCGGGATCGGGTGCTGGGGCGCGAACAGCGCGAACGCGACGCGCCGGTCGGCCGCCTCGGCCGCCGACTGCGAAGCGACCTCGCGGACCAGCGCGAGCACCTCGGTGCGCTGCGGACGCACGCGCACCTGGCCACGCTCGATCGCGTCGTAGTCGACCGCGTGCGCGAGTTGCGCCGCGAGCCCGGAGGCCGCGCGCCGCAGCGCCGCGAGGTGCAGCCGAACGCCGGGCTCGAGCTTCGCGGCGTCGAGCAGCCGCATCGCCCCGTTCAGCGCCTCGAGGCTCGCGCAAGCCTCGCGGCCCATCGCGGCGCAGTGCCGGGCTCGGCGCGCCTCGGCGGCCTCGCGTGCGACGCGCGACTCGGCGAGCGTGCGTTCGGGCGCCAGCCGCGCCGCGCGCTCGACGCGCAGCCGCCACGCGAACACGGCGGCGAACGCGACGACCGCGACCAGTGCGACGATCGCGGCCGGGCCGGCATCGAAGGTGTCCTGCCCGGCGGGCCCCGCGGCGTGCACGACGCCCGCCCACGCGGCGAACTCGGCGCCCCTCGCACACGCGACTCGCACCACCCCGGGCGGAACACTCCCCACGGACATCGTTCGTGCTCCTCCGAGCGCGAAATGCCGCCCGATTGTCGAGCCCGGGCCCCGGGAGGTCCTTCAACGAGCGTTAAACCGACTCGCTCCGAAGGATTATGGATGTGTCGCCATGTATCACTTGTACAGCACCTCCGGCAGCCACAGCCCGATCGCGGGGAACAGGTACAGCAAGGCCAGCGCGACGATCTGGATCAGCATGAACGGGATCATGCCCATGAAGATCTGGTTCAGCGTCACGTGCGGCGGCGCCACGCCCTTCAGGTAGAACGCGGCCATCGCGACCGGCGGCGACAGGAACGCGGTCTGCAGGTTCAGCGCGACCAGCAGGCCGAAGAACAGCGGATCGACGCCGAAGTTGTCCAGCAGCGGGATGAAGATCGGCATGAAGATCACGATGATCTCGGTCCACTCGAGCGGCCAGCCGAGCAGGAAGATGATCGCCTGCGACAGCAGCAGGAACTGGATCTTGGACAGGCCGAGCGACAGCACCCACTGCTCGATCAGTTCCTGCCCGCCGAGCAGCGCGAAGGCCGCCGAGAAGATCGACGAGCCGACGAACAGCCAGCAGACCATCGCGCTGGTCTTGGCGGTCAGGAAGACCGATTCCCTGACGACGCCGATGTTCAGCTGCCGGTAGGCCGCCGCGAGCAGCAGGCCGCCCAGCGAACCGACCGCGGCCGCCTCGGTCGGCGTCGCGAGCCCGAACACGATCGTGCCGAGCACCGCGAGGATCAGGAACGCCAGCGGGAAGAACGACGCCAGCAGCATCTTGAAGACCTCGAGCCGTGCGAAGGTCAGCACCGCGTAGTACGCGGCGACGACGGCGACCAGCAGGCCCGCGAAGATCCACCACCACGTCGGCGTCGGCAGGCGCGCCTCGGCCGAGGCCTCGCCCGGCTTAGCGTCGGCGGCCGCATCCGCCTTCGCGGCTGGAGGCTCGGCGACGACCTGCGCGGCCCCGGCGGTCGACGCCGACGTCGCGCCCCGCGGCTCCTGCACGCCCTGTGCCGCGCCGGCTTCCTTCGGTGCGTCGTCCGAGGGCGGCTCGGCGAGCCCGCCCGAATCGGACGACGACTCGGCGCCGGAGGGCTCGGCGAGCCCGCCGCCGACGGAGGACTCGCCCGATGCGCCTGCGCCCATCTCTACCAGGCCCGCGGTGTCCTCCACCGGCGCCGGCGCAGTCGCCGCGCGCCACGTCAGGCCGAGCATCGCCGCGACGAAGAGCGCAGGCAGCGCCGCGAGCAGCGCCTGCCGCGCGATGTCGGCGAACGGCACGCCCGTGTTGCTCGAGCCCTTCATCGCGCCGACCAGGCCGGGCAGCACCTTCGTGCTGACACGCGTCGAGATCGCCTCGGCCGCCGGGGCCAGCGGCACGCGCCGCTCCGCCTCGGGCAGCGGCGGCATCAGGTCGGGCCGCAGCTTCGCGAGCACGATCACGTACACGATATACAGGCCGGCGAGCATGATCCCCGGAAAGAACGCGCCGGCGTACAGCTGCACGACCGACACGCCGGCGGTCGCGCCGTAGACGATCAGCATCACCGAGGGCGGGATCAGGATGCCGAGGCAGCCGCCCGCGGTGATCGCGCCCGCGGATACGCCGGTCGAGTAGCCGGCGCGCAGCATCGCAGGCAGCGCAAGCAGGCCCATCAGCGTGACGACCGCACCGACGATGCCGGTGGCCGTCGCGAACACCGCGCAGGTGAACAGCGTGGCGACCGCGAGCGAGCCGGGCACGCGCGAGAGCGCGAGGTGCAGGCTCTTGAACAGCTTCTCGATCAGGTTCGCCCGCTCGACCAGGTAGCCCATGAACACGAACAGCGGGATCGAGATCAGCACGTCGTTGCTCATCACCGAGTACGCGCGCTGGACCATCAGGTCGAGCGTCTGCCCGATCGCGAGGTCGGGGTTGCGCATCCGGTAGGCGATGTAGGCGAACAGCATCCCCATGCCCATCAGCGTGAACGCGGTGGGGAAGCCGAGCATGATCGCGACGACGACGAGCGCCAGCATCAGCAGGCCGAGGTGGCCGCTCTGCATGTTGCCCCAGGGCATGAACACGACCACGGCGGCGACGATCAGACCCATGATCGCCAGGCCGAAGTACATTTCGCGACGCATGGCTCAGCGCTCCCCGGCCGCGGACACCGGGCCCACGTTGTGGGTGCCCTCGCCCTCGCGCGTGACCATCGCCTTGAGCTTGTCGACGTCGACTTCCTCGACGTCCTGCTCGCGCGACGGCCATTCGCCGTCCTTCAGGCAGACGATGCAGCGCAGGATCTCGACGAGGCCCTGCAGCAGCAGCAGCGCACCGGCGATCGGGATGATCGTCTTGAACGGGTAGACCGGCGGCCCGTTCGCGGTGATGTTCGAGTGCTCGTTGATCGCCCAGGACTCGGCCGCGTAGGTGTAGCCGGCCCACGCCAGCGCGACCACGCCGGGCAGGAAGAACACGAGATAGAGGATCAGGTCGAAGAACGCCTGCGTGCGTGGCTTGAAGAAGCCGTACAGGATGTCGCCGCGGACGTGCCCGTTCTTCGACAGCGTGTAGGCGCCCGCCATCATGAAGAGCGTGCCGTACATCATGATCTGCACGTCGAACACCCACGCATGCGGGCTGTTGAGCACGTAGCGCGAGAAGACCTCCCAGCAGATCAGCGCGGTCAGCGCCATGATCAGCCAGGCGAACGCCTGCCCCGCGAACGTGGAGACGCGGTCGACGGCGAGGAAGAATTTCTGCATGGACGGAGCCTCGTGGACGCACCGCGCGGCCGGGCCGCCGGCGTCCGATCAACAGTGGCCGGCTCGGGCGCCGGCGTCCTGGCTCGCGCGGGCCGGACTCTGCGACCGGTCGATGCGCGATGTCCGCGACGCGGCGGCCCCTCGCCGCCGTGCCGCGCGGCGCGAAGGCGGGCCGTGAGGCCGCGCCCTCGCGCGGGCTTCAGCCCTTCTTGCCGAAGTAGTGGTTGAAGGCCATGCGCCGGTTCGCATTGACGTCCATGTCCCAGCGCACGGCGCGCTCGGCGAACGTCTTCTGCGAGGCCACGATCTCGGCGAAGAGCGGGTCGCTCGACTTCTCCTTGACCACGTCGTCGTAGACCTTCAGCTGCTGCTGCAGGATCGCGTCGGGCGTCTTGTAGAACTTCACGCCCTGCTTGGCCGCCATCTCGGAGTAGTCCTTCGAGTAGCGGTCGACCGCCTTCCACGACATCTCGGCCGACGCGGCCTCGACGGCGTTGTCGATGATCGCCTTCAGCTTGGGGGCCAGTGCGTCGAGCTTCGCCTTGTTGAACATGATCTCGAACTGCTCGGCGTTCTGGTGGAACGACTGCAGCATGCAGACCTTCGAGACATCGGGGAAGCCGAGCAGGCGGTCGGACGACGCGTTGTTGAACTCGGCCGCGTCGAGCAGGCCGCGGTCCATCGCCGGGATGATCTCGCCGCCGGGCAACGCGTTGACCGAGGCACCCATCTTCGTGAACACGTCGATCGAGATGCCGACGGTGCGGTACTTCAGGCCCTTGATGTCCTCGACCTTGGCGATCGGCTTCTTGAACCAGCCGAGCGGCTGCGTCGGCATCGGGCCGTAGAGGTACGAGTAGACGCTCGCGCCGACCTTCTCGTAGAGCTTGTTGAGCAGCTCCTTGCCGCCGCCGTACTTGTGCCAGGCGAGCAGCATGTTCGCGTCCATGCCGAACGCGGGGCCCGAGCCCCACAGCGCGAGCGCGTTGTTCTTGCCGTAGTGGTACGCGAGCACGCCGTGACCGCCGTCGAGCGTGCCCTTCGAGACCGCGTCGAGCAGGCCGAAGGCCGGCACGACGGCGCCCGCGGGCAGCACCTCGATCTTGAGCTCGCCGCCGGTCATGTCGTTGACCTTCTTGGCGAAGTCGTTCGCGTACTCGTGGAAGATGTCCTTGGCCGGCCAGGTGCTCTGGAAGCGCAGGCTGGTGGTCTGCGCCTTCACGATCGCCGGGAAGCCGAGGGCCGCGCCGCTCGCCGCGCCAGCGGTCGCGATGAATCGCCGACGTGTGCCGGTCTGTTGGGTCATGGTGCTGTCTCCTGTGGTGGGGGCGCAATGGTAGGCGCACGCGGCCGCGCTGTCACCGGTTCCCGAGCACGGCCACGGTATTCCACATCCCGGACCGGGACCGCCACGCTCCGGGTCAGTCGGTCGCCGCGGCAACCCCTGAGGCGCGCGTCGCGCGGCGTTCAGAAGAAGCCCACGCCCACCTGGAACAGCTTCTCGACGCGCGGGATCAGCCTCTTGTTGGCCACGAAGACGATCACGTGGTCCTCGGGCTCGATCGTCGTGTCGTGGTGGGCGATGATGACCTCGGAGCGGTTGCCCGGCGCCTGCCGGACGATCGCGCCGATGGTCGCGCCGGCCGGCAGGTCGACCTGCTCGATGCGCCGGCCGACGACCTTGCTCGACTTCGGGTCGCCGTGCGCGACCGCCTCGAGCGCCTCGGCCGCGCCGCGACGCAGCGAGTGCACCGCGGCGACGTCGCCGCGCCGCACGTGCGCGAGGAGCTCGCCGATCGTCGCCTGGGCGGGCACGATCGCGATGTCGATCTTGCCGCCCTCGACGAGGTCCGCGTAGGCGCGCCGGTTGATCAGCGCGATCACCCGCTTGGCGCCCATCTTCTTCGCCAGCAGCGAGGACATGATGTTGTCCTCGTCGTCGGAGGTGAGCGCGCAGAAGAGGTCCATCTCGCCGACGCTCTCCTCCTCGAGCAGGTCCTCGTCCGTCGCGTCGCCGTTCAGCACCAGCACGTTCGAGGGCAGCTCGGCGGCGAGCATCGAGCAGCGGCTCGAGACCGGCTCGATGATCCGCACGTCGATGCGCCGCTCGGCGAGGCGCTTCGCGAGCCGCATGCCGATGCGCCCGCCGCCGGCGAGCATCACGCGGCGCACCGGGCGGTCCATCTTGCGCAGCTCGGTGAGCACCGTACGGATGTGCTCGGTCGCGGCGAGGAAGAACACCTCGTCGCCCGGCTCGATCATCGTGTCGCCGTCCGGGTAGATCGTGCTCTCGCCGCGGAAGATCGCGACGATCCGCGAGTCGACGTTCGGGATGTGCTTCTTGATCTCGCGGATCGGCTTGCTGACCAGCAGGCCGTCGCGGTTCGCGCGGACGGCGATCAGGCTGACCGCGCCGTCGGCGAACTCGAGCACCTGCAGCGCCTCGGGGAACTCGACGAGCTTGGCGACGTAGTCGGTGACGGTCTTCTCGGGGACGATCAGGTGGTCGACCGAGAACGCGCCCTCGCCGACCAGCTCGGGGTTGTCCTGGAAGTCGGCGCCGCGCACGCGCGCGATCCGCGTCGGGATGTTGAACACCTGCGCGGCGAGGTGGCAGGCGACGAGGTTGGTCTCGTCGCTCTGCGTCGTCGCGATCAGCATGTCGGCGTCGTCGGCGCCCGCGTTGCGCAGCACCGAGGGCTGCGCGGCGTTGCCGGTGACGGTGCGCAGGTCGAGCCGGTCCTGCAGCTCGGCGAGGCGCGCCGGGTCGGTGTCGACGACGGTGATGTCGTTCTGTTCCGAGACGAGGCTCTCGGCGACCGACGCGCCGACCCGTCCGGCGCCCAGGATGACGATCTTCACGCCGCGGGGGCGCCGGAGGGCACGGAGGTCACTGCGCGGTCTGGCTGCCCTTGCGGTACGCGCCCTTCGACAGGTCGATGCCGAGCTGCTTGAGCTTGCGGTACAGGTGGGTGCGCTCGAGGCCGGTCTTCTCGGCCACGCGGGTCATCGAGCCGTGCTCGCGCGACAGGTGGTGCTCGAAGTACGCGCGCTCGAAGGCGTCGCGCGCCTCGCGCAGCGGCAGGTCGAGCGGCAGCTCGCGCGACTGCGCGGGCGCGCCGCCGGGGCTGGCGACCGGCGCGGTGAGGAACTGCGCCGACGGCGACACCAGGGGCATCGTCGGGCCGTTGGCGCCGACCGGCAGCATCGTGATCGTCGGGGCGCCGCCGGTGTTCGCGGCCAGCGGATGGTAGGCCTGCGGGGCGACCTTCGGGGCGGCCTGGGCACGGCCGCGCGTGAGGCCCTGCTCGACCGCCTTCAGCAGCTTCTGCAGCGCGATGGGCTTCTCCAGGAAGTCGAGCGCGCCGATCCGGGTCGCCTCGACCGCGGTGTCGATCGTCGCGTGGCCGGACATCATGATGACCGGCATCGTCAGCTTGCCGCCGGTGGCCCACTCCTTGAGCAGCGTCACGCCGTCGGTGTCGGGCATCCAGATGTCGAGCAGCACCAGATCGATCGGGTTGTGCTCGCGCGCGTCGCGCGCCTGCTGCGCGTTCTCGGCGAGATGCACCGAATGCCCCTCGTCGCCCAGGATCTCGGACAGCAGTTCCCGGATCCCGATTTCGTCGTCGACGACCAGAATTTCCGCCATGGCTTCCTAGCTCTCGGCCGACCTGCCAGGCTGCGTGCCCGACGGTCCGCTCGTTTCGAGTGTTGTGTGCGCGCCGCAATTGTCGTCGCTTTTGGCCAACCGAGTAAATAGCAGGTTGACCGTGGCGCCCCGGATCGTGCCGGCTTCGTCGGCGCGGTTGGCGGCCTCGATCCGCGCGCCGTGCTCCTCGACGATCTTGCGCACGATCGCGAGCCCGAGGCCGGTGCCCTTCGACTTGGTCGTCACGTAGGGCTCGAACACGCGACCGAGCAGCGGCGGCGGGAAGCCCGGGCCGTCGTCGCGCACGACCAGCCGGACCCCGGCGGTCGCGCCGCCGCGGCGCACCACCTCGGTCGAGACCTCGATGCTGCGCTGCGGCTGCTTCTCGGTGGCTTCCAGCGCGTTCTTCACCAGGTTGTGGATCACCTGGCGCAGCTGCGGCGCATCGCCGAGGATCGTCGGCAGCCCGGGCGCGAGCTCGGCGCGCAGCTGGCCGGCGGCCTCGAGCGGCGCGTACAGGGTGAGCACGTCGTTCACCAGCGCGTTCAGGTCGAGCGGCGCGGGACGCGCGGCCGGCAGGCGCGCGTAATCGCGGAACTCGTCGACCATCAGCTTCAGCGCGCCGACCTGGTTGACGATCGTCTGCGAACTGCGCGACAGCATCTCGGCCTCGGCGGGCGGCAGCTTGTCGGCGAGCTTGTGCTGCATCCGCTCGGCGGCGAGCTGGATCGGCGTGAGCGGGTTCTTGATCTCGTGCGCGAGGCGCCGCGCGACCTCGCTCCAGGCGACCGCGCGCTGGGCGCTCACCACCTCGCTCACGTCGTCGAACACCACCAGCCAGCCGCGCTGCGGGCTCGGCAGCCGCGCACCGCGCACCAGCAGCGTCAACGCCGGCGCATCGTCGGGCCTCGTCTCGGCGCGCCGCTCGCTGCCGGGGGCGTCGCGGCGGAACGCGAGCTGGCGCTGCCACCCGAGGTGGGTGTCCTCGTCGAGCTCGCCGAAGGCCTCGACGAGCTGCGGCGCGGCCTCGCCCAACCGCGGCAGCTGCTCGAGCGGGCGGCCCACGAGCCGGTCGGCGCCGGCCCCGAGGATCGTCTCGGCGCCGACGTTCGCGAGCGAGACGCGGAAGTCCTCGTCGAGCACGATCACGCCGGCGGTCAGGTTCGCGAGCACGCTCGCGAGCCGCGCGTTCGCGCGCTCGAGCTCCTGCTGGTTGCGCTCGACGAGCGCGCGCGCCTCCTCGAGCTGGCGCGTCATCGCGTTGAACGACTGCGTGAGCATGCCGAGCTCGTCGCGCCCGGCGTAGTCCTTGACCGGCCGGAAGTCGCCGGTCGCGACCGCGCGCGTGCCGGCGGCGAGCATCGACAGCGGCCCGGTCATCCAGCCGGCGAGCAGGAACGACGCGGCGATCGCGGAGAAGACGGTCAGCAGCAGCGTCACCGTCATCGTGATCCGGAAGATGCGCTTCAACCCGGCGCGCGACAGCGACAGCTGCTGGTAGTCGCGCCAGCCCTGCTGGATCGCCTCGGCGTTCTCGGCGAGCAGCGGCGGCACCGGCTGCACCAGCTGCAGCAGCCGCAGCTCCTCGCCGAGCTGGCCGCCGAGCGGGATCGACTGGATCACGCGCAGCTTCAGGCCGCGCGCCTCGCCGTTGGCGTTCGCCTCGGTCGGCTCGACCGCCGAGTAGAGCCGCGCGCCGCGCGCGGTGCGCAGCGCGGCCGGCGACGGCAGGTCGGGCACCAGGCTCGCGAAGGCGCCGCCCGAGGACAGCACGATCCGCCCGCTGCCGGTGACGATCAGCGCCTCCTGCGCGCCGACGCGCTCGCGCATCCGGTTCAGCGCCTGCGCCCACTGGCCCTGCGGCACGTCGGCGAGCTCGGCGGCCATCGAGCGCGTCTTGGACTGCAGGTCCGCGAGCAGCGAGTCGAGCGAGGCGCGGCCGAGGGTCAGGCCCGACTCGAGCGCGCGCTCCATCGGCACGTCGTACCAGGACTCCACCGAGCGGCCGAGGAACTGAACCGCCACCGCGTAGATCAGCCCCACCGGCACCAGCGTCATCACGATGAACGCGACCGCGAGCCGCACCATCAGCCGCGTGCCGAACAGCCCAGCGCGCCAGCGCTGCCACAGCCGTCGCGCGAGCTCGAGCGCGAGCAGCAGCAGCGCCACGCCGATCGCGATGTTCAGCCCGAGCAGCAGCCCGTAGTGGCTCTCGAGCAGGCGGTCGTTGCCGCTCGCGACCGCGAGCATCGCCAGCAGCACCGCCGCGAGCGCGACCGACACGAAGAGGGCGTAGCGCAGCGCGCGAGTGACCGCGCGTCGCGAGCCGTCTACGGCGTGAAGGGGAACCGCTTCCATTCCGATTGCGGGTTCCAGTCCCGGTTGGTCAGCGCGGAGATCTGGAAGGGCTTGGGCAGCTGCGCGGTGTCCAGCCGCAGCCGCACCCAGCCCTCGTAAGGCGTGCCGCCCCGGACGCGGTCGCGCGGCATCACCCGCCAGCCGCGCAGCCGCGACATCGCGTCGAGCGCGTCGGCGAGCGTGCCGAAGGCCTGCGGCACCCCGTTCAGCAGCACCCGGTACTGGCGCGTCAGCGCGTGGTACGACAGCCGGTGCGTCTGCGTCGCCAATGCGGTGCGCTCGTCCCACCAGTACCAGCGCGGGCGCAGCAGCTCGAACTCGACCAGGAAGTACAGGGGCACGCCCTTGTTCACGGCGTCCTCCAGCTGCGGGGTGAGCGCCAGCGAGAAGTCGGCCGACAGCAGCCAGGCCTCGCCGTCGGTGGACGGCTCGATCCCGACGTTGAGCACGTCGATCGTGTCGGCGGAACGGGCGGCGGGCAACCAGGCCAGCAGCGCTGCCGTCGACAGCGCCGCGATGGCGGTGCGTCGCTTCACTGGCGTTTGGTCAGGCAGGCATAGAAGAAGCCGTCATGCTCGCGCGTTGCCCCGGACTGCGGCAGCAACTGGGCGACCGGCTCCCTGCGACCGTCGGGCCAGACCCAGTCGAGCGGCAGGCGCACGCAGTCGGCGCGACCCGCGGCGAAGCGATCGACCACCGCCTCGCCCTCGTCGGGGAACACCGAGCAGGTGACGTAGAGCAATTTACCACCCGGTGCCAGCGTCGGCCAAAGCGCCTCCAGCATCCGCCGCTGCTGGAGGACGAGTGTGGCGATATCGCCACGGCGACGCAGCCAGCGCACGTCCGGGTGCCGGCGCACGATCCCGGACGCGCTGCACGGTGCGTCGAGCAGGATGCGGTCGAACGGCCGGCCATCCCACCAGCCTTCGGGACGCGCCGCGTCGGCCGCCCGCACCTCGATGCGCCCGGCGCCCGCGGGCAGCCGCAGCCGGCGCATCGTCGCGTCGATCCGCGCGCAGCGCGCCGGGTCGACGTCGAGCGCGAGCAGGTCGACCTCGGCGAGCTCGAGCAGGTGGGCGGCCTTGCCGCCGGGCGCGGCGCAGGCGTCGAGCACCCGATGGCCGTCGGCGAGGTCGAGCAGGTGCGCGGCCATCTGGGCGCCGGCGTCCTGCACCGACACCTCGCCGTCGGCGAAGCCGGGGATCGCGTCGACCGGCACCGCGCGCTCGAGCGCGAGCGCCTCGGGCCCGACCGGGCGGCTCGGCAGCCCGGCCTGAGCGAGCCGTGCGGCGACCGACTCGGGCGTCGCCCGGCGCCGGTTGACCCGCAGCACGAGCGGTGCCTGCGACGCACCGGCCTCGGCGATCCGCATCCAGTCGTCCGGCCAGGCGCGCTGCAGCATCTCCAGCCACCAGGCGGGGTGGTCCCAGCGCGCGACCGGGTCGGCGTCGGTCGCCGCGACGAGCGAGTCGCGCTCGCGCCCGAAGCGGCGCAGCGTCGCATTGAGGAAGCCGGCCGCGGCGCCCCCGGGTCCGCGCGACAGACTGCGCGCGGCCGCGACGGCCTGGTCGACGACGATCGCGGCCGGGCGGATCGGCTCGAGCAGCTGCGCGAGCGCGACCAGCTGCAGCGCGGCCATCCGCGGCATCGGACGGCGAGTGTTGAGCCGCGCGGCGATCGCCTGCAGGCGACCGAGGCGACGCACCGCGTGGTAGGCCATGTCGCGGGCCGGCGCGCGCGAGGCCGCGGGCAGCGAGGCGGTGCGCGTGGCGAGCGCGTCCGGCAGCCGGTGGCCGGCGAGCAGGTCGCCGAGCGCCTCGGCCGCGGCGAGCATCTCGCGCGACAGCGGCGCGCGGTCGGGGCGCGTGTCGGCCGGGCCGGCCTCCGGGGACACGGGGGCGTGCGGCCGGGACGCGCCGGACACCGGGTCCGACGGCGGGGAGGGTTTCACTCGGGGGGCGGCCGCAGCCGGTCGCCGGGACGCACCGGGAAGCCGGCGAGGAACTCGCGCGTCGCCATCCGGCGCCCGCCGGGCCGCTGCAGCTCGAGCAGCGCGAGCGCCCCGTCGCCGGCCGCGACGACGATCGCGCCGTCGCCGGCCGCGAGCACGGTGCCGGGCGCCGCGCGGTGCGTCGGCCGCGCGTCGGGGACGGCCTTCCAGACCTTCAGCGTCGTGCCGGGCACGTGCTCGAGCTCGGCGCTCGAGCCCGGCACCGGGTCGAACGCACGGACCTGGTCGACGATCGCGCGCACCGGCCGGCTCCAGTCGATCGGCGAGTCGGCCTTCGTCAGCTTGGCCGCGTGCGTGACGCCCTCGGCGGGCTGGGGCTCGAGCGGCAGCGTGCCCGCGGCGAGCCGCGCGAGCGCCTCGACGATCGCCTCGGCGCCGAGCGCGGCGAGCGCGTCGTGCACCGTCGCGCCGGTGTCGCGCGGGCCGATCGGCAGCACGCGCACGAGCCGCATCGGGCCGGTGTCGAGCCCCGCGTCCATCTGCATGATCGTGATGCCGGTGCGCGCGTCGCCGGCCTGGATCGCACGCTGGATCGGAGCCGCGCCGCGCCAGCGCGGCAGCAGCGACGCGTGGATGTTGAGGCAGCCGTGCGGCGGGATCTCCAGCACCTCGGGCGGCAGCAGCAGGCCGTAGGCCGCGACGACCATCGCGTCGGCGCCCGCCTCGCGCAACCGCGCCCGGGCGTCCGGCTCGCGCAGCGTGCGCGGTTGCCAGACCTCGAGGCCGTGCGCGAGCGCCCACTGCTTGACCGGGCTCGCGACGAGCTTCTGGCCGCGCTGCGCGGGCTTGTCGGGCCGAGTCAGCACCAGCCCGACCTCGTGGCCGGCCGACACCAGCGACTCGAGCGCGCGCTGCGCGAAGACCGGCGTGCCGGCGAAGACCAGCCTCATCGCGCGAGGGGTGCGGAGCGCGCCTCGGCGCGCGGGGACGGCGGGATCAGGCGACCTGCCGGTCGAGCTTGGCCATCTTGCTCTTGATCCGGCTCTGCTTCAGGCGCGACAGGTACTGCACGAACACCTTGCCCTGCAGGTGGTCCATCTCGTGCTGCAGGCAGACCGCGAGCAGGCCCTCGGCGTCCATCTCGAAGGACTCGCCGCGCTCGTCCAGCGCGCGCACGCGGACCCGCTCGGGGCGCTCGACCTCGTCGTAGATGCCGGGCACCGACAGGCAGCCCTCCTCGCAGGCCTGCTTCTCGGCCGAGCTCGACACGATCTCCGGGTTGATGAAGACGAGCAGGTTGTCCTTGGTCTCGGAGGTGTCGATGACGATCACGCGCTCGTGCACGTCGACCTGCGTCGCGGCCAGGCCGATGCCCGGCGCGGCGTACATCGTCTCGGCCATGTCGACGACGAGCCTGCGGATGCGATCGTCGACGACCGCGACCGGCTTCGCGACCGTGTGCAGCCGCGCGTCGGGGTAGCGGAGGATGTCAAGTACGGCCATCGGTCTAGACCTACCGTTCGCCCTCGGGGTGGCGAAACGAGTGCGAAATCAACGTACTATCGGGAAAACCGTGGCGCTGCCGCAGCTTCGTGCGGGTGCCGCGCGACGTGCGGCGGGCAGCACTCCAGGACGCGGACGAGGCAGCGCGAACATGCTCAAAAAGTCTATCACGTGGGTTCTCGGCTGCGCGGCCCTGCTGGCCGCGGGCGCCGCGGCGGCCCAGCCGGCCACCGGCCCGCTCGAGCTCGCGCCCGATGCGCCCGACAAGCACGTCGTGGTGCGCGGCGACACCCTCTGGGACATCTCCGGCAAGTTCCTGAAGAGCCCGTGGCGCTGGCCCGAGATCTGGCAGCTGAACAAGGACCAGATCGCCAACCCGCACCTCATCTACCCCGGCGATGTCGTCTACCTCGACCGCTCCGGCGACCAGCCGCGGCTGCGCCTCGGCCGCTCGGTCGACACGCTCGCTCAGGCGGGCGGCAGCGGTGCCGGCGATCGCGCGACCCGCGTCGAGCCGATGGTCCGCTCCGCGCCGCTCGACCGCTCCGCGATCCCGACGATGAACCTGTCGGCGATCCAGGTCTTCCTGAACCGGCCGCTGATCGTCGAGGAGCAGGGCCTGAAGACCCATCCCCGGATCGTCGCGACGCAGGACGGCCGCGTCTACCTGAGCCGCGGCGACCTCGCCTACGCGCGCGGCATCACCGACGAGTCGGTCACCGACTGGCACGTCTACCGCCCGGCCAAGCCGCTGGTCGACCCGGCGACGCGCCAGCCGCTCGCCTGGGAGACGCTCTACGTCGGCACCGCGTCGATGATCCGCAAGGGCGATCCGGCGACGCTGCGCATCCAGGGCACGGCCGAGGAAGTCGGCGAGGGCGACCGGCTGATGCCCGCCGAGCGCGCCGGCGTGCCCAGCTTCGCGCCGCGGCCGCCGTCGGGTCCGGTGGACGGCCGCATCGTCTCGGTCTACCGCGGCGTCGACCAGGTCGGCAAGTACAGCGTGGTCGCGATGTCGGTCGGCAAGGCGCAGGGCCTCGAGGTCGGCAACGTGCTGGCGGTGCAGAGCACCGGCCGGCTGATCGTCGATCGGCAGACCAAGGAACCGGTCAAGCTGCCGAACGAGTCGATCGGCCAGCTGCTGGTGTTCCGGGTGTTCGACAAGGTCTCCTATGGCCTCGTCGTCGCCGCGGCGCAGCCGATCTCGATCGGGGCGACCGTCACCAACCCCTGATCCAGCGGGGGGTCCCGCCGTGCCGCTCGAACCGGGCGATGCCGACGATCTCGCCTGCTGGCTCCGTCTCGCGCTGACGCCGGGCGCAGGCCCGGTCGCGGCGCGCACGCTGCTCGAGGCCTTCGGCCTGCCGAACGCGATCTTCGAGTCGGCGGGCGGGCTGCTCGACGACGTCGCCGGCCCGAAGCTCGCCGCCGCGCTTCGCCACCGCGATCCCGAGCGCGAACGTCGCGTCGAGCGCGCGCTGGCGTGGGCGCAGGCCGACGACCACCACCTGGTCACGATGGCGGACGCCGACTACCCGGCGCAGCTGCTGCGGATCGCCGACGCGCCGCCGCTGCTGTACGCGGTCGGCATGCGCGAGGTGCTGGCGCGGCCCGCGGTCGCGATCGTCGGCTCGCGCAACCCCACCGCCGGCGGCCTCGCGAACGCCCGCTCGTTCGCGCGTGCGCTGTCCGAGGCCGGCTGGGCGATCGCCAGCGGCCTCGCGCTGGGCATCGACGGCGCCGCCCACGAGGGCGCGCTCGCCGGCGGCGCCGGCACGATCGCGGTGCTCGGCACCGGCGCCGACGTGGTCTACCCGTCGCGCCACCGCGGCCTCGCCGCACGCGTCGCCGCCGACGGCGTGGTGGTGTCGGAGCTGCCGCTCGGCACCGAGCCCTCCCCCGGCCAGTTCCCGCGGCGCAACCGGCTGATCGCCGGCCTGTCGCACGGCGTGCTGGTCGTCGAGGCCGCGCTGCAGAGCGGCTCGCTGATCACCGCGCGCCAGGCGGGGGATTTCGGTCGCGAGGTCTTCGCGATCCCGGGCTCGATCCATTCGCCGCTCGCGCGCGGCTGCCACGCGCTGATCCGGCAGGGCGCGGTGCTGGTCGAATCGGTGGACGACGTGCTCGCCGAACTGCCCGCGGTCGAGCACCCGCTCGACCCTGCGACCCGCCCCATGACAGCGAGCGATCACTCCCATCCCAAGGTCCTCACCGAGCGGATCGAGCTGCCCGACAGCGACCCGATCCTGGCGGCCCTCGGCCACGAGCCGGTGCTGCCCGACCTGCTCGCCGAGCACCTGTCGCTGCCGGCCGGCGAGCTCGGCGCGCGGCTGGTCGTCCTCGAGCTCGCAGGTCGCCTCCAGCGGCTCCCGGACGGCCGGGTGGTCCGACCTCCACCCATCGGCTGACTTGCACCCGCGTCGATCCGGCTCATATGATTGGCGCCCCCCGAAATGGCTCGACCCCTTGTAGACGACCTCTGCAGGCGGCCGCGTCGCCCCCTTCCAGGATCCGATGGGAAAAGCCCTGATCATCGCCGAGAAGCCTTCCGTGGCCGCGGACATCGCGCGGGTCCTCGGCGGCTTCGCCAAGCAGGGCGACTACTTCGAGAGCGACGCGTACGTGCTCTCGTCGGCGGTCGGCCACCTGGTCGAGATCGCGGCGCCGGAGCAGTACGAGGTCAAGCGGGGCAAGTGGTCGTTCGCGCACCTGCCGGTCATCCCGCCGGAGTTCGACCTCAAGCCGATCGAGAAGAGCGCCGAGCGGCTCAAGCTGCTGACCCGGCTGATCAAGCGCAAGGACGTCGACGCGCTGATCAACGCCTGCGACGCGGGCCGCGAGGGCGAGCTGATCTTCCGGCTGATCGTCCAGCACGCGAAGGCCCGGCAGCCGATCCGCCGCCTGTGGCTGCAGTCGATGACGCCCGGCGCGATCCGCGAGGGCTTCGCCCGGCTGCGCGACGACACCCAGATGCTGCCGCTCGCCGACGCCGCCCGCTGCCGCTCCGAGGCCGACTGGCTGGTCGGCATCAACGGCACGCGGGCGATGACCGCGTTCAACTCGCGTGACGGCGGCTTCTACCTGACCACCGTCGGCCGCGTGCAGACACCCACGCTCGCGATCGTCGTCGAGCGCGAGGAGCGCATCCGCAAGTTCCTGCCGCGCGCCTACTTCGAGGTCAAGGCGACCTTCGGCGCGAAGGCCGGCACCTACGAGGGCCGCTGGTTCGACCCGGCGTTCCAGCGCAACCCCGCCGACGCCGACCTGCGCCCCGAGCGCATCTGGGACGAGGCCAAGGCCCGTGCGATCGTCGCCGCCTGCGAGGGCAAGCCGGGCACGGTCAGCGAGGAGTCGCGCCCGTCCACCCAGGCCGCGCCCGCCCTCTTCGACCTGACCAGCCTGCAGCGCGAGGCGAACGGCCGCTTCGGCTTCTCGGCCAAGACCACGCTGTCGCTCGCGCAGGCGCTCTACGAGAAGCACAAGGTCCTCACCTACCCGAGGACCGACTCGAAGGCGCTGCCCGAGGACTACGTCGGCACCGTGCACCAGACGATGGAGATGCTCGGCGACGTCCCGCCGTACGGGCAGTTCTCGCGGCAGGTGCTGAAGAACGACTGGATCAAGCCGGGCAACAAGCGGATCTTCGACAACTCGAAGATCTCGGACCACTTCGCGATCATCCCGACGCTGCTCGCGCCCAAGGCGCTGTCGGACGCCGAGCAGAAGATCTACGACCTGGTCGTCAAGCGCTTCCTCGCGGTGTTCTTCCCGTCGGCCGAGTACCGGATCACGACGCGGATCACCACGGTCGAGATGCATGCGTTCAAGACCGAGGGCAAGGTGCTGGTCAACGCCGGCTGGCTTGCGATCTACGGGCGCGAGGCGGTCGTCGAGACGAAAGCCGCCGCGGGCAAGGACAAGGACGCCGAGGAGGCTTCGAGCGGCACGCTGGTCGCGGTCGAGCCCGACGAGGTCGTGCGCACCGACGCGATCGAGGCGCTCGCGCTCGCGACGCGCCCGCCCGCCCGCTTCAACGAGGCGACGCTGCTGTCGGCGATGGAGGGCGCGGGCAAGCTCGTCGACGACGAGGATCTTCGCGAGGCGATGGGCACCAAGGGCCTCGGCACGCCGGCCACGCGGGCGCAGGTGATCGAGGGCCTGATCAACGAGAGCTACCTGATCCGCGAGGGCCGCGACCTGATCCCGACGGCCAAGGCGTTCCAGCTGCTGACGCTGCTGCGCGGGCTGGGCGTCGCCGAACTCACCATGCCCGAGCTCACCGGCGAGTGGGAATACAAGCTCTCCCAGATGGAGCGCGGCCAGCTCGATCGCGACGCGTTCATGCGCGAGATCGCCGAGATGACCGAGCACATCGTCGCGCGCGCCAAGGGCTACGGCCCGACCGACGTGCCCGGCGACTACGCGACGCTGAAGGAACCCTGCCCGAAGTGCGGCGGCGTCGCGAAGGAGAACTATCGTCGCTTCGCGTGCACCGCGTGCGACTGGTCGATCACCAAGTCGCCCTCGTCGCGGCTGCTCGAGCCCGCCGAGGCCGAGCAGCTGATCCGCGACCGGACGATCGGGCCGCTGCAGGGCTTTCGCAGCAAGATGGGCCGGCCGTTCGCGGCGATCCTGAAGCTGGTGCAGCCCGACTGGAAGCTCGAGTTCGACTTCGGCCAGTCCGACGGCGGCGACGACGACGAGCCGATCGACTTCTCGGGGCAGGAGCCGGTCGGCGCGTGCCCGCGCTGCGCCTCGAAGGTGTTCGAGCACGGCATGAGCTACGTCTGCGAGAAGTCGGTGGGCGCGGGTCGCACCTGCGACTTCCGCTCGGGCAAGGTGATCCTGCAGCAGCCGGTCGAGCGCGCGCAGATGTCGAAACTGCTCGCCGAGGGCCGCACCGACCTGCTCGACGGTTTCGTGTCGTCGCGCACGCGCCGGCGCTTCAAGGCCTTCCTGGTGCGCCAGCCCGACGGCAAGGTCGGCTTCGAGTTCCAGGCCTCGGCGCCGAAGCCCGGCGCGAAGCCCGCGGCCGGCGCCGGCGCACGGCCGGTCGCCGCGACGCGCGGCCGGGCGGCAGCGAACGCCGACGCGGTCGCGCCCGCCGAGGGGACGGCCGTCGCCGCGCCCGCCGGCAAGGCGCCCGCGAAGGCCGCCGGCGGCAAGGTCGCCGCGAAGAAGGCCGCACCGAAGAAGGCCGCACCGAAGAAGACCGCGACGAAGACCGCGGCGCCCCGGACCGCGGCGCCCCTGACCGCGGCGAAGAAGGCCGGCGCCGCGAAGCCGGCGACGACGAAGGCCTCGACCGCGAAGGCCGGCGCGAGCGCGCCGCCGGCGCGCGTGCGCAAGACCGGCTGACCGACCGGAGACCGGGATCCTGGGCGACGGCCGGTGTTCAGCCGCCGGCCGCGCCCTCCGCCCGTCCGGGCCCGCCTGGCGGCAGCCACAGCCGCAGCGCGACCCGCTCGGCGTCGCTCAGCGCGGCGAGCTCGACCCCGTCGCGCCGCTCCCAGATGAGCCGACCGTACAACGCCGCGAGCGTCGCGACCTCGAGGGTCAGCGACGACTCCGGCCCGGCCGCCGGCTGCGCGGCGCGGGCGCGGTTGATGGCGGCCTCGAGTTCGCCGATCGAGACGCGATCGACGCTCATCGGCCGCACCTCGACGGGGCACGATCGACCATCGGGCCACGGTAGCACACCGATCGTGGCGCGATCCGTGACGTTCGCCCGCCGCTGTGTTCCTTCCGGCGGGTCCGGCCGTTAACCTGGAATCATGACGTCGTTCGACAGCCGATCCCCCTCGGCCGCGATCGCCGAGACCGCCGAGGCGGTCGACGCGGGCGCGCTGCCCGACTGGGTGTTCGGCTACGGCTCGCTGATCTGGGACCCCGGCTTCGACTTCCGCGAGTCGGGCCTCGCGCAGGTCCACGGCTACCACCGCGCCTTCTGCATCCGCTCGACCCGCTACCGCGGCACCCCCGACCGGCCCGGCGTCGTGCTCGGCCTCGATCGCGGGGGCTCCTGCATCGGGATGGCGTTCCGGCTGCGGCCGGAATCGCGCCGCGCCGCGATCGACGCGCTGTACGAGCGCGAGATGACCGGCGGCGTCTACGTCGCCCGTCCGTTGTCCGCGGTGCTCGCCGACGGCCGACGTGTGCGAGCGCTCGCTTTCGTCGCCAACCACGACAGCTCGTCGTACCAGCGGCTGACCGACGACGAGATCGTCGAGCGCCTGACCTCGTGCGCCGGCCTGCGCGGCCCGAACCGCGAGTACGCGATCCGGACCTGGCACACGCTCGCCGAGCACGGCGTCCACTGCCCGCACCTCGGGCGCCTCGGCCGCCGCCTGCTCGCCGCCGGCCGCGACTGACCGGCCCCGGGCCGCCGACGCCGCCGACGCCGGTGACGCCGGTGACGCCGACGCCTCGAGACACGTTCGAGACCGCAACGCCATCGGCGCGTGATGCGCTTTCACGAGGCCGAGATATCCGCTCGGCAGACTCTCCTCGGGTTCTCTCTCCAGCTCCAACTTCTCCCTCCCCTGGAGCCTTGGCCGGTCGATCGTGACCGGCCTTCTTTTTTGCGCCGACGCGCCGCGGAAGGTCCGCCGCGCGTCGGCCCGACCGACCGCGGGTCCAGGGCCCTGCCGGCCCGCCGATAATCGACCGAGCGTCCCGTGCGCCCCCGCGCGACGGTCGACCCGAGAACCCACCGAGCGCATGACTCGCCCTTCGAGCCTCGTCCCCGCCCACCGCGCCCGTCCCGCGCCACGCCCGCGCGCCGCCGGCACCGCGTACCGAGGAGCGCGATGAGTCCGAACCTCGCGTCACGGCTGGCGCGGCACCTCGGTGCGTCCGACGACGCGACGCTCGCCGACCTGCTCGCCGCGTGCGAGGCCGCCGCCGGCGCCGTCCCGCCGGCAGTCGCCCGCGCCCTCGGGGGGCTGCGCGGCCTGCTCGCCGAGCTCGACGCCGACGAGGCGATCCGCATCCCCGACCCCGACGCCGAGCGCCAGCGCGCCGACCTGCGCCGCGACCTCGAGTCGCAGAAGTTCGCGCTCGACCAGCACGCGATCGTCAGCGTCACCGACACCGGGGGCCGGATCCTCTACGCGAACGAGAAGTTCTGCGCGCTGACCGGCTACACGCACGAGGAGCTCGTCGGCACCCACCACCGGATCGTCTCGAGCGGCGTGCACCCGCCCGAGTTCTACGCGCGGATGTGGCGCACGATCGCGTCGGGCCAGGTCTGGCACGGCGAGATCTGCAACCGCTCGAAGTCCGGCGCGCTGCACTGGGTCGACGCGTCGATCGTGCCGCTCGCCGGTGCCGACGGCCGCCCCGAGCGCTACATCGCGATCCGCACCGACATCACCGAACGCAAGCGCATCGAGGCGACGCTGCGCGAGCAGGTGCGCTTCTGGAACGAGCTGCTCGACGCGATCCCGGTCGCGATCTACTTCAAGGACGCGCAGGGCCGCTTCCTCGGCATGAACCGCGCGCTCGAGTGGCTGTTCGACATCGATCGCAGGACCGCGATCGGCCGCACCTCGGCGCAGGTGTTCTCCGACGGCTACGCGGACGAGCACATCGAGCGCGACCGCGAGCTGCTCGCGCGGCCGTCGCGCCAGTCCTACGAGATGGAGATGCCGCTGCCCGACGGCACGCCGCGCACGCTGTACTACAGCAAGGCGTCGATGACCGACGCGGGCGGCGCGGTCACCGGCATGATCGGCGTGATCTTCGACACCACCGAGCGCAAGGTGCTCGAGCGCCGGCTCGAGGACGCGAAGGACGCGGCCGAGGCCGCGAGCCGCGCGAAGAGCCAGTTCCTCGCGAACATGAGCCACGAGATCCGCACGCCGATGAACGGGATCATCGGCATGTCCGACCTGGTGCTCGACACCGAGCTGTCGGCGAAGCAGCGCGACTACGTCGAGACCGTGCGCCAGTCGGCCGACGCGCTGATGGAGATCATCAACGACCTGCTCGACCTGTCGAAGATCGAGGCCGGCCGGCTCGAGCTCGAGTCGATCGACTTCGAGCTGCGCGGGCTGCTCGAGCACCTCGCCAAGCCGATCGCGCTGTCGGCGCAGCGCAAGGGCCTCGCGCTGGGGCTCGAGCTCGGCGCCGCGCTGCCGCGCATCGCGCGCGGCGACCCGGTGCGGCTGCGCCAGGTGCTGGTGAACCTGCTCGGCAACGCGGTGAAGTTCACCGAGCGCGGCGCGGTGACGCTCGCGGTCGGCGTGCGCGACGCGGCGCCGTCGCTGCCCGGCGAGCCGCGCGCGCTGTGGCTCGACTGCGAGGTCCGCGACACCGGCGTCGGCATCCCGGCCGACAAGCTCGACCTGATCTTCGACGCGTTCGCGCAGGCCGACAGCTCGACGACGCGCCGCTTCGGCGGCACCGGCCTCGGGCTCGCGATCACGCGGCGCATCGTCGAGGCGATGGGCGGCGAGATCGGCGTCGCCAGCACGCCCGGCGAGGGCAGCCGCTTCGCCTTCTCGATCCGGCTGCTGGAGGGGGCCGCCCCCGCGGACACGCCCGCGGTGCCGAGCGGGCCGGACCGCGCCGCCCCGGCGCGCGCGCTGCGGGTGCTGCTCGCCGAGGACAACCCGATCAACCAGAAGCTCGCGCAGCTGATGCTGCAGAAGCTCGGACATGCGTCGGTCGTGGCCGGCAACGGTGAGGAGGCGGTCGCGCTCGTCGCGCGCGAGTCCTTCGACCTGGTGCTGATGGACATGCAGATGCCGGTGATGGACGGCATCGAGGCGACCCGCCGCATCCGCGCGACCGGCGCCACGCTGCCGATCGTCGCGATGACCGCCAACGCGATGGAGGCCGACCGCATGCGCTGCCTCGAGGCGGGCATGAACGGCTTCCTCGCCAAGCCGGTGCGCGGGCCCGAGCTCGCCGCCGTGATCGACGCGGCGCGCCTGCCCGACGTCGTCGAACCTTGATCCGGCGCACCGGCCGCCGTCCGCGCGGCCGGTAGAATCACCCCGATGAATGCGTGGCGCTGGGCCGGGGGGGCCGTCGTGCTCGCGGCCGCCGCGGCCGCGCTGTTCGCATCGACGCGGCCCGTGCCGATGGCGACGGTCGCGGTCGCCGAGGGCCCGCTGGTGCAGACGCTGGTGTTCTCCGGCCGCGTCGCAGCCCCGGTGCGCGTCGAGCTCGGCGCGACGGTCACCGGCCGGGTGCTCGAGGTCGCGGTCCGCGAGGGCGACGCGGCGAAGGCGGGCGACGTGCTCGCGCGACTCGAGTCCGCCGAGCTGCAGGCGCAGGCCTCGCAGGCGCAGGCGGCGCTGCGGCTCGCCGAGGCGCGGCTCACCGGGCAGCGCGAGGTCGGCGTGCCGACCGCCGACGCGGTGCTCGAGCAGGCGACGGCGACGCTCGAGGCCGCGCAGCGCGAGGCGCGCCGCAGCCGGGAGCTCTTCGACCGCGGCTACGTCTCGCAGGCCCGCATCGACGAGACCGACCGCGCGGTGCGGATCGCGCAGGCGCAGCTCGAATCGGCGCGCGCCGGGCAGCGCGCGAACGCGGGTGGCGGCACCGAGCGCGCGCAGGCGCGGCTGCGCGTCGAGGAGGCGCGCGCGGCGCTCGAGCTCGCGCAGGCGCGGCTCGCGCAGGCGCGGATCGTCGCGCCCGCCGACGGCCGCGTCGTCTCGCGCACCGTCGACCCGGGCCAGATCGTGCAGCCCGGCCGCGCGCTCTTCGTGTTCGCGCCGCGCGGCGCGACGCAGCTGGTCGGACAGGCCGACGAGAAGTTCCTGTCCCAGCTCGCCCTCGGCCAGCCGGCTCGCGTACTCGCCGACGCGTTTCCGCAGCGGCCCTTCGACGCGCGGATCGCGCGGATCGCGCCGGGCGTCGACGCGCAGCGCGGCACCGTCGAGGTGAAGTTCGACGTGCCCGAGCCGCCGCCGTTCCTGCGCGAGGACATGACGCTGTCGATGCAGGTCGCCACCGGCCGCAGCGAGCGGGCGCTGACGCTGCCCGCGACCGCGGTGATCGGCCCGGGGCTCGACGCGCGCGTGCGCCGTCTCGAGGACGGCCGCGTCGTCGAACGCCCGGTGCGCACCGGGCTGCGCACGCTCGAGCGCGTCGAGATCGTCGACGGGCTGCGGGCCGGCGACGCGGTGCTCGTCGATCCGTTCGCCGCGGAGCCCGGCGCGCGGGCGCGCGCCGCAGGCGACGGCGAGGCGGTGGCCGGGACGCGCGCCGGTGCGGGCACACCCGGCGCAGCGTCGGGCGCCGGCGCCGCGGCCGCGAACCCTGGCGCGGCCGTCGGCGGCCGCTGAGCGCGGCGCACACCATGGGCTTCGCCTGGCGCGTCGCGGTGCGCTTCCTGCTCGAGGGCCGGATGCAGACGCTGCTGCTGGTCGTCGGCGTCGCGGCCGGCGTCTCGGTCGTCACCTACATCACCGCGCTGATCGACGGCCTGCAGGCCAACACCATCCGCCGCACGCTCGGCGTGCAGCCGCACCTGACGATCCGCCCGGTCAAGGACGTGCCGCTCGCGGGCCGGCTCGCCGTGCCGCGCGCCGATGCGTCCGCGCCCGCGCCGGACGTCTCGAGCCGCGAGCAGCCGCGCGCGCAGCGCACCCGCTCGATCGACAACTGGACACCGCTCGCGCGCGACCTGGAACGCACGCCGGGCGTCGTCGCGGTCTCGCCGATGGCCGGCGGCACCGCGATCGCGCTGCGCGGCGAGGGCAGCCGCGCGGTCGCGATCGTCGGCATCGAGCTCGAGCGCTACGACCGGATCGCCGCGCTGTCCGACAAGCTCGTCGAGGGCGTGCCGCGGCTCGGCCCCGGCGAGGCGATCGTCGGCCGCGAGCTCGCCGAGGACCTCGGGGTGCGGCTCGGCGACCGGTTCTCGCTCTCGCTCGGGCGCGACACCGTCGAGTCGCTGCGCGCGGTCGCGATCTTCGACGTCGGCGTGCGCGACGTGAACCGGCGCAACGTCTACGTGCCGCTGCGCACCGCGCAGAGCCTGCTCGGCATCCCCGGCGGCGCGACGCAGCTCGACCTGACGGTGACCGAGGTGTTCGAGGCCGAGGACGTCGCGCGCCGGCTGCGCGCGCGGCTGCCCTACGAGATCGAGAGCTGGATGCAGACCAACAGCCAGCTGCTGTCGGCGCTCGATGCGCAGACGATGTCGACCCGGCTGATCCGCGGCGTCGTGATGATCGTCGTCGTGCTCGGCATCGCGAGCGTGCTGGTGGTCTCGGTCGTGCAGAAGCGCAAGGAGATCGGCATCCTGCGCGCGATGGGCGCCTCGCGCGCGCAGATGACGCGGGTGTTCCTGCTGCAGGGCGCGCTGGTGAGCGCGGCGGGCTCGGTGCTCGGCGCGGCGCTCGCCTGGGTGATGGTCGTCGCGTTCACCGCGCTGGTGAAGGGCGCGGACGGCCAGCCGCTGTTCCCGATCGTGCTGCGGCTCGACACCTTCGCGTGGGTCGCGCTCGGCGCCACGATCGCCGGCGTGCTCGCGGCGGTGGCGCCGGCGCGGCGCGCGGCCGCGCTCGACCCCGCGCAGGCGATCCGGCTGTGACCCTCGGCCCCGCGGCCGCCGACGCCGGCGTCGATCCGGACGCGCCGGTCGTCGCGCTGCGCGGCGTGCGCAAGTCGTACGACGTCGGCACGCCGATCGAGACCGAAGTGCTGCACGGCATCGACCTCGAGATCGGCCGCGGCGAGTTCGCCGCGATGATCGGCCCGTCGGGCTCGGGCAAGAGCACGCTGCTGAACCTGATCGGCCTGCTCGAACGGCCGACCGCGGGCGAGTACCGGCTGCGCAGCCGGCGCATCGACGCGCTCGACGACGACGGCCTCACCGCGGCGCGGCTGGGCACGCTCGGCTTCGTGTTCCAGTTCCACCACCTCGTGCCCGCGTTCGACGCGCTCGAGAACGTCGCGATGCCCGCGCTGATCCGCACCGGCCGCATCGACGCGGCGGCGCGCGCCCGCGCGCAGGCGCTGCTCGACGCGGTCGGCCTCGCCGGCGCCGCGCATCGAAAGCCCTCGCAGCTGTCGGGCGGCATGCAGCAGCGCGTCGCGATCGCGCGCGCGCTGATGCACGATCCGCCGCTCGTGCTGGCCGACGAGCCGACCGGCAACCTCGACACCGCCTCGTCGCAGCAGGTGTTCGAACTGCTGCGACGCTTCAACCGCGAGTCGGGCACCGCGTTCCTGATCGTCACGCACGACCCGCGGATCGCGGACCGCTGCGACCGGGTGATCGAGATGATCGACGGGCGACTCGCCGCGGGCGGCGCGGCCGCGACCCCTCGGTCGAGCGTCCAGCGGTAGTCGACGCTCGTCGTCGCCGGCGCGGTGCCGGGCGCCGCGGGGAATCGGCGGCGCGCCAGCGCGTCGGCCGCGGCACGGTCGAGCAGCTTGTGCGCGCGGCTCGGCCCGCTCGAGCGGACGATCACCACCGAGCGCACCGTGCCGTCGGGCTGCACCTCGCCGGTCACGCGGGTGAGGCCGGCGGCGTCGCTGCGACCGACGCCGTCGGGCACCGAGGGCGTCGGACAGAAGCCCGCGGCGGGCGGAACCGTGCCGCGTCGATCATCCCGCCTCCGTGCCGGCCTCGCCGAACCCCGATTGGTGCAACGCCGGGGCGCGCGGTCCATGCCCGCGCCGGACGCCGTCACCGTATCATCCGCCGACCCGCCGCCTCCGCCATGTCGTCCCCGCCCCCCGCCCCGCTGCTCGAACGCCCCGCGTTCCCCTCTGCGTCGCCTTCGCGCGTGCTCGCCGACCTCGGCCCCGGCCAGGCGGTCAACGGGCTGATCGGCTTCATCTTCTCGGCGACCGGCCCGGTCGCGGTGATCCTGACGACCGGCGAGCGCGGCGGGCTGTCGGCCTCGCAGCTCGCCTCGTGGATCTTCGGCGCCTTCTTCGTGAACGGCCTGCTGACGATCGCGCTGTCATGGCGCTACCGCACGCCGCTGGTGTGCCTCTGGACGATCCCGGGCGCCGTGCTGGTCGGCCCCACGCTCGCGCACGCCAGCCACGCCGAGGTGCTCGGCGCGTTCGTCGTCACCGGCGTGCTGATCGCCGCGCTCGCGCTGACCGGCTGGGTGCGGCGGGCGCTCGCGGTCGCACCGATGCCGATCGTGATGGGCATGGTCGCGGGCGTCTTCCTGAGCTTCGGGCTCGACCTCGTCCGCGCGGTCCACCAGGACCTCGCGATCGCCGCACCGATGGTGCTCGCCTTCGTCGCGTTGTCGGCGTGGCCGGCCGCCGCGAAGCGCCTGCCGCCGATGATCGGCGCGCTGGCGGTCGGCGTCGCCGCGGTCGCGCTCGGCGGGCCGCTCGCGTGGCCCGAGGGCGGCAGCCTCGCGATCGTCCCGCCGACGCTGTACGCGCCGGCGTTCTCGTGGCCGGTGATGCTCGAGCTCGTCGTGCCGATCGCGATCACCGTGCTCGTCGTCCAGAACGGCCAGGGCTTCGCGGTGCTGAAGGCCGCCGGCCACGAGCCGCCGGTCAACGTGGTGACGCTCGCCTGCGGCACCGTCTCGGTCCTGACCGCGTTCTTCGGCAGCGTGTCGACCTGCCTGACCGGCCCGACCAACGCGATCGTCGCGTCCTCGGGCGAGCGCGACCGCCACTACGCCGGCGCGATCGTCGTGGGCGTGCTCGCCGTCGCCTTCGGCCTCGCGGCCTCGAGCTTCACCACCGCGATGCTCGCTGCGCCGAAGGCCTTCATCGTGACGCTCGGCGGCCTCGCGATGCTGCGCGTGCTGCACGCATCGTTCTCGACCGCGTTCCGCGACCGCTTCCCGCTCGGGGCGCTCACGAGCTTCCTGGTCACCGTCGCCGACCTGCCGATCCTGGGTATCGGCGCGCCGTTCTGGGGGCTGGTCGTCGGCATCGCGGTGTCGTGGGCGCTGGAGCGCGGCGACTTCGCCAAGGCTTGACGCCGCGCGGCGCCGTCCCCACCTGCCCGGGGATCGCCCTTTCCAGAGCCACGCTCGATGAGCACCGAGACCCTGAACGCCGTCTGCCCGCACTGCGAGGCGGTCAACCGCATCCCCGCCGACCGGCGCGACGAGGCGCCGCAGTGCGGCCGCTGCGGCGGCGCGCTCTTTCCAGGCGAGCCGGTCGCGCTGACGACGGCCGCCTGGGACCGCTTCGCGACCCGCAACGACCTGCCGGTGGTCGTCGACTTCTGGGCGAAGTGGTGCGGCCCGTGCCGCGCGATGGCGCCGCAGTTCGAGCAGGCCGCGCGCCGGCTCGCCGGGCGCGTGCAGTTCGCGAAGGTCGACACCGACGCAGAGCCCGAGCTCGCCGGCCGTTACGGCATCCGCAGCATCCCCACGCTCGTGCTGATGAAGGACGGCCGCGAGCTGCGGCGCGCGAGCGGCGCGATGAGCGCGGCGCAGCTCGAGCAGTGGCTGGGCGCCGCCTGACGCGGACGCGACGCCCGCGCGCGTCGCGGACCGGCGCGAATGCCAGCTGAGGTACAGTGGCGGCGCCCGTGAACGGCCCTCCGATGCACGAACAGTCCGACGCGGGGGCCCGCCGGGGTCCGGGGGGCGGGCC
>JBILTM010000041.1:0-29244 GCA_044371545.1 Burkholderiaceae bacterium
CCGAAGATGATCAGCGGCGAGTGGACCGGCACGATGAACCTGACCGAGCCGCAGGCCGGCTCGGACCTGTCGCTGGTGCGCACCCGCGCCGAGCCGCTGCCCGACGGCACGTACCGGATCTTCGGCCCGAAGATCTACATCACCTTCGGCGAGCACGACATGGCGGACAACATCGTCCACCTGGTGCTCGCGCGCACGCCGGGCGCGCCCGAGGGGGTCAAGGGCATCTCGCTGTTCATCGTGCCGAAGGTCATGGTGGACGCCGAGGGCCGCCCGGGCGCCCGCAACGACGTGTACTGCACTTCGGTCGAGCACAAGCTCGGCATCAAGGCGAGCCCGACGGCGGTGCTGCTCTACGGCGACGGCAAGTTCCCGGTGGCGCCCGCCGGCGGCGGCGCGGCCGCGCCCGGCGCGATCGGCTGGCTGATCGGCGAGGAGAACCGCGGCCTCGAGTACATGTTCGTGATGATGAACGCGGCGCGCTTCGCGGTCGGCATGCAGGGCGTGGCGATCGCCGAGCGTGCCTACCAGAAGGCGGTGCAGTACGCGCGCGACCGCGTGCAGAGCCGCGCGGTCGAGGGCTCGCCGGGTCCGGTCGCGATCATCCGGCACCCGGACGTGCGCCGGATGCTGATGACGATGCGCGCGCTGACCGAGGGCGCCCGCTCGCTCGGCTACGTCGCCGCGGCCGCGTACGACGCGGCGCACGCCTCGCCCGACGCCGAGGTCCGCAAGGCCAACCAGACCTTCTACGAGTTCCTGGTGCCGATCGTGAAGGGCTTCTCGACCGAGATGAGCCTGGAAGTCACCTCGCTCGGTGTGCAGGTGCACGGCGGCATGGGCTTCATCGAGGAGACCGGCGCCGCGCAGTACTACCGCGACGCCCGGATCCTGACGATCTACGAGGGCACGACCGCGATCCAGGCCAACGACCTGATCGGGCGCAAGACGGTCCGCGACGGCGGTCGCACCGCGATGGGCGTGCTCGAGCGCGTGCGCGAGACGGTCGCGGCGCTGCCGAAGGACGGCGACCTCGGCGCGATCCGCACGCGGCTCGCCGAGGGCGCGGACGCGCTCGAGGCGGCGGTCGCGTGGTTCGCCGCGCACGGGAAGGCCGATGCGCGCGCCACCTACGCGGGCAGCGTGCCCTACCTGATGCTGTGCGGCACGGTGCTCGCCGGCTGGCAGATGGCACGTGCGGCGCAGCGCTCGACCGAGCTGCTCGCCTCGGGCGGCGAGGACGCGGCGTTCCTGAAGGCGAAGATCGGCACCGCGCGCTTCTACGCCGACCATGTGCTGAGCCGCGCGACCTCGCTGCGCACCTCGATCGTCGACGGCGCGGCGGGCACGCTCGCGCTGGAAGAGGCGATGTTCTGACGGTGCGGAACGCGCTGCGGCCCCGTGGCCGCGGCGCGCGTAGACTCCGGCGGCATCCCACGAGGAGGAGACCGCCTTGGCCGCACCGTCCGAGCCGCGCTACCGCGGCGTCTTTCCCGTCGTCCCGACGACCTTCACCGAGACCGGCGAGCTCGACCTGACGAGCCAGAGGCGCTGCGTCGACTTCATGATCGACGCGGGCTCCGACGGGCTGTGCATCCTCGCCAACTACTCGGAGCAGTTCGCGCTCGCCGACGACGAGCGCGAGACGCTGACCCGCGAGATCCTCGACCACGTCGACGGGCGCGTGCCCGTGATCGTCACCACCACCCACTACTCGGCGCGGATCTGCGCCGCGCGCAGCCGCCGCGCGCAGGAGCAGGGCGCCGCGATGGTGATGGTGATGCCGCCGTACCACGGCGCGACGATCCGCGTCGCCGAGGCCGGCATCGAGACCTTCCTGCGCACGCTGTCGGACGCGATCGACATCCCGATCATGATCCAGGACGCGCCGGTGTCCGGCACGCCGCTGTCGGCGCCTTTCCTGGCGAGGCTCGCGCGCGAGGTCGCGAACGTCGCGTACTTCAAGATCGAGGTCCCCGGCACCGCCGCGAAGCTGCGCGAGCTGATCCGGCTGGGCGGCGTCGCGATCGAGGGGCCCTGGGACGGCGAGGAGGGCATCACGCTCGGCGCCGACCTCGACGCCGGCGCGACCGGCACGATGACCGGCGGCGGCTACCCGGACGCGTTCCGCGCGATCCTCGACGACTGGTTCGCGGGGCGCCGCGCCGAGGCGCTCGCCGAGTACGCGCGGTGGCTCCCGCTGATCAACCACGAGAACCGGCAGTGCGGGCTGCTCGCGGCGAAGGCGCTGATGCGCGAGGGCGGCGTCATCGCCTGCGACGCGCCGCGCGCGCCGTTCCCGCCGCTGGCGCCCGAGGCGCGCGCGGGGCTGCTGGAGATCGCGCGCCGGCTCGATCCCCTGGTGCTGCGCTGGCGCGGCTGAGGCGGGCCGCCGCCCTTGCGGCGCCGTCGATACTGTACGAACATACAGTCTCGACGGAGGGGCGATGCAGCCGGTTCGGTTCGTTCACAAGGGGCGTGGCGCGGTCTCGAACCCGCAGGGCCGCTTCGAGCGCGACGCGCGCGAGCCGGTCGACGACGGCTGGGCGCGGGAGCCCGACGACACCGACATCGACGGGGCGCCCGGCACGGTCGTGACGCCCGATGCGGCACGCTCGATCGTCGCGCGCAACACCTCGCCCGACATCGGCTTCGACGCCTCGATCAACCCCTACCGCGGCTGCGAGCACGGCTGCGTCTACTGCTACGCACGGCCCGGGCACGCCTACCTCGGGCTGTCGCCCGGGCTCGACTTCGAGATGCGGCTCTTCGCGAAGATGGAGGCGCCGGCGCTGCTCGAGGCCGAGCTCGCACGGCCCGGCTACCGCCCCGACCCGATCGCGATCGGCACCGTCACCGACGCCTGGCAGCCCGTCGAGCGCCGGCTGCGGCTCACGCGCGGCTGCCTCGAGGTGTTCGCGCGCACGCGCCACCCGGTGTCGCTGATCACCAAGTCGAGCCTCGTCGAGCGCGACCTGGACCTGCTCGCGCCGATGGCGCGCGACGGGCTTGCCTACGCGATGGTGACCGTGACGACGCTCGATCCCGAGCTGTCGCGGATCCTCGAGCCGCGCGCCCCCGCACCGTGGCGAAGGCTCGAGACGATCCGGCGGCTCGCCGACGCGGGCGTGCCGGTCGGGGTGTCGCTCGCCCCGATCATCCCGTTCGTCAACGAGCCCGAGATCGAGGCGATCCTCGACGCCGCGCACGCGGCGGGCGCGCGCTACGCGAACTACGTCGTGCTGCGGCTGCCGTTCGAGCTCGTCGAGGTGGTGCACGCCTGGCTGCGCGAGCACTTCCCCGACCGGGCCGATCGCGTGATCGCGCGGCTGCGCGACCTGCGCGGCGGCCGGGACAACGACCCGCGCTTCGGCTGGCGGATGAAGGGGCACGGGCCGTGGGCGGAGCTGATCCGGGCGCGCTTCGATGCGCGGCTGCGGCGATGGGGCAGCGGCCGCGAGCGGCCGACGCTGCGCACCGACCTGTTCCGTGCGCCTGCGCGCCCGGCCGACCCGGTGGGCCGTGCCGCGGCCGGCGCCGGGCCTGCCGCGCGGGGGCGCGGCGCCCTGGCGGACGCGCCGCCGCGGCAGGGTTCGCTCTTCTGACCCCCGCGTCTCCGGTGCGATGCCTTGCGTTCCGGAGACGACCCGCTAGAATCGAAAACGTCCTGGAAAATCAGGACCTTGAACGACCAAAGCGGTCGGCGGAGGTGCCAGGTGAAACAGATCGGACAGGTCGTCTCGGCGGCAGGCGTCGTGGCGGCGCTCGCGGTCGCCGGACACGGCGTCGCGGGTGCGGCGGAGGCCGGCAAGGGCCGGGGCGAGCCGGCGGTCGCCGCCGGTGCCCGCACGATGGGGGCCGACGAACTCGCGCGTGCCGGCCGCGCGGTCGAGTCGACGCCGTCCGTCACGATCTACCAGGCGCGGCTGCCCGACGGCACGCTCGAGCTGAGCGACCGGCCGCCCACCGGCGCGGCGGGCGCGGTGGAGCGCCGCAGCTACGGCCTCGCGCCGCAGGACCCGGCGGCCCGCAAGCGTGCCGAGGCCGAGCGCGAGTACTGGCGCAGCCAGGCCGACGCGTTCGTCAAGCGCCAGCAGGAGCGCGACCGCGAGACCGAGCGTGCGCGACGCGACCGTCCGGCGCCGCCTGTCGTCGTCGCCGAGATGCCGCGCCGCGCGGTGTACCACGGCTACGGCTGGCTGCCGTTCGAGTTCGGTGGGGCGGTCGCCGGCCCGTCGACCTTCGGCGTCGCCGGCGCCTACACCTCGTCGCCCGGCGCGGTCCAGGGTCGCTCGAGCGGCTTCATCGGCAGCGGGTTCTCGACCGCGCGCTGAGCGCCCGCCCTCGGCGGCCGGGGGCTGGCCGCCGGCGGGCGGAATCGGCTATCATCGCGGGTTTCCCGGAAAGTCCTGCAAGGAATCCCGATGGTCGTCCTGCGTCTCTCGCGAGGCGGTGCGAAAGCCCGTCCCTTCTACAACGTCGTCGCCACCGACAGCCGCAACCGTCGTGACGGTCGCTTCATCGAGCGCCTCGGGTTCTACAACCCGATCGCCGCCGAGGGCGAGCAGGGTCTGCGCCTGTCGCTCGAGCGCATCGAGTACTGGCGCAGCCACGGCGCGCAGGTCTCGCCGACCGTGCAGCGCCTGATCAAGCAGTTCGCCGCGCAGAAGCCCGCCGAGGCGCCGGCCGCCTGACGGCGGCCGTCTCCCTCCGGGTCGTCGCCCAGGGCTCGCCCGCGCAGGCCGTGGCCGAGCCCGTTCATCCCGCCGGCACTGTCCCGCCGATCGCGCTCGGACGCGTGATCGACGCCTGGGGCGTGCGCGGCTGGGTCAAGGTCGAGCCGTACGCCGACGCGACCGACACCGCGCTGACCCGTGCGCCGCGCTGGCACGTCGTGCGCGCCGCGTCGCCCGCCCATGCCGCCGTCGACCGCTGGCTCGAGATCGAGCGGGCGCGTCGCCACGCCTCCACCGTCGTCGCCAAGCCGGTCGGCTGCGACGACCGCAACGCGGCGCTCGCGCTGCGCGGCGCCGAGGTCGGCGTGCGCCGCGAGGACTTCCCGGCGCTGCGCGACGGCGAGTTCTACTGGGTGGACCTGGTCGGCTGCGCGGTCACCAATCCGGACGGCGAGGCGCTCGGCACGGTGACCGCGGTCGACGATCACGGCGCACACGCGATCCTCTCGACCGACGCAGGCCTGCTGATCCCGTTCGTCGACGCCTACGTGATCGAGGCGGTGCCGGCCGAGCGCCGGATCGTCGTCGACTGGCGCGCCGACTGGTCGCGCTGAACGCCGCGCGGACGCCTGCGATGGACGTCGAGGTCGTCACGCTGTTCCCCGAGATGGTCGAGCACGCCGCGCGCTTCGGCGTGACCGGCCGCGCGATCGAGCGCGGCATCTGGCGGCTGCGCTGCTGGAACCCTCGCGATCACGCGACGGACGCCTACCGCCGCGTCGACGACCGCCCGTTCGGCGGCGGGCCGGGCATGGTGATGCTGCCCGAGCCTCTCGCCGCGTGCCTCGGGGCGATGCACGACACCCGCCGCGGCGAGCGCCCCGACGCGCCGGCCGTCCGCGTGATCCACCTGTCGCCGCGCGGCGAGCCGCTGTCCCAGCGACGCGTCGCCGAGCTCGCCGCGCTGCCTGCGATCGCACTGCTGTGCGGCCGCTACGAGGGCATCGACCAGCGGCTGCTCGACGCCGCGGTCGACGAGGAGGTGTCGGTCGGCGATTTTGTCGTCTCCGGCGGCGAGCTGCCCGCGCTCGCGCTGGTCGACGCGGTGGTCCGGCTGCTGCCCGGCGTGATGACCGACGACGCGTCGGCGCTGCACGACTCGTTCTCCGACGGCCTGCTCGAGGGGCCGCACTACACGCGCCCCGAGGTCTTCGCCGGCGAGCCGGTGCCGTCTGTGCTGCTGTCGGGCCACCACGCCCGGATCGCGCGGTGGCGCCGCGAGCAGGCGCTGCGGGCGACCGCGGCGCGCCGGCCCGAGCTGATCGAGCAGGCCCGGCGCGACGGCCGCCTGTCGGCCGACGACGAAGCGTTCCTGCGCGGATTGAGCTAGAATGGCGGGCTTTGCGGCGTCGGCACTTCGATCCTGAAGGGCGCGACGCCGGTTCCCATCCTCTGCCCGGGCATTCCGGCCGCCACGCTCCCGCGCGGCGAGACCGACCCCTCCAACAATCCGGCGCACGATGGTCTTGGAGCGATCGATGGATCTGATCAAGCAGCTCGAGCAGGAAGAGATCGCGCGACTGGGCAAGACCGTGCCCGTGTTCGCGCCCGGCGACACCGTCATCGTCAGCGTGAGCGTCGTCGAGGGCACGCGCAAGCGCGTGCAGGCCTACGAGGGCGTCGTCATCGCCAAGCGCAACCGCGGCCTGAACTCGTCGTTCATCGTCCGCAAGATCTCCTCGGGCGAGGGCGTCGAGCGGACGTTCCAGCTGTACTCGCCGCTGATCGCGTCGATCGAGGTCAAGCGCCGCGGCGACGTGCGCCGCGCGAAGCTGTACTACCTGCGCGAGCGTTCCGGCAAGTCGGCCCGGATCAAGGAAAAGCTGCCCGGCAAGTCGTCGGCCGCCTCCGCTCCGGCCGCCGGCACGGCGCAGTGACGTCGGCGCCGGTCGCGCAGTGAGCGCGACCGACCGCCCCCCGTCCCGATCGAACGATCCGGCCGCCTCCGCGCGGCCGGCACGTCGCTCGATCCCCGATCCGCGCGAAGCGCCGATCGACCGCACCGTTCCCGTCCTGCCTCCGGTGCCCGCCGCGAGGCTGACGGCCGACGGGCTGCGCGAGCGGTTCCATCATCCGCCGGTCTGGACGCCCGAGTTCGTCGACGACCGCTGGCGCGCCGGCGAGGGCGCCGCGCGCCCGGCCGCCGTGCTGGTGCCGCTGGTGCCGCGCGCCGGCGGCCTCGCGGTGCTGCTGACGCTGCGCACCGCGCACCTGTCGTCGCACGCCGGCCAGATCGCGTTTCCCGGCGGGCGCACCGAGCCCGACGACGGCTCGCCGGTCGGGACCGCGTTGCGCGAGACCGAGGAGGAGATCGGGCTGCCGCGCGCGCAGGTCGAGGTGCTCGGCACGATGCCGTCGTACACGACGGGCACCGGCTTCGAGGTCACGCCGGTGGTCGGCCTCGTCGATGCGGACCACGTGCTCGCGCTCGACGCGTTCGAGGTCGCCGAGACCTTCGAGGTGCCGCTCTCGTTCCTGATGGATCCCGCCAACCACCAGCGGCGCCTCTACCGCTGGAGCGACGGCGTCGAGCGCTCGTTCCTCGCGATGCCGTGGCCCGCGCCCGACGGCACGCGCGAGCACTTCGTCTGGGGCGTCACCGCGGCGATGCTGCGCAACCTGTACCGCTTCCTCGCGGCCTGAGGCCGATCCACGACGCGTCACCTTGCGCCACGCCCCGGCGTCCGGGCCGGCGCGAGCGCCCCGGTATCATCCGCCCATGGGATTCGTCGCACTGATCCTCGCGCTCGTCGCCGAGCAGCTGCGCCCGCTGCCCCGCGACAACCCGGTGCACACCGCGGCCGCATCGGTCGCCGACTCGATCGCCGCGACCACCGACGCCGGTCACTGGCGCCACGGCGCGTTCGGGTGGGCGCTCGCGGTCGGTGCGGCGCTGCTCGCGGTCGTCGTCGCCGAGGCGGTGCTCGGCTGGATCGGCGCGCTGCCGCTGCTCGCGCTGCACGTCGCGGTGCTGTACCACACCGTGGGCTTCCGGCAGTTCAGCCACGCGTTCACCGAGATCCAGCTCGCGCTCGCGGCGAGCGACGGCGAGGGCGCGCGCCAGGCGCTGCAGCGCTGGATCCGCCAGCGCGAGCCCGACTTCGTCGTGGGCGAGCTGCCGGTCGACGAGCTGTGCCGGATGGCGATCGGCCGCGCGCTGGTCGCCGCGCACCGGCACGTGTTCGGGCCGCTCTTCTGGTACATCCTGCTGCCCGGCGCGATCGGCCCGGTGCTCTACCGCGCCGCGCAGTTCCTCGCCGAGCACTGGGCGCGCGGCGGCCACGGCGCGATCCGCGACCCGGGGCCCGGCCCGGACACGCTCGCGGCGGCGGTCACGGGCGGCGCCGCGGCCGCGCCGACCGGACCGGGCGTCCCCGAGCCCTACGGCCGCTTCGCGGTGCGCGCGTACCGCTGGCTCGACTGGCTGCCGGTGCGACTGTCGGCCGCGGGCTTCGCGGTCGTCGGCAACTTCGAGGACGCGGTCTACTGCTGGCGCGCAGCCGCGGCGGTGCGCGGCGGCGACGCGCAGCGCCGCCTGCTGCTGATGACCGGCGGCGGCGCGCTCGGCCTGAGGATCGCCGACGCGCGCATCGAGGCCGAGGTCCGCGGCGACGCCGCCGCGCTCGACGCCGATCCGTCGCTGTCGGGCGGTGCGCCGAGCGGCTTCGACTGGACCGGTGCGCCGCCCGACGCGGCCGGCCTGCGCAGCGCGGTCGGGATGGTGTGGCGCGCGGTGGTGCTGTGGGTCGGGCTGTTCGGGATGCTGACGATCGCGAATTGGCTGGGGCGCTGAGGCCTCGGCGGGGCGGGGGTCAGCCCGGCTCCGCGTCGTCCCGCAATTGCTCGTAGAGCGCGTGCCGCCGCGCGTCGATCCCACCCGACGCCACCGCCGCCCTGATCGCGCACCCCGGCTCGTGCCGGTGCGTGCAGTTGTGGAAGCGGCACCGCCCGAGCAGCGGCTCGAACTCGCGCAGCCCGTGCTCGAGCTCGCTGGTCGACAGGTGCGCGAGACCGAACACCTGGAAGCCGGGCGAGTCGATCAGCCGGCCGCCGCCCGCGAGGTCGAAGGCGCGCGTGAAGGTCGTCGTGTGGCGGCCGGTCTGCAGCGCTTCCGAGATCGCCTGCGTCGCGAGCGCGGCATCGGGCACCAGCAGGTTCACCAGCGTCGACTTGCCCATGCCGCTCTGTCCGAGCAGCAGCGTCGTGCGCCCGCCGAGCAGCGGGCGCAGCCGCTCGCGGGTGGCGTCGGGCTCGGCCTTCGCGGCGATGCGGACCACCGGATAGCCGAGCGACTCGTAGACCGCGAGCCGCGGCTCGATCGCGGCCATCGCGCCCGGCACGTCGGCCTTGGTCGCGATCAGCAGGCAGGCGATGCGCTCGCGCTCGGCCGCGACGAGCACGCGCATCAGCAGTTCCTCGGAGAAGGGCGGCTCGCCGCTCAGCACCACCGCGGCCTGGTCGAGGTTCGCGGCAAGCGCCTTCTCGCGGCGCGCGTCGCTGCGCCTCAGCAGGTTCGTGCGCGGCAGCACGTCCTCGATGACCGCCTGGCCCGCGCCCAGCTCGCGCCACGCGACGCGGTCGCCGGCGACGACGTCGGCGCGGCGGCCGCGCGTGACCGCGACGCGGTCGCCGCCGTCGTCGGTCCGGAGCATGAACTGCCGCCCGTGGGCGGCGAGCACCGTCGCGTGCGCAGGGGGCGCGCTCACCGCGCCCGCGGCGTCATGCGCCGGGCCTCGCGTCGAAGATCGCGTCGGTCCGCGCGGCGCAGACGAAGTCGTTGACGGTGATGCCGCCGGCCGAGTGCGTGTTCCAGCGCACCACGCAGCGGTCGTAGGAGACCTTCAGGTCGGGATGGTGGTCCTGGCGATGGACCATCCACGCGAGCGCGTTGACGAAGGCGATCGTCTCCCACCAGTCGGCGAAGCGGAACTCGGCCTGCAGCGCGCCGTCGACCGTCGACCAGCGGGGCAGCACCGCGAGCTGCGCGTCGATCTCGGCGGGCTTCAGCGCGTCGCGGCCGGACAGCGGCGCGCAGTCGCGCTCGCGCAGGTGCTCGGGGCTCGAGGGCAGGTGCATCGCGGTCCTCGGTGGGGCGGTCAGGCGGCGGCGGGATGCGGCGCCGCGCCGCCGGCGCCGCGCAGCGCGGCGAGTCGCGCGAGCCGGATCGCGGCGGGCGGGTGCGAGTCGTAGAACGCCGAGTGGACCGGATCGGGCGTGAGCGTCGCCGCGTTGTCCTCGTAGAGCTTCACCAGCGCGCGCGACAGGTCCTCGGCGCTCGACTGCCGAGCGGCGAACGCGTCGGCCTCGAACTCGTGGCGACGCGACAGCCAGCTGCCGAGCGGGTGCAGCGCGAACGTGAACGCCGGCATCGCGAGGAAGAAGAGCAGCAGCGCGTAGCCGCCGAGCGCGTCGCCCGCCTGCGGCGTGACGCCGAGGCCCTGGTAGAACCACGGCTGGCGCGACAGCCAGCCGAGCAGCCACAGGCCGGCCAGGCTGATCGCGAAGCTCGCGACGATGCGCTTGACGATGTGACGGTGGGTGAAGTGGCCGAGCTCGTGCGCGAGCACCGCCTCGATCTCGTCGGCGTTCAGCCGCGACAGCAGCGTGTCGAAGAACACGATCCGCTTGCCGCGCCCGAAGCCGGTGAAGTAGGCGTTGCCGTGCGCCGAGCGGCGGCTGCCGTCCATCACGAACAGGCCCTTCGAGGCGAAGCCGCAGCGCGCGAGCAGCCGCTCGACGCGCTCGCGCACCGGCCCGGGCTCGAGCGGCACGAAGGTGTTGAACATCGGCGCGATGACCGTGGGGTAGAGCACCAGCACCGCGAGGTTGAAGGCGACCCAGAGCGCCCACGCCCACAGCCACCACAGCGACCCGGTGCGCTCCATCAGCCACAGCACCGCGACGAGCAGCGGGGCGCCGAGGGCGACCGCGAGCAGCGTGCCCTTCGCGAGGTCGGCGAGGAACAGCCGCGGGGTCATGCGGTTGAAGCCGAAGCGCTTCTCGAGGCCGAACTGCCGATACCAGGACATCGGCAGGTCGACCGCGCCGCCGATCGCGGCGACCGCGCCCACCAGCAGCACCTGGCGAAGGAAGGGCGCGTCGGGCAGCCATGCGCGCAGCAGGTCGGCGATCGCGCCGATGCCGCCGAGCACCGTGAAGCCGACCAGCACCACCGCGCCGACCAGCGTCTCGACCAGGCCGAGCTTCGTGCGCGCGAGCGTGTAGTCGGCCGCGCGCTGGTGCGCGGCGAGCGGGATGCGCTCGGCGAACTGCGCGGGCACGGCGCCGCGATGCCGCGCGACGTGGCGCGCCTGCCGCGAGGCGAGCCACAGCCGCAGGCCGACCGAGGCGAGCAGCGCGACCGCGAAGGCCAGCGTGAAGGTGAGGGGGGTCATGAGACAATGCCGGCGGATCAAAAATTATGTCATACCCCCTGCCTCCCGTTCCGAACGAATCCCACCTGATCTGGGTGGACATGGAGATGACCGGCCTGCGGCCCGAGGTCGACCGGATCATCGAAGTCGCGGTCGTGTTGACCGACGCCGACCTGAACGTGCTCGCGCAGGGCCCGGTGCTCGCGATCCACCAGCCCGACGCCGTGCTCGCCGCGATGGACGCCTGGAACACCGCCACCCACGGCCGCTCCGGCCTGACCGAGCGCGTGCGGGTCTCGACGATCACCGAGGCCGAGGCGCAGGCGACGCTGATCGCCTTCCTGCGACCCTGGGTGCCGCCGGGCAAGTCGCCGATGTGCGGCAACTCGATCTGCCAGGACCGCCGCTTCATGGCGCGGACCATGCCCGAGCTCGAGGCCTACTTCCACTACCGCAACCTCGACGTCTCGACGGTCAAGGAGTTGTGCAAGCGCTGGCGGCCCGAGGTCGCGAAGGCGTTCGTCAAGCGCAGCGCGCACACCGCGCTCGCCGACATCGAGGAATCGATCGACGAGCTGCGCCACTACCGCGCGCACTTCTTCAAGACCGCCGCCGAGTGAGCCCGACCGCGACGACGCCGCGCCGCGTCCGGGCGGCGGGGCGGCCGCGCGCGCGTCGATGACGCTCGCGCTGCTCGAGCGCATCGCCGGCATCATGGTGCCGGTGCTGACGATGATCGCAGTGGGCTGGCTCTACGCGCGCCGGCACGCGCCCGACATGTCGGTGATCAACCGGCTCAACATGGACCTGTTCGCGCCGGCGCTGATCTTCTCGGCGCTCGCGAGCCGCGACTTCAGCATCGCCGACAACCGCTGGCTGCTCGCCGCCTCGGCGCTGATCGTGCTCGGCTCGGGCGTGCTCGCCTGGGGCGTCGCGCGCGCGGCCGGCGTTTCGGCGAGGACATTCGTGCCGCCGATGATGTTCAACAACTGCGGCAACATGGGCCTGCCGATCTCGGTGCTGGCGTTCGGCAATGCCGGGCTCGCGCCTGCGGTCGCGATGTTCGTCGTCTCGAACGCGATCCACTTCACGCTGGGTGCGCGCATCGTCGACCCGCGGGCGTCGGTGCGCCAGCTGCTGCTGACGCCGATGAACGTGGCGACGGTCGCGGGCTTCGCGGTCGCCGCGACCGACCTGCCGCGCCCCGATCTGGTCGTGAACTCGCTCAAGCTCGTCGGCGAGGCGACGATCCCGCTGATGCTGTTCGCGCTGGGCGTGCGGATGGTGTCGGTGAACCGCTCGAGCTGGCGCATCGGACTGCTCGGCGCGCTGGTGTGCCCGCTCACCGGCCTCGCGGTGGCGCTGGCGATCGACCCGTGGCTGCCGCTGTCGCCCGAGCAGCGCGGGCTGATGTTCATCTTCGCGAGCCTGCCGCCGGCGGTGCTGAACTTCATGGTCGCCGAGCGCTACGGTCGCGAGCCGGGCAAGGTCGCGGCGATCGTGCTGGTCGGCAACGTCGCGTCGGTGGTGTTCGTGCCGATCGGGCTCGCGATCGGGCTGCGCTGAGGCGCGGCGCCGTTCAGCGCGGCGCGGGCCGCCGCGACACGCGACCGAACAGCACGCCGAGCGCGGCCGACGCGAGCGCGAGCGATGCGACCGCCGCGATCCAGAAGCCCGCCGCGCCGAGCCCGCGATCGAACGCGAGCCAGGCGCCGCCGCCGAGCCCGACGCCCCAGAGCGCGAGCGCGAAGATCACCATCGGCGCGACCGCGACCTTCCACGCGCGCAGCGTGAACGCGAGCGCGCACTGCAGCCCGTCGACGACATGGTACGCGGCCACCAGCCCGAGCAGCGAGGCCGACACCGCGGCGACCTCGGGCGAGTCTGTGTACGCGCGCGCGATCGTCTCGCGGCCTAGCCACAGCAGCGCGGCGCCTGCGAGGCCGAGGCCGAACACCAGCCGCAGCCCGTGCCACGCGACGCGCCGTGCGTCGCGCGCGTCGCCGCGGCCGAGCGCCTGCGCGGCGAGCACGCCGGCCGCGCCCGACAGCGCGAGCGGCAGCATGTACATCGTCGCCGCGACGTTCGCGACGATCGCGTGGCCGCCGACGACGTCGGTGCCGAGCCGCGCGACCAGCAGCGTGACGACGTTGAACGCGCTGACGTCGATCAGGTAGGTGCCGCCGATCGGCAGGCCGAGCCGCAGCAGCTCGCCGAGCCGCGCGCGTCGCGGCCGGCCGAGGCCGCGCAGCGCGAACTTCGCGTAGAACCGGTCGCCCCGCAGCAGGGCGAACGCGATCGCCGCCGAGATCCAGAACACCATCGCGGTCGCGACGCCGCAGCCCGCGCCGCCCATCGCGGGCACGGCGGGCAGGCCGAGCGCCGTCGGCGCGTCGCTGCCGTGCATGAAGAGCGTGTTGAGCGGCACCTTGAGCACCGGCCCGAGCAGGTTGATCGCCATCACGATCCGCGGTCGCGACACGGCGGTGTTCAGCGTCGTGAACGCGCGGAACCAGAGCGCCGCGGGCAGCCCGAACGCGAGCGCGTTCAGGTAGGCGACCGCGCCCGCGCGCACCTCGGGCTCGGCGCGCGCGAGGTCGAGCAGCGGGTGCGGCCACGCGAGCACCAGCGCACCCGGCACCAGCATCGCGATCGCGAGCCACTGGCCCTGGCGCCAGGTCTCGCCGACCTCGCGCATGCGGCCGGCGCCGAACTGCTGCGCCGCCACCGGCGAGATCGCCTGGATCGTGCCCATCAGCCCGACGAAGACCACGTAGTAGACCGACGAGCCGATCGCGACCGAAGCGAGGTCGCGCGGCGACAGGTGTCCGGCCATCACGTTGTCGATGATGCCGTTGGCCATCACCGCGAGCTGGCCGACGAGCATCGGCCAGCCGAGCGAGACGATCGCGCGCGTGGCGCCGGGCGCGGCCATCGACGGGCCCGCGTCAGCCCGCGGTGCGGCGGAACAGCCTGAACTGCTCCTGGCGGTCGACGGGGCGCTGGCCGCGCCAGGCCTGCCGCCATGCGCCCGGCACCAGCGCCGGATCGAGCGGCGAGCCCACGCGGTCGGCGACCAGCAGCCACTCGCAGTCGTTTCGCGTGTCCTCGAGCTTCAGGCGGCCGAAGTAGGCGAAGCTCGCGCGCTGCGCGACGTCCATGCCGAGCGTCGCGACGCAGCGGTGCGAGCCCGAGACCACGATGCCCGCCTGCTGCGCGACGTCGCGGTAGGTCTTGCGGTGGTTGCCCGCGGGCAGCCACAGCGTCATCAGCAGGCACCACGCGAGCACCATGCCGCCGCCCGACAGGATCACCGAGCGCCACATCGCGCGGGGCTGGCGCGACACCCGCCACGCGACGAGGCCGAGCCACGCCAGCGTGACGACCGCGCCCGCGAGCACCTCGAACAGGTCGACCTCGGGCGCGAAGCCGAGCACCGACTGCTGCGCGCGGAACGCCATCCGCGGCGGCCAGCCGGTCTGGAACGCGATCCAGTACAGCCACAGCGCCGCGCCGATCAGCGAGAAGGTCATCACGGCGAACCAGTCGATGACCGAGATCAGCGTGCGGCGGATCGTCGGCAGCGCGAGCGCGCCGAGCATCGCGACCGAGGGGACCAGCGGAAGCAGGAACGACTCGTCGCCGCGCGGCGACAGCAGCGCGAGCAGCGCGAGCGCGGCGAGCGACGCGGCCGGCACCGCGAGCGCGGGCTCGAGGCGGCGCTCGCGCCAGCGCCACAGCGCCCATGCGGCGAGCGGCCACGCCGGCCAGAAGAACCACGGCACGGTCTCGAACGCGTAGGCGAGGGTGTCGCGCGTCGGACCGCCGACGAGGCCGCGGTTCCAGCCGAGCCACGCATCGAGGTGCACGGCCGCCGCAGGGCCGGCGACCGACAACGCGAGCGGCCACGCGAGCGAGACCGCGAGCGCGACCGGCACGAAGGCCGCGACCATCGGCCGCGCGACCAGCCGGAACGCCCCCACCCGCGCGGGCAGCACCAGCGCGACGACCGTCAGCGCGGCGGCGCTCGGCAGCCCGCGGGACATCGCGGTCAGCCCCACCGCGAGGCCGGCGAGCGCGCCGCCGAGCGCCGGGCGCTCGAGCGCGAGCGCGCAGCCGAACAGGAACACGCCGACCCAGGCGACCTGCGCGGACTCGGCGGTGGTCTCGTGCACGCGGGCGAGCAGGCCGAAGGTCGCGAGCGTCAGCAGCAGCGCGCAGTCCGCGATCGCGCGGCCGTAGTCGCTGCGCGAGGCCGACGCGCCGAACGGGTCGGCCGGCTGCACCTCGGGGCGGCGCGCGAGCAGCCAGGTCGCGTACCAGACGCAGACGAGGAAGAGCGCGAGCCAGGCCATCGCGACGCCCCGCACGACGGTGTCGGGCGCGAGGAAGGGCAGCGCGCGGATCGCGATCGCGCCGAGCCAGAAGGGCAGCGGGCCCTCCTCGTGCATCGGCACGCCGACGACGTTGGGCATCAGCCAGTCGGCGCCGCCGCGCACGGCCTGCGCCATCGTCCACGCGACGCCGAAGCCGGCAGCGTCCTCGAAGCGCCACGGATCGCGTCCGACCAGCCCCGGCACGACGTACAGCGTGCACATGAGCAGCAGCAGCCACCGCGGCATCTTCGCGGCCTGCAGGGTCGTGACGAGAAAGGGCTTCACGGTCGGGGTCGATTAGAGCAGACGCCTGCGGCCGGCGCAGCGGGCGCGCCATCGCCACGGAGGGCGCGTGCGTCCGGAAACGACGCAGGGCAGTCGAGGACTGCCCTGCGGGGCGCCGGCGTCGCGGCGCGTGCTGCGGCCCCGGGGTGCGGGGAGGCCGCGGCGTCGGGGTCCCGGATCGGCGGGGCGGTCGGCGCCGCGTCGGCGCGTCCCGGCCCGCGGGACCCCACGCTCAGGCGGCCTTGCCGCCGCGCGCGAACTTCTGGCGGAACTTCTCGACGCGGCCGGTCTCGCTGATCCGCTGCTGCGCGCCGGTGTAGAACGGGTGCGACTCGGAGGTGACGTCCAGCTTGAACAGCGGGTATTCCTTGCCGTCGTCCATCTTGATCTTCTCGCGGGTGTTCACGCACGAGCGGGTGATGAACTTGAAGCCGCTGGACATGTCCTGGAACACGACCTCGCGGTACTCGGGGTGGATGCCGTCTTTCATGCTGGAGCCTCGGTGGCGGCGGGTCGCCGGATGCCTGACCGGGCGCACCGTCCGGGCCCGGCCCGGCTGTCGCCCGCGCACCCACGTTCCCATGGGGTGAAAAGCCTTCGATTGTAGCGTGAGGGAGGTCGGGGGTCCAGCGACCCTTCAGAGGGGGCGCGGGAGTCAGCCGGCTCTCGCCGGATTCACGTTCTCGACCCAGGAGGGCTGCGCAAGCATGCGCAGCCCGCTGACGAAGCTCGCTGCCTGTCGGCAGCTCGAAACCCTTCGTCAGCCACCCCGCTTCATCAGGTCGAAGAACTCCTGGTTCGACTTGGTCTGCTTGACCTTGTCGAGCAGGAACTCCATCGCCGCGAGCTCGTCCATGTCGTGCAGCAGCTTGCGCAGGATCCAGATCTTGGTGAGCTGCTCCTTCGGGATCAGCAGCTCCTCGCGCCGCGTGCCGGACTTGTTGATGTCGATCGCGGGGTAGACGCGCTTCTCCATCATCCGGCGGTTCAGGTGCAGCTCGGAGTTGCCGGTGCCCTTGAACTCCTCGAAGATCACCTCGTCCATCCGGCTGCCGGTGTCGACCAGTGCGGTCGCGATGATGGTGAGCGAGCCGCCTTCCTCGATGTTGCGCGCCGCGCCGAAGAAGCGCTTCGGGCGCTGCAGCGCGTTCGCGTCGACGCCGCCGGTCAGCACCTTGCCCGAGGCCGGGACCACGGTGTTGTAGGCGCGCGCGAGGCGCGTGATCGAGTCGAGCAGGATCACCACGTCCTTCTTGTGCTCGACCAGGCGCTTGGCCTTCTCGATCACCATCTCGGCGACGGTCACGTGGCGCGTGGCCGGCTCGTCGAAGGTCGACGCGACGACCTCGCCGCGCACCGAGCGCTGCATCTCGGTGACCTCCTCGGGCCGTTCGTCGATCAGCAGCACGATCAGCACCACGTTCGGGTGGTTCGCGGTGATCGCGTGCGCGATGTGCTGCATCAGCACGGTCTTGCCGGCCTTGGGCGGCGCGACGATCAGGCCGCGCTGGCCCTTGCCGATCGGCGCGATCATGTCGATGATCCGCGCCGTGTAGTTCTCCTCGGACTTGGTGTCCCGCTCGAGGTTCAGCGGGATCTCCGGGTGCAGCGGCGTCAGGTTCTCGAACAGGATCTTGTTCTTGCTCGCCTCGGGCGGCTCGCCGTTGATCTTGTCGACCTTGACCAGCGCGAAGTAGCGCTCGCCGTCCTTCGGCGTGCGGACCTCGCCCTCGATGCTGTCGCCGGTGTGCAGGTTGAATCGGCGGATCTGCGACGGCGAGATGTAGATGTCGTCGGGGCTCGCGAGGTACGAGGTCTCCGGCGTTCGCAGGAAGCCGAAGCCGTCGGGCAGCACCTCCAGCACGCCGTCGCCGAAGATCTGCTCGCCGGTCTTGGCGCGCCGCTTCAGGATCGCGAACATCAGCTCCTGCTTGCGCAGGCGGTTGGCGTTCTCGATGTCGAGGCCGGCGGCCATCTCGATCAGCGCCGATACGTGGAGGGCTTTGAGTTCGGACAGGTGCATCGTGGGGGTGCGGCCGGGTGCGGCCGATGGGTGCGGAGCGTCCCGGCGGGACCGCCCGAGGCGAAGGCCGATCGGGGGCGGTGCCCGTCCGGCGGATTCCGGAGGGTGCCGGCGGGGTGCCGGGAAGGACTCGGGTGAAGTCTCGGGAGAATCTTCGGGCGATACGTCGGGCTGATTGGGCCCGGGCCCGGTCGCCGCGGGGTCGATCGCCGGGGTGCCGGGGATCGCCCGCTGCGGGCGGGAGCGCTCGCGCGCTCCTCAGATGGTACGACGGATCAGAGGCTGTTGTCCAGGAATGCGGTGAGCTGCGACTTCGACAGCGCGCCGACCTTGGTCGCGACCTCCTCGCCGTTCTTGAACAGCTTGAGGGTCGGGATGCCGCGGATGCCGTACTTCGCGGTGATCTCCTGATTCTCGTCGACGTTGACCTTGACCACGCGCAGCTTGCCGCCGTAGTCGCGGGCGACCTCGTCGAGCAGCGGCGCGATCATCTTGCACGGACCGCACCATTCGGCCCAGTAGTCGACCAGGACGGGGGTGTCGGACTTCAGGACGTCGGCCTCGAAGGCGGCGTCGGAGGTATGGGTGATGGACATGGCGTGGGCTCTCCTCTCGGCTAAATTACCATAGCCCGATGCTGCACGCTTCGCGCCCCCGGGGCGCTCGATGAGCGCGACGACCCTGCCCGGGAGCGCGGCCGGGGCCGCGGCGCTGCCCCGGCGGTTCGCGCCCGGCGGGCCCGGCGCGGCCGCGTTCTGGAACGCGGCCGCCGGCGAGCTGGCCGGCTGGATTGCCGAGGACGCTGCGCCGGTCGCGATCGTCGTGCCGCGCGGGTCGCTGGTCGCGCCGCTGCGCCGCGCCCTCCAGCGCAGGCTCGGGGAGCCGGGCCGCGCGTGGGCGCCGCCGCCGATCCGGCCGCTCGAGGCCTGGGCCGACGAGCTCGCGCCCGCGGTGCCGGTCGACCGCCTGGCGCGCACGATGGCGCTGCTCGCCGCCCTGGACGCCGCGACCGGGGAGGCCGCGCTTCGGCGTTCGCCCGCCGATCGGCTCGCATTCGCCGGCGGGCTGCTGGAGGTGCTCGACGCGTTCGCGCAGGCAGGTGCCGCGGGCCGGCTCGACGATCCGTCGTGGGTGCGCCGCGTCGCCGACACGTTCGGCGCGCCGGCAGCCGAATCGCGCCTGCTGGAGGACCTGGCGCTGCTCGCGCGCCTCGCGCAGGCGAGCGCCGCCGACGGCGCGGACCCGGTCGCGCAGGGGATCGCGCGGATGCGCGCGCTCGCCGACGCGTGGGCGGCGCGGGGCACGCGCGTCGCGTGGCTCGCGTGGCAGCCGCCCGAGCCGTCCGAGGCGGTGCTGCTCGCGGCGCTCGACGAGCGGCTGCCGTCGCCGAACGTGCTGCGCCTCGAGCCCGACTGGACCGCGATCGGCCGGGGCGCGCCGCTGCTGCGCGCCGCCTGGCCCGAACGATTCGCGAACGTCGAGGCGCAGCCGCTGCGCGATCGGCGCGCCGCGTGGCGGGCGTCGCCGTCCGGGCCGCGACCGACGGTGCTGCACGCGACCGACCGCGAGCGCGAGGCGCAGCTCGCCGCGCAGTGGGTGCACGCGCGGCTCGCCGAGGCGATCGCGGCCGGGGCCGAGCCGCCGCGCGTCGCGATCGTCGCGCTCGACCGCTGGCTCGCCCGACGCGTGCGCGCACTGCTCGAGCGCGCCGCGGTGCTCATCGACGACCGCGAGGGCTGGCTGCTGTCGACGACGGTCGCGGCGACCGCGGCGATGGGCTGGCTCGACGTCGTCGCCGGCGACGGCTACTACGACGACCTGCTCGGCTGGCTCGACTCGCGCCACGTGCGCCCGCCGCGCCACGGCGCGCTGCGCGCGTGGGTCGAGCGCTGCGCGACGCGCCACCGCTACCTGCGCGGCTGGACCGGCCTGCACGGGCCGCACGACGCACAGGCCGCGCCCGCGGCGCTCGCCGAGCTCGAGGCGTTCGCCGCCGCGCAGGCGCGCCCGCAGCCGCTGCGCGCGCACCTCGACGCGCTCGACCGCGCGCTGCGCTGGGCGGGTGCACCGAAGCGGCTCGCGGCGGACGCCGCCGGCCGCCAGCTGCTGACGCTGCTCGAGGCGCTGCGCCGCGCGGCGGCCGGCGACGGCCACGCGCGGCCGGTCACCTTCGCCGAGTTCCGCGCACTGTTCGCGATGGTCCTCGAGCGCCGGCGCTTCTACGGCGCGATCGACAGCCCGGTCGAGCTGCTGACGCCCGCCGACGCCGCGGGCCGCGACGTCGACGCGGTGCTGGTGCTCGGCGCCTCCGACGCCGTGCTGCCCGCGCCGCCCCCGCCGCTGCCGCTGGTCAACGAGCCGCTGCGCGCGATGCTCGGGCTGCCGACCGCGTCGTCGGCGGCCGCGCGCCAGCAGGGCGACCTCGCGCTGCTGCTCGCCCTGCCCGGGGTCACCGCGATCACCTGCCGCAGCGACCCGACCGACGGCACCCGCCCGAGCGCGTGGATCGAGCGGCTCGAGGCGATCGTCGAGGACGAACCGCTGCAGGCGCGCGTCGCGTCGGCCGGCGTGGAGCGGATGCTCGCGCCGGCCCGCGTCGCGCGTCCGGCGGTGCCGGCGGGGCGCCTGCCGCCGCGCCTGTCGGTGAGCGGCATCGAGCACCTCGTCGCCTGCCCGTTCCGCTTCGTCGCGCAGCACGCGTGGCGGCTGCGCGAGGCGCCCGAGGCGGTCGACGTGCCCGGCGTGCGCGAGCGCGGCGAGCTGGTGCACGCGATCCTCGAGACCTTCCACCGCCGCGCGCACGACGCCGGCCTCGCGCTGCGGCCGGACACGCGCGAGGCGGTGCGCGCGCTCCTCGTCGAGGTGACCGACGCGGCCGCGGCGCGCGAGCGCGCGCTCGGCGGCGGCACGTTCGGCGAGATCGCCGAATGGCGCGCGACCCTGGAGCGCTACGTCGACTGGGTGATCGAGGACGCGGCGGCCGGCTGGCGCTGGGTCGACGGCGAGCGCGAGGGCGTCGCCACCGTCGCGTGGGACGCCGCCGACGGGCCACGGACGCTGCGCATCGAGGGCCGCCTCGACCGACTCGATGAGGGCGAGGCCGGCCTGCGCGTCGTCGACTACAAGCTGGGCGGCCCGGACCGCCTGAAGGCGCTCGCCGCCTCGCCCGACCGCGCCGCGCAGCTCGCGCTCTACGCGTGGATGGCCGGCGCTCCGGGCGAGGTCGTCGCGAGCGGCTACCTGTCGCTGCGCCGGGACAAGGTCGCCTGGGTCCCGCTGTCCAGGCCTGCGGACGAGGTCGTCGCCGCGTGGCGCGAACGGCTGCCGCGCTACCTCGCGCGCATCGACGGGGGCGAGGCGATGGCGGCCTGCGGCAGCGAGTGCGACTGGTGCGCGAGCCGCGGGCTGTGCCGCAAGGGGCACTGGTCGTGAGCGGCACCGGCGAGCGCTACACCCTCGACAACGTGCCGATTGACGCGGACACCTTCCGCCGCGTGGCGATCGACCCGTCGCGCAGCGTGGTCGTCGACGCCTGCGCCGGCAGCGGCAAGACGACGCTGCTGGTCGCTCGGATCGTGCGGGCGCTGCTCGAGGGCGCGGAGCCCGACCAGGTGCTCGCGGTCACCTTCACCCGGCTCGCCGCGCACGAGATGCGCGAGCGGCTGGCCACGACGCTGCGCGAGCTGTCGCTCGACGACGACGCGACGTTGCACGCGAAGCTCGCCGGCTGGTACGGACTCGGCGAGGCGCGGGCCGACGCGCTCGCCGTCCGCGCGCGCGGACTCTACGAGGCGGTGCTGTGCCATCCGCGCGGCCCGGAGATCACCACCTTCCACCGCTGGTTCCGCACGCTCGCGCTGATCGGGCCGCTGTCGGACGAGTCCGGCGAGGGCAGCGAGCTGACCGAGGACGGCGCGGCGCTGCTGCAGCAGGCCTGGCACGCCTGGCTGGACGGGCTGCACGGCGAAGGCCGGAAGGCGCGCCGCGACGACTTCGAGGCGCTGGTGCGCGAGATCGGGCTGACTGCGACGCGCGGCGTCCTCGGGTCGTTCGTCGACCAGCGCGCCGAGTGGTCGGTGGGCGCGGGCGTCGACCTCGACGCGCCGATCGAGGCGCTGGAGGCGGCGGCCGAGCGCAGCGCGCAGGCGTATTCGGCGCTGTGGAGCGAGGCGGCCCGTGCGTTCGCCGCGCAGGGCGGCCGTACGTCGGACGCGGTCGACGACGTCGACGGCTTCGTGCGTGCGGTCGCGGCCGACGCTGCGCTGCGCGCGTCGATGGCGGCACTCGCGCCAGTCTTCGGGCAGGGCGGCAAGAAGGGCGTCGAGGCCGCGGACGCGTTCGTCGGCCTGTCGGCGCCGCCGTCGGACGATCCGGTCGCCGCCGGCGCATGGCTCGACGTGCTGGCCGAGCTCGTGCTGAAGAAGGAGGGCGATCCGCGCCAGCCGCCGCTCACCCCGACGCAGAAGAGGCAGCTCGACGCGGCCGGCGAGGGCGAGGCGGTCCTCGCGCGGTGGGACGCGCTCTGCGCGCGGGTGATCCGCGCCCGCGCGCTGCGCGACGAATGGCGCGGCGTGGGGCTCAACGCGGCGGCGCTGCGCTGTGCGGTCGGCCTGCTCGACGCCTTCCGCCAGGCCAAGCGCGCGCAGGGCGTCATCGACTTCGCCGACCTCGAGTCGATCGCATGGCGGATGCTGCGCGACCCGGCGACCGCCGCGTACGTCCAGTGCCGGATGGACCGGCGCTACCGGCACCTTCTTTTCGACGAGTTCCAGGACACCAGCAGCCTTCAATGGCGCGTGATCGCCGACTGGCTGCAGTCCTACGCGGGCGCGGGCGAGCGGCCTTCGGTATTCGTCGTCGGCGACCCGAAGCAGTCGATCTACCGCTTCCGCCGCGCCGAGGCGCGCGTGTTCGACGCCGCGAAGGACCTGCTGCGCGAGGCGTTCGGCGCACGCGTGGCCGGCACCGACACGACGCGGCGCAACGCGCCCGCGATCGTCGACGCGCTCAACGCGTGCCTGCCGAGCTGCATGCCGCACTACCGTCCGCAGGCGACCGCGGTCGACGCCTGCCTCGGCTTCTTCTGGCGGCTGCCGCTTGTGGACGCCGACGCGCCGGGCGACGCGGCCGCCGCGCAGCCCACCGGCGCCGACGCGCCGGCCTTCGACTGGCTCACCTCGGACCGCGAGGACGAGGCGCCGACGCGCCACCTCGAGGGCCTGCGGATCGCCGACGCGATCCTCGCCGCGCGCGCGGCGCTCGCCACGCAGGGCCGCACGCTCGCCTGGCGTGAGGTCTACGTGCTCGTGCGCAGCCGCACCCACTTCGAGGCCTACGAGCGCGCGCTGCGCGAGCGCGGCCTGCCGGTGCGCTCCGACCGCGCGGGCGGCCTGCTGCGCTCGCTCGAGGGCGGCGACCTGCGCGCGCTGCTCGCGTTCGTGCGGCGGCCTTCGGACGACCTCGCGCTCGCGCAGGTGCTCGCCTCGCCGCTGGTCGGGCTCGACGCCGCGTCGCTCGGGTGGATCGCGTCTCGTGCGCCGGCGCAGGCGGATTCGGTCGCGGTGGGGGACGACGGGCCGCCCGAAGAGGCGTTCGCACCGGACACGGCGACCTCGGCCGACGACGCGCCCGCCACCGACGACGCGCCCGACGCCCCGATGGCCGAGCCCCCCGCCCGGGTCGTCCGGCCGTCCAGCCACTGGTGGCCGCGCCTGCGCGCGCTTGCCGCCACTGCGCCGCCGGGCGATCCGCCGCCGTTCGACCTGCCGGCGGTCGTCGCGCGGCTCGAGGGCTGGGTCGAGCAGTCGGCGCGCTGGCCGGTGCACGACTTCCTCGACGCGGCGCTCGCGCAGGTCGACGCGTTCGCGCGCTACCCGGCCGCGGTCGAGCCTGCGCAGCGCGAGGTCGCGCACGCGAACCTGTGCGCGATGCTCGGCCTCGCCCTCGACGTCGACGCGGGCCGCTTCCCGAGCCTCGGCCGCTTCCTGCGCCGGCTGCGCGGCTTCGACACGCTCGACGACCGCGAGAGCCCGGACGAGGGGCGCGGGGAGGCGGTCGACGCGATCCGGCTGATGACGATCCACGCGTCCAAGGGGCTCGAGGCCGACCTGGTCGTGCTCGCCGACGCGAACGCGAACAGCCGCGACGACGGCCGGCGGCTGCATGTCGACTGGCCGCCGGACGCGCCGCGGCCGGTCCACCTGTCGTTCGCGCTCGGCGGCGCGCTCGGCGGCGTGTCGCGCGAGAAGAGCTTCGAGCGCGAGGACGACCTGCGCGAGCGCGAGGACCGCAACCTGCTGTACGTCGCGCTGACGCGCGCGCGCTTCGGGGTGATCGTCACCGGCACCGGCACTCGGGGGCGCGGTGCGAACCCGTCGGGCTGGTGGTCGATGCTCGACGGCTGCGAGCCGCCGCCCGACGCGGACGCGCAGCCGGACGCGCCCGCGCGCGACGCCGACGCTCCGTTCGCGCTGCGGCTGCTCGAGCTGCCGCGCCTGGGTGTCGGCACACCGCGCGATCCGGACGAGGCGCACGGCGAGCGCGACGCCGACGGATCGCCGGCGGGCCTGCTCGCGACCGAGCTCGGCCACGCGCTGCACCGCGCGCTCGAGCTGCTGCCCGCGGGCGCCGACGAGGCGACGGTGCTCGCCGCGCTCCACGGGTTCGCGCTCGACGACGCGCAGCGCCGCGCCGCGCTCGCGAAGGCACGTGCGGTCCTGGCGCTCCCGTCGCTGCGGCCGGCGTTCGACCCGTCGGCGCGCGCGGCCAGCGAGTTCGAGATCGTCGACGCCGACGGCGAGGTGCGGCGCATCGACCGGATCGCACGCGTCGGCGACGAGGCCTGGATCGTCGACTACAAGTGGTCGGTCGACGCGGCGCGGCGCGCCGCCTACCGCGAGCAGCTCGCCGAATACCGGGCGCTCCACGCGCAGCTCGAGCCGCCGCCGCTCGGCGCGGTGCGCCGCGTGCGCACCGTGCTGGTCGACGCGAGCGCGGGGCGCGTCGAGTTCGACGTCGACCTCGGCGCGATGACCGAACGGTCCTCGGCCGGCGACTGATACAATCGGGTTGGACGGGCCTCCTCGCATTTCGGCGTGGTCCACCTGGTCAGGTCCGGAAGGAAGCAGCCAAGGCCGCTCACCGGAAGTGCCGAGGGTCAGGCTCGTCCACCCCCCTCCCAGCGCACCGCGCTCCCCCCGAGTCCCTGCAGTCCCCGCAGTCCCGCCGCGATGTCGCATCAGGTCCTGGCCCGCAAGTGGCGCCCGCGAGACTTCGCTTCGCTCGTCGGGCAGGAGCACGTCGTGCGCGCGCTGTCGCACGCGCTCGATTCCGACCGCCTGCACCACGCCTACCTGTTCACCGGCACGCGCGGTGTCGGCAAGACCACCGTCTCGCGGATCCTGTCGCGCGCGCTCAACTGCGAGACCGGCGTCACCTCGACGCCCTGCGGCGCCTGCGCCGCGTGCGTCGGCATCGAGCAGGGGCGCTTCCCCGACTACGTCGAGATGGACGCGGCCTCGAACCGCGGCGTCGACGAGATGGCGCAGGTGCTCGAGCAGGTCGTCTACTCGCCGGTGGCCGGCCGCTACAAGGTCTACATGATCGACGAGGTCCACATGCTGACGGGGCACGCGTTCAACGCGATGCTCAAGACGCTGGAGGAGCCGCCGTCGCACGTGGTGTTCATCCTCGCGACCACCGATCCGAAGAAGGTGCCGGTCACGGTGCTGTCGCGCTGCCTGCAGTTCAACCTGAAGAACCTGCCGCCGCCGGCGATCGCGCGCCACCTCGCGACCGTGCTGGGCGCGGAGGGCGTGCCCTTCGAGCCGCCCGCGCTCGCGCAGATCGGGCGCGCCGCGGCCGGCAGCATGCGCGACGCGCTGTCGCTGCTCGACCAGGCGATCGCCTACGGCGGCGGTCGGATCGAGACCGGCGCGGTGCGCGAGATGCTCGGCGTCGTCGACCGTCGCGACCTCGAGCGCGTGCTCGAGGCACTGGTCGCCGCCGACGGACGCGCGCTGGTCGCGCTCGCCGACGACATGCTGTCGGGCAACGCGCCGTTCGAGCGCACGCTGCTCGACTTCGCGGCGCTGCTGCAGCGCATCGCGCTCGCGCAGGTCGGCGCGCTGCCCGACGACGAGGCCGAGGACGACGCGCCTGCGCGCTGGGCACCGCGGCTGGCCGCAGAGGACCTCCAGGTCTGGTACCAGATCGCGATCCACGGCGCGCGCGACTTGCCGCTCGCGCCCGATCCGCACGCCGGCTTCTCGATGACGCTGCTGCGCCTGCTCGCGTTCCGCCCCGACACCGTCGCGCCGTCGCGGCCGGCGCCACAGCCGCGCGGCGGTGCGTCGCCGGCGGGCGAGGGCACGCCGGTGCGCCGCGAGGGCGCTTCGTCCGCGGCCGATGCGCGCGCGGCCGCGCTCGCGGCCGTCGGTGCGACGCGCGGCCCCGGCGCGCGCCCGGCTCCGCTGGTGCGCGAGGCCGCGGCGCCGGCGTCGCGCGTGGCGGTCGCGGCGCCCGAGCGATCCGCCGCAGGGTCCGCCGACAGGCCCGCCGAGCCCGCCCGGCCCACGGCGCCGGGTCCGGCCGCCGAGCCGCCGGCCCCCGCGATGCGTGATGCGGTGCGGCCCGCAGCGCGCGTCGAGGCCGCGCCCGAGGCGATCGAGACCCGCGCCGCGCCTGCCGCACCGGCCGCCGCCTCCGCCCCCCCGCCGCTCGCCTTCGACGGCGACTGGCCCGGCCTCGCCGCCACGGTCGTCGCGCGGCTAGGCCGCCCCGGTCTCGTCGGCCAGTTCATGCAGCAGAGCGAGCTCCTCTCGCACGACGCCGACGGCTTCACGCTGCGCGTGCCGGTCAAGCCGCTCGCCGAGCCCGCGCTGCTCGCCAAGGTCCGCGACGTGCTCGCCGCGCACTTCGGCCGGCCTGCGCGCCTGACGGTCGAGGTCGGCCAGGTCCGCGGCACGACCGTCGCCGCGGTGCGCTCGCGCGAGCAGGCCGAGGCGCTCGCGCAGGCGCAGGCCGTCATCGAGGGCGACGCGTTCGTCCAGACCCTGATCAGCGGCTTCGACGGTACGATCGTGCCCGAGTCGATCCAGCCGATCGCCCCCACCGGATCCACCGGAGACTGAAGCGATGATGAAGAACCAGCTCGCGGGCCTGATGAAGCAGGCCCAGCAGATGCAGGACAACCTGAAGAAGGCGCAGGAGCAGCTCGCCTCGGTCGAGGTCGAGGGCCAGTCGGGCGCCGGCCTCGTCAAGGTGATCGTCACCTGCCGCAACGACGTCAAGCGCGTGACGATCGATCCGAGCGTGATGGCCGACGGCGACAAGGAGATGCTCGAGGACCTGGTCGTCGCGGCGATGAACGACGCGCTGCGCCGCGCCGAGGCCACCGCCGCCGAGCGGATGTCGTCGCTGACCGCCGGCCTGCCGCTGCCGCCCGGCTTCAAGATGCCGTTCTGACCCGCCGATGCTGCGACCGCCCGCCGCGCTCGACGCGCTGGTGGCCGCGCTCAAGCGGCTGCCGGGCGTCGGGCCGCGCTCGGCGCAGCGCTACGCCTACCACCTGCTGCAGCACGACCGCGACGGCGCCGAGGCGCTCGCGAGCGCGCTGATCGACGCGACCGCGAAGATCCGCCACTGCGGCCGCTGCAACACCTTCACCGAGCACGAGGTCTGCGAGACCTGTGCCTCGCCGCGGCGCGACCCGTCGAAGCTGTGCGTCGTCGAGACGCCGGCCGACCAGATGACGGTCGAGCAGACGCTCGCGTTCGACGGGCTGTACTTCGTGCTGATGGGCCGGCTCTCGCCGCTCGACGGCGTCGGCCCGAACGAGATCCACTTCGACCGCCTGCTCGCGCGCGCCACGGACGGCGTGGTCCGCGAGGTGATCCTCGCGACCAACTTCACGCAGGAAGGCGAGGCCACCGCGCACTACATCGGCGAGATGCTGCGCGCGCGCGGCCTCAAGGTGTCGCGGCTCGCGCGCGGCGTGCCGGTCGGCGGCGAGCTCGAGTACGTGGACGCCGCCACCGTCGCACAGGCGCTTCGCGACCGCCGCAACGTCGACTGACCCCACGGACCCCCGCGCATGAAACTGACGCTCGCCTACTGGATCCTTCTCGTCGCGTTCTTCCTGCCCTTCGTCGCCGCCGGCGTCGCGAAGGCGGGCCGGCGCGACTACGACAACGCCGATCCGCGGGGCTGGGAATCGAAGCTCGCGGGCCACCGCGCGCGAGCGGTCGCCGCGATGAACAACACCTTCGAGGCGCTGCCGTTCTTCGCGGCCGCGGTGATCGTCGCGCACCAGCTCGGCGCGCCGCAGGGCCGGCTCGACGCGCTCGCGGCCGCGTGGCTCGTGCTGCGCGTGGTCTACCTCTGGCTCTACGTCGCCGACAAGGCGACCGCGCGCTCGATCGTCTGGCTGGGCGGCATCGTCGTCACGGTCTGGATCTTCGTGCTCGGGGCCTGAGCGCGCCGGCCGCGAGCGCCGCCGGAATCGCATCCGCTACACTCGACCGATGGATCTCGCCACCCTGGCCGCCCTCGTCGTCTTCCTGCTGCTCGGCTTCGGCGGCGGCTGGGCGTGGCGTGCGAAGCGGCGCGCCGAGCCGCGCGAGCTGCTCGTGCGCAGCTCGATCGACGAGCTGCGCGCGATCGGCGAGCTGTCGGTGTTCAAGGCGGTCAGCAAGGACCTGATCACCCACAGCGACCACACCTTCGGCGAGTTCGGTCGCAAGTACCTGTCGTGGGCCTTCACCAAGAAGAAGCTCGCGATGGTCTTCGAGTTCGAGATGGACTTCCGCTACGACCTGCGCAGCGACCGCTTCCGCATCGACGCGCAGCGTCCGGCCGCCGACGTCGGCCCGCGCGAGGGTGCGCCGCAGCCGCCCGCGAAGGCGCTGATCGAGCTGCCGCCGTGCAGGGTCGAGGTGTCGATCAAGGACCTCGCGTTCTACGACGAGCAGCGCTCGCGGCTGCTCCCCTGGCTGCTGCCGGACCTGCTGCAGGGATTCTTCGACGGCCGCTTCTCCGAGGAGGACAAGAACCGGCTGATCGGCGCGGCGCGCGCGCACGCGATGGCCCAGGCGCAGGGCCTCGCCGAGCGCTACCGCGCGCAGGTCGAGCGCTCCGCGTACACCACGCTCGCGATGCTGGTGCGCCCGCTCGGCTATCCGGAGATCGAGGTGCGCTTCGCGCAGAACCAGGAACTGTCGACCGACGTCGGCGCACCGTTCGGCCCGGAGGGGCGGCCGGTCGCGCCGCTGCCGTCGGCCGACGCCGCTTCGCCGGTCGCGGGCTTCGACGGCCGCGTCGAGCCCGCCGCGGTGCCGATCTCGCCGCGCGCGGAGCGGCCCGCCTCGCCGCCGCACTGAGCTCGCCCCGCCGGCCGCCTCGGCGCCATCCTCGGTCCCGTGAACGCGCCCCCCGTACCGGCTCCCTCGCGC
>JBILTM010000207.1:0-8622 GCA_044371545.1 Burkholderiaceae bacterium
CAAGGAGCAGTCGTCGCGCGTGGTGATCGTCGGCGCACAGCCGTCCGACGGCTCGTCGATCCCCGGTATCCGCAAGTGGCCCGAGGCCTACGTGCCCTCGATCCGCCGGCACGCGATCATCGACCGCATCGAGGAGGTGTCGCAGGCCGACGCCGAGGCGATGGCGCGCCGGCTCGCGGTCGAGGAGGGCATCTTCTGCGGGCCGTCTGCCGCCGGGGCCTGCTGCATCGCGCTGCGGCTCGCCGAGGTCGAGCGCGACGCGACCATTGTCTTCGTGGTCTGCGACCGCGGCGACCGCTACCTGTCGACCGGCGTCTTCCCCGCGTGAGCGCGGGCGGCGCGGGCGCGGCCCGCGGCGACGCGCGTGCGCGGGTGCTCGCGGGCATCGGCCTGGCGGTCGCGGCGAGCGTGTCATTCGCGCTGCTCGACGCGACGGTGAAGGTGCTGATCGAGCAGGGCTACCCCGCACCGATGGTCGCCTGGGCGCGCTACGCGTTCCACGTGCTGGTGATGGCGGTGCTGCTGGTGCCGCAGCGCGGCGGCTCGCTGCTCACGACGCGCCGGCCCGGGCTGCAGGTGATCCGCGGCGCGTGCCTCGGGCTGTCGTCGATCACGTTCTTCGGCGCGCTCGCGGTGCTGCCGCAGGCGGAGGCCACCGCGCTGATCGCGACCTCGCCGATCCTGGTCACCGTCGTCGCGGTGAAGTGGATGAAGGAGCGCGCGCCGCGCGGCACCTGGCTCGCGCTCGCCGCGAGCTTCGCCGGCGTGCTGCTGATCATCCGCCCGGGCAGCGCGCTGTTCGGCCCGGCCGCGGTGCTGCCGCTGCTCGCCGCGGTGTTCGCGACCGGCTACACGCTGTCGACGCGCCGGCTCGCGGGCGTCGACGACGGCGTCTCGACGCTGTTCATCGGCGGGCTGGTCGCGACCCTGCTGCTGTCGGGGCTGGTGCCGCTCTTCTGGATCGCGCCGATGGCGTGGTGGCACGTCGCGCTCGCGGTGCTCGCCGGGCTGATCGGCGCCGGAGGCCACCTGCTGCTGGTGCGCGCCTACGAGCGCGCTAACGCCTCGACGCTCGCGCCGTACACCTACGCGCACACCGTCGCCGCGCTGTTCACCGGCTGGCTGGTGTTCGGCACCTTCCCCGATCGGCCCGCGCTGCTCGGCATGGCGCTGATCGTCGCGACCGGCGTCGCGATGGCGATCGCGCGGCGCTGAGGCTGGCGCGTCAGTTGCCCGTGCGCGCCTGGGTGGCGGGGCGCTCGTCCTTCAGCGCCCGCGCGAGGTCGATCACCGCCATCGCGTAGAAGTACGAGCGGTTGTAGCGGGTGATCACCCAGAAGTTGTTCGCGCCGAGCACGTAGTGCGTGGTGTCGTCACCGTTGGGCAGGTCGATCAGCGCGAGCTTCTCGCCGACCGCGATCTCCTGCGGACTGGTGACGCCGAGCTCGGCGAGTTCGAGCGTGGTCAGGCTCGGCGGGATGCCGGCCTCGACCGCGGGCTTGGCGCGCGCCTCGTCCTCGAGCGTCGCCGCGAAGTGCGTCGGGCCGCCGCGGCTCCAGCCGTGGTTCGCGAGGAAGCTCGCGACGCTGCCGATCGCGTCGGCCGGGCTGAAGCGAAGGTCGATCCGGCCATCGCCGTCGAAGTCGACCGCGTGCCGCCGGATGCTGCCCGGCATGAACTGCGGCAGCCCGATCGCGCCGGCGAACGAGCCGCGCCAGTCGAGCGGATCGAAGCCCGCGTCGCGCGCGAGCAGCAGGTACTGCTCGAGCTCCTCGCGGAAATAGGCCGCACGGCGCGGGTAGTCGAACGCGAGCGTCGCGAGCGCGTCCATGATGCGGAAATCGCCGAGCTGTCGACCGTAGATCGTCTCCACGCCGATGATCGAGACGACGATCTCCTCCGGCACGCCGAAGCGCTCCGAGGCGCGCCGCACAGCGTCGGCGTTCTCGCGCCAGAAGCGCAGCCCCTCGCGGATGCGGAACGGTTCGACGAAGCGCGCGCGGTAGGCGATCCACGAGCGCTTGAAGCCCGGCGGCGCGGGCTGCATGAAGCGGATCGCGTTCTCGGCGGAGCGCGTGCGCGCGAACACCGCGTTCAGCTTCGCCTCGTCGAAGCCGTTGCGCTCGACCATCTCGGCGACGAACACGCGGACGTCGTCGCGGCCGGCGAAGGTGGGCGCACGCGAGGGCTTGGCCGCCGCGGTGGACGTCCTCGTCGCCTCGGCGGCGGCGGATTTCGCGGCGGCCGGGGCGGCGGTCGCGGACGACTTCGGCGCCGGCTTCTCGGCAGGCTTCGGGGTCGTCTTGGGTGCGGGCTTCGCGGCGGGCTTCGTCGCGTCGGCCGACGTCTGCGCCACGGCAGGCGCGGCCGCGAGCGCCGCGACCAGGGCGGCGAGCGTCGCGAGGCGCCGGGGCGGGTGGAATCGGGGAGGGCGCGTCATCAGGGCTTGAAGGCGTCGACGAGGCGTCGCAGGTCGCGGACGCGCTCGGGCGTGACGGTCTCGGGATCGTAGCGCAGTCGGTTGTACGTCGCGACGATGTCCCGGGCGAGGGCGGCGTCGGGCGGCGCGAGCAGCCGGTCGACGCGGTGCAGGTAGCGGCTCGCGGTCTCGTCGGGCGCGCGCGGTGCGCCGATCGCGCCCAGCCGGTCGCAGAAGCGCAGGTAGGCGTTCTCGACCGGGTCGCGCGGCCCGCGCGGGCGCAGCGTCGCGAGTGCCACCAGCGCGAGGCCGATCGCGAGCGTTCCGGCGAGCGCGCCGGCCAGTTCGCGCGGGTCGGTCGCGTCGAGCCCGAAGCGCGCGAGCAACGTCTGCTGGCGCGTGCGGTCGTAGCTCAGCACCCACTGGTTCCAGCCGTGGGCCACCGCGTCGATCGACAGCCGCCAGCGCCGCAGCAGGTCGGAGGCCGCGCCCTCGCGGCCCTCGCGTGCCGCGCCGAACGCGTTGCGCCCGGACGCGCCGCGCTCGATGCGCTCGGGCGCGACCGCCGAGGTCGGGTCGACGCGGACCCAGCCGCGGCCCTCGAGCCAGACCTCGGCCCAGGCGTGCGCGTCGGCCTGCCGGACGATCCAGTAATCGTCGGACGGGTTGTGCTCGGCGCCCTGGTAGCCGGTGACCACGCGCGCCGGGATGTCGAGTGCGCGCATCAGCACGACGAAGGCCGACGAGAAGTGCTCGCAGAAGCCGGCGCGCGTCTCGAACAGGAACCGGTCGACCGGGTCGTCGGGCAGCAGGGGCGGGCTCAGCGTGTAGCGGAAGGCGTTGTCGCGGAACATCGCGAGCGCGCGATCGACGAGCCGCGCCGGGTCGGGCTCCTCGGCGCGCCAGCGTGCGGCCATCTCCAGCGTGCGGCGCGCCTGGCCGGGCGGCAGCTGCAGCCACTCCTGGATCGACAGCCGCGTCTCGTTCAGGCCGATGCGTCCGTCGAGCCGCGCGGCCGCGTCGAAGCGGATCCGCGCGACCACCGGGTCGGCCGCGAGCACGTCGAACTCCGGCGCGACCGAGACCGCGAGCCCCTGACCGCGCGGCAGCTCGACCGGCACGTCGAGCGCGAACAGCCAGCGCCGCGAGTGCGGCTCGAGCGTGGTGCGGTAGCGCAGCGTCGTGCCGCCGGGCGCGACGTCGACCTCGGGCCGCGGCGCCTGGCCGAGCTCGCGGCGGATCGGCCGCCAGGTGCGGCCGTCGAAGTGGCCGAGCGTCGGGCCCCGCCAGTACATCGCCGAGGGCGGCGGCGCCCCCTCGGCGAACTGCACGCGGAACGCCACCTCGTCGTTGCCCGCGAGCTCGGCGATCAGGCCCGGCGACATCGTGTCGGACAGCCCGGTGCGGCCGGCGTGCGCGTCGTCGGGCAGGCCCCACAGCGGCCCGCTGATCCGCGGGAACAGCACGAACAGCGCCGCGGCGATCGGCAGCGCCTGCAGCAGCAGCATCCCGACGATCCGCAGCCGGCGGCCGATCGACGCCTCGCGGCGTCCGAACTGCAGCGTCAGCATCGAGGCGAGCAGCATCGCGGTCGCGAGCAGCGCGGCGATCGCCGCCCAGGGCGACTGCGAGCGGAAGAACGAGGTCAGCAGCAGAAAGAAGCACAGGAAGATCACGACGAACGCGTCGCGCCGCGCCCGAAGCTCCATCAGCTTCAGCCCCAGGAACAGCACCAGCAGCGCGACGCCCGCGTCGCGGCCGAGCAGCGTGTCGTACTCGGCGAGCACCGCGGCGGCGCACGCGCCCGCCGCGACGATCCGCAGCGGCGCCCCCGGCAGGCGCCGACCCGAGAACACCAGCCCGAGCCGCCAGGCGAACAGGATCACGAAGCCCGCGGTGCACCACAGCGGCAGCCACGGCAGGTGCGCCATCACCGCGAGCGCGATCGCGCCCATCAGGAACAGCGTGTCGCGCCGCTCGCGTTCCCACTCGCCGCCGAGCGTGCCGCCGAGCACGCGCATCGAGAAGGCCAGACGACGGGGCCGCACGCTCGCCATCGCCGCCTCAGCCCGGCATCAGCGCGAGCGCCTCGAGGCACGCGGCGCGATGGGCGGGCCCGGCGTCGTGCTCGAGCGAGGTGCCCGGCAGGCGCAGCGAGTAGGCCAGGCCCGCGGCCTCGGCGTCGACGACCCAGCGCGTCATCCGCGAGATCCGCGTCTCGGTGTCGAGGCCGGGCGGGAGCGACGCCCAGTCGAGCTCGAGCCGCCCGCCGCTGCCGCCTTCGAACTCGCGGACCAGCAGCGCGTCGCCGCCGGTGCGCGCCATCGCCTTCCAGGCGAGGCGGCGCGGGGAGTCGCCGGGGCGGAACGGCCGGATCGCCGCGAAGTCGTCCTCGCCGCGGCCGGCCCGCTCGGTGCCGCTCGAGCCCGACTCGGGCAGCGGCGCGGCCGGCGTCTCCGCGCGCGGCAGAACGAGCACGCGGGCCTGCGGGTGCCAGTACGCCCAGGCGCGCCATAGCCCGAGCGGGAAGGTCGTCGACAGCCGCATCCGCGGCAGCGCCTGCCAGCCGCGCCGCCCGGTCGGCAGCGCGACCGACACCAGGTGCTCGGTGCCGGGGGCGACGTCGATGCGCGTCGGCTGCGCGGTGCCCGGCACGAACAGGTCGATCGCGAAGCGCTCCGGCCCGTCGACGTTTCGCAGCAGCAGACCGAGCTCGGCGACCTCGCCCGCATGGACCGGGTCCGCGCGGCCGGCGCGCAGCACCAGGCCGACGAGGTTGCGCCAGGTATGGAGCATCGACGCCAGCCCGACGCCGGCGAGCAGGAAAGTGAGCGCGTAGCCGAGCGCGAGCGCGTAGTTGACCGCGGTCAGCAGCATCGTCGCGAGCACCAGGCCGAACAGCAGCCCGGCCTTGGTCGGCAGGATGTAGACGCGGCGCCGGTCGAGCGTCAGGTCGCCGGCGTGCGGACCGAGCGCGAGCTTGAGCGTCGGCGCGATGCGGCCGATCCGCTCCATCCAGCCCGTGGCCATCGCCTGCATCGCGAGCCGCGCGGACCGCTCAGGGCACCGCGACCGACTTCGACAGCTCGGCGACCAGTTCGGCGCGCGCACGATGCCCGGTCGCGCTGCCCTTGGCGGGGCGCAGCCGGTGGCCGGCGACCGCGGTCAGCACGGCCTGCACGTCGTCCGGCAGCACGTGGTTGCGCCCGTCGAGCATCGCCCAGGCGCGGGCGGCCTGCAGCAGCGCGAGGCCGGCGCGCGGGCTCAGCCCCTCCGAGAACGCCGCGGCGCGGCGGCTCTGGGTGAGCAGGTTCTGCACATAGTCGAGCAGCGCGGGCGCGGTGCGGATCGCCTTCAGCGAGCGCTGCGCGTCGACGAGGTCGGCCGGCGTCATCTTCGGCTCGAGGCGCGCGACCATGTCGCGCCGGTCCTGGCCCTCGAGCAGCGCGCGCTCCGACTTGGGGTCGGGGTAGCCCAGCTCGATGCACATCAGGAACCGGTCGAGCTGCGACTCGGGCAGCGGGAACGTGCCGATCTGGTCCTGCGGGTTCTGCGTCGCGATCACGAAGAACGGCTCGGGCAGCCGGCGCGGTTCGCCGTCGACCGAGACCTGCCGCTCCTCCATCGCCTCGAGCAGCGCACTCTGCGTCTTCGGCGACGCGCGGTTGATCTCGTCGGCGAGCAGCACCTGCGAGAACACCGGGCCCGGGTGGAACACGAAGCGCGAATTGTCTCGCTCGTAGACCGAGACGCCGACGATGTCGGCCGGCAGCAGGTCGTTGGTGAACTGCACGCGCTTGAACTGCAGGCCGAGCGAGATCGACAGCGCGTGCGCGAGCGTGGTCTTGCCGACGCCGGGGAGGTCCTCGATCAGCAGGTGGCCGCGCGCCAGCAGGCACGCGAGTGCCAGCCTGATCTGCGGCTGCTTGCCGACCACCACGCTGCCGACCTGCGCGGCGACGGCTTGGATTCGTTCGAGCATGGACCCCTTCGCTACGTGCCGGCCGAGTGTAATCTATGGCCCCGAGCGGCCCGGCCGTCGGCCGACGGCCGGCGCTCCGCCGCACCGGTACGCGTCGCCGGCGTCGCGTGCGCCCGACGCGACCGGTCCCGCCACGCAGTCCCTGGAGATCACGATGGCCGCCCACGCCCCCGCTTCGTCCGTCCGTCCCCCGCAGCCGTCCACCGACGAACCGGTCGTGGTCCGCGAGGACCGCGGGCCGGTCGCGTGGCTGTGGCTGAACCGGCCACGTGCCTACAACGCGCTGTCCGAGGCGGTGCTCGACGCGCTGCAGCGCGAGCTCGACGCGATCGGCGCCGACCCCTCGGTGCGAGCGGTGGTGATCGGCGGGCGGGGCGCCGCGTTCTGCGCCGGGCACGACCTGCGCGAGATGCGCGCCGAGCCCTCGCTCGACTACTACCGGCGCCTGTTCGCGCAGTGCAGCCGCACGATGGTCGCGATCCAGAAGCTGCCGCAGCCGGTGATCGCGCGCGTGCACGGCATCGCGACCGCGGCCGGCTGCCAGCTGGTCGCGGCCTGCGATCTCGCGGTCTCGTCCGATGACGCGCGCTTCGCGGTCTCGGGCGTCAACCTCGGCCTCTTCTGCTCGACGCCGTCGGTCGCGCTGTCGCGCAACCTGTCGCGCAAGGCCGCGATGCGCATGCTGCTGACCGGCGACTTCGTCGGCGCGCGCGAGGCGGTCCAGCAGGGCCTGATCAACGAGGCGGTATCCCCCGAGGCGCTCGACGCCGCGATCGACGCGCTGCTCTCGAAGATCGTCGCCAAGCCGCGCGAGGCGATCGCGGCCGGCAAGGGCCTCTTCTACCGGCAGCTCGAGATGGGCACGGAAGCGGCCTACCAGCTTGCCGGCCAGACGATGGCCTGCAACATGATGGATGGCAGCGCGCTCGAGGGCGTGCAGGCCTTCCTCGACAAGCGTCCCCCCAACTGGTGAGCGTGGCGCCCGATCCCCGCGCGTCGACGTCCCCGCACAGGAGCCCGTTCCCGATGACCACAGCCACTGCAGCCGTGAACCGGCAGGTCCGCCTCGCGTCCCGCCCCGTCGGCCTGCCGACCCGCGAGAACTGGTCGATCGTCGATGCGCCGATGCCCGAGCCCGCGCCGGGCGGCGTGCTGGTGAAGACGCTGATGCTGTCGCTCGACCCCGCGATGCGCGGCTGGATGAACGAGGGCAAGAGCTACATCGAACCGGTCGGCATCGGCGAGGTGATGCGCGCCGGCGGCGTCGGGCGCGTCGTCGCGTCGAACACGCCGGCGTTCGCGGTCGGCGACCACGTGAGCGGCGTGCTCGGCGTGCAGCAGTACTGCGCCTTCGACGAGGCCGGCATCCGCAAGACCGGCCTCGTGAAGATCGATCCGTCGCTCGCGCCGCCCGAGAAGTGGCTGAACGCGCTCGGCATGCCCGGCATGACCGCCTACTTCGGCCTGCTCGACGTCGGCCAGCCGAAGGCGGGTGAGACCGTCGTCGTCTCCGGCGCGGCCGGCGCGGTCGGCCAGACCGTCGGCCAGGTCGCGAAGATCAAGGGCTGCCGCGTCGTCGGCATCGCGGGCGGCGCGGACAAGTGTGCCTTCGTGGTGAACGAGCTCGGCTTCGACGCCTGCATCGACTACAAGGCCGGCAGCGTGCGCGACGGGCTCAAGCAGCACTGCCCGAAGGGCGTCGACGTCTACTTCGACAACGTCGGCGGCGACATCCTCGACACGGTCCTCACGCGCATCAACCGCAAGGCCCGCATCGTGATCTGCGGCGCGATCTCGCAGTACAACAACACGACGCCGGTCAAGGGCCCGTCGAACTACCTGTCGCTGCTGGTGAACCGCGCGCGGATGGAAGGCATCGTGGTGTTCGACTACGCGGCCCGCTATCCGGAGGCGGTGCGCGACATCGCGGGCTGGATGAAGGAAGGCCGCTTCAAGTCGCGGGAGGACGTGGTCGAGGGGATCGACACGTTCCCGGAGACGTTGCTGAAGCTGTTCGAGGGGTCGAATTTCGGGAAGCTGGTGTTGAAGGTCTGAGTCGGGTTGGGATCGGTTCTTCTCGAAGGGTGGCGCGGCGGCGCCGGTGCAGGGGGGCCGATGCTTGCTCCGGGGGCCGCACCCCACGAGCCTGCGGCTCGTGGGGTTCCCGCCTCGTGCGGACGTCCGACGGGCCGGGAAAAAAACTCGGCCGGCCTGCGGCCGA
>JBILTM010000063.1:0-23040 GCA_044371545.1 Burkholderiaceae bacterium
CGCGGCCCCGGTCGACGCGGCGGCGCTCGACGACGCGGCGGCCGATGCGCCCGCCGACGCAGCGGGCGTCGCGCCGGCGGCAGGTGCCGGCGCGCTGCTCGCACCCAAGGACCGTGCGTCGGCCGAGGACGCGGCGGGCGGAGTCGTTCCCGTCGCCGGCCGCGCCGCGCCCGGCACGTCGGCGGTGCGCTGCGTGGTGCCCGCGGGTGCGTCCGCGGAGCCGGTCGCGCCCGGCCCCATGCCGAGCGCCCACAGCAGCGCGAGCGTGGCGGCCAGCACGGCCGCGCCGATCGCGTAGCGCTTGTTCAGCGCGACCCAGGCGTCCTCGACGAGCGGGCGCGGCGCGCCCTCCAGCGTGGTCGCGTCCTCGAAGGTGGCGGCGGTCATCGTCGGCTCCTCGTGTCGGTCAGCGGCGGCCCGCGTTCAGCGAGTCCTGCAGCGATCTCAGCTCGTCCCAGCGACCGTCGGCCGCGAGGCGCGCCTGCTCGGGCCAGGTGCTCGGGTCGGCGACCCGGTAGGCCGGCCCGTTGTCGTCGAGGATCTCGCGCAGCGTACCGGGCGAGGCCTGCGCGAGCGCGCCGAACGAGCCGAGCCCGCGCGCGCGCAGCAGCTCGGCGATCTTCGGGCCGATGCCCTCGACGAGCTCGATGTCGGCACCCGACCCGATCGAGCCGCTGCGCAGGTCCGGTTGCGGCGCGCGCGACCGTTCCTCGGCGAGCCGTTCGGCCTGCACCGCGGCCAGCGCCTCGAGATGCTCGATCCGCGCGCGCATCGGGCGCAGCGCGTCGCCGGTCGATGCAACCGTCGGCGAGGCGGCCGGCGCCGCGCTCGGGGCGGCCACCGCGGCGGCGGCTGTCGCCGCGCCTGCCGTCACCGCATCGCTGCGGGTCGCCGCGGCCACGCGATCGGCGAGCACCGCCGCGAGCGCATCCAGGTGTTCGACCCGCTGCCGCTGCGCGCGCAGCGCCGCCAGTGCCGCGTCTCGCCCGGCGATCGCGGCGAGGTCGGGCACGACGCGCTCGATGACACGGTCCATCGGCCGCTCGACGACCTTCTCGACCACCTTCTCGACGATCCGGTCGACCGGCTTCTCGACGACGCGGTCGAGCGTGCGCGTGACGACCTTCTCGACCACCTTGGGCGGCGCGGCGAGCAGCTCGTCGACGCGCGCCTGCAGCGCGGGCACCCGCGACGCCTCGTCGCGCAGCGTGGCGAGCTCGCCCTCGAGCGACGCGATGCGCGAGATGTGGCGCGGGTTGTCGAGCACGCGCTCGACGATCTGGATCACCGGCTGCGTCAGCAGCCGCTGCGTGGAGCGCCCGAGCCACCACGCGGCCACCCAGCCCACGAGCGCGCCGAGCACGCTCCACCAGAGCATTCCACCGACGAACGTCATCACGCCCTCCCGCCGCGACCGCGGCCCGCGTCGAATCCCCGTTCCAGGTCGAGGCGGGCGTCGTGCGCGCCGCCTCGACGCGACGGACGCGAGTATAGGCGCGTCGCGCGCCGGTCGCGGTGCGCGACGCCGGCGCGTACTCGCCGGCAGCAGGGCCGGAACGGCCCGCGCGACGCCCGCGGGCGCCTACGCGTCCGGGTTCAGCGCCTCCGAGACGCGGTGCGGGAACCGGTCGCGCGCGGCGACCAGGTCGCGCTGGAAGCGCAGCAGCTGGTCGACCACCTCGTCGGGCCGGCGATCGAGCGCGCGCCGGATGCAGCGCTCGGCGTCGGCGAACTCGCCCATCCGCCGCAGCAGGTCGACCTCGACCACGTCCTCGACGCCCGGCTCCGACCCGACGCGGCGGCCGGCCGCGCGCGCCATCCGCAGCGCCGCGAGCGCGAGCGCCCGGCAGCGCTCGGCGCCGTCGAGGTCGTCGGCGTCGTCGGCGATCCACGCGGCCGACAGCGTCGACCAGAACGCGTCGTCGAAGCGGCCAGCCGCGCCGTCGAGCCGCGCGAGGCACAGGAACTCGCGGGCCTTCTCGGGCAGCTCGTCGTCGTCGAGCAGCTCGACGTACTCCTCCTCGTCGACGGCCTCGCGCGAGCCGGGCGTCTCGACGGTGAGGTCGCGCGCGCAGTAGCCGCAGGACGGGCAGCACTGCACGCGCAGCGGCAGCGCAGTGCGGGCAACGCCCGGCGGGCGCGCATCGAGGTCGGGCGAGCCGATCGCGTTGGTGGCCGGCGCGGGGGGCATGCGGACGGTCTCGCCGCACAGCGCGCAGGCGAGGTCGAGGGCGTCGTCGTCGGGCATGGAGGCGGGGTCCGGTCGCGGTCGGGGCCGCGTCGACCCGAAGGGTAGCGTGCGGCCACGCTCGGCGGTGCGAATCGCCCCGTCGGGGGCATCGCACGTCTCGGGCCATCGCGGCGTCGCGCGCACGGCCGAGCCTGCCTCCCAACGTCCTCGGAACGCGGCCGAGGACACCACGGCCCGACCCGATACAGTGACGTCCCCGCGGCCCCGCCGCGCCCGTCCCGCGCACCGCACCCAACGTGCCGTCGCTCCACGCCCTGCGCGACCGCCTCGCCGGCTCGGTGCTGCACGAGCGCGACTTCCGGCGGCTGTGGCTCGTCGGGGTGCTGCTGTACGCGGTCCGCTGGCTCGAGATGCTCGCGGTGGGCGTCCACACCTACCAGGTGACCGGCTCGGCGAGCTGGGTCGCGGCGCTGACGCTGGTGCGCCTCGTGCCGATGGCGCTGCTCGGCGTGCCGCTCGGCGCGCTCGCAGACCGGATCGACCGGCGGCGCGCGCTGGTCGCGACCGTGTCGATCTCGCTCGCCGTCGCGGTCGCGGTCGCGGCGGTCGCCGCGGCGGGGCGGCTCGAGCTGTGGCACCTGGTCGTCTCGAGCTTCATCGGCGGCATCGGCTGGGCCGCGGACAACCCGGTGCGGCGCGCGATGCTCGGCTTCGCGGTCGGCCCGGAGCGCATGGCGCCGGCGATGTCGCTCGATGCGGCGAGCAACCACGGCTGCCGCATCGTCGGGCCGGTGGTGGGCGGCGCGGTGCTCGCCTCGAGCGGCATCGTCGGCACGCTGGTGGTCTGCGCGGCGGTGTACGCGCTCGCGCTGCTCGCCGCGCGCCGCGTCGGCGCCCGTCCGGTGCCCTCGAGCGGCGCACCGCTCGCGATCCTCTCCGGCGCGCGCGAGACGATCGCGGTCGCGCGGGCCGACCCGCGGCTGGTCGGCGCGCTCCTGGTGACGATCATCTGGAACCTGTGGGGCTGGCCGCTCTTCAGCATGATTCCGGTCGTCGGCAAGGACCGGCTCGGGCTCGGGCCGGAGGGCGTCGGCGTGCTGACCGGGCTCGACGGGCTGGGTGCGATGGTCGGCGCGCTCGCGATCGGCGCGTTCGGGCGCTCGGTGCGCCCGCGCACGCTGTACGTCGGCGGGGTGGTGCTGCAACTGCTCGCGACGCCGCTCTTCGTGCTGTCGACGGTGCCCGCGGCGAGCGGCGTCGCGATCCTCGCGATGGGCCTCGGGCAGGCGGCGTTCGGCATCACGCAGGCGACGATCGTGTTCGGCGCGTCGCCGCCCGCGATGCGCAGCCGGATGATGGGGCTGCTCACGATGTGCATCGGCACCGCGCCGATCGGGGTCGCGCACATCGGCTGGCTCGCCGACCTGCTCGGTGTGCACGTCGCGGGCGTGGTGGTCGCGGCCGAGGGCGCGCTCGCGCTGTGGCTGTCGCGCAGGTGGTGGCGGGCGATCTGAGCCGGCGCAGGGCGGGTCGGTCGAGGGGTCGCGGTGAGCGGAGCGGCTCGCGTGCCGGCCGGCGCCGTCGCCCGCCGGGGTGTTGATCCGGTCCGGTCAGGCCGTCAGAGTCGGATCGTGTCGGCGCGGGCCGCGCCCCCGTCGGTGCGCGGCCGGGCAGGTCCCACGCCTCACCCCATCCCGCAGGACGCCCTCCTTGAGCCCTTCTCCCGACGACCCGGACCGTGTGCATCGCCTCGACCGGCGCGGGCTCGTGCTCGGCGTCGCCGCGCTCGGGTTCGCGGTCATGCTCGGCGGCCTGCTGGCGTCCCCGCATCCGTACGGCTCGGTCGAGTTCGTCGTCGACTTCTTCGTCGCCGAGCTGGTGCTGGCGGCGGTGTTGCTCGGCGCGCCGGCCGCGGCCTTCCAGTTCGTGTTCACGATGCTGGCCGGCGCGATCTTCATCCAGGGCGCGGTCGGCGCGCGATCGCTGTGGCCCGCGATGGTCGTCCACGCGCTGTACGACGCGGCGACCTTCGACCTCGGGCGATTCGCCGTCGCCGGGGCCGGGCACGGTCCGGCGCTCGCGCTCGGCGGCATCGCGCTCGTGCTCGGGGTGTGGTCGCTCGTCCAGTTCCGGTCGCTCGCCGGCGCCGAGCCGTACGCCCGGTGAGCGCGCGCCGTTGCGCGCGTCGCGTCCGTGGCTGTCCCGCACCCTTCGGCCTGGCGCCTTCGTTCGATATCTCCTCGAGGGTGGACGCGTCACGCTTTCGCTTCGAGCGAGGGTGCGACGACGATGCCGATCACGGTTGGAGCGCTGATCCGACGTCTGCGGATCGATGGATGGCATCTCGTCTCGACGAGGGGGAGTCACCGTCAGTTCAAGCATCCGACCCGACCCGGGCGGGTGACAGTCGCGGGCAAACTGTCGGATGATCTTGCACCGGGTACGCTGGCGAGCATCGCCAAGCAAGCCGGCTGGAAGCGATGAGGCGAAGATGCGGTACGCGGTCGTGATCGAACGTTTGGCAAAAGGGTTCTCGGCCTACGTGCCCGATCTGCCGGGTTGCATCGCGACGGGCGCATCGATCGACGAGGTCGAACTGCGCATCCGCGAAGCGATCCTTTTCCATATCGAAGGCCTGAGGCAGGACGGCGCCGTCGTCCCCCCGCCGAGCAGCCAGGTCGAGTACGTCGACATCGCGGCCTGAGACGCCGGCGCCGCCCTCGTTCGCGTCGACTCGCGCCACCGTCCCGTCGATTCGTCGCACCGCGATGGGCCGGGGGCGCCCCGAGGCCGACAGTCCGTCCATCGATCACCCGACGGACATCCCGATGAACGCTTCCCGCCTGTCCCGCGCACTGGCGCTCGCCCTCGCCTGCCTGAGCGTCGCCACCGCCGCTCATGCGCAGGTCGGCCTGCGCTCGCTCTCCCCGACGATCGCCGATCCGGTGCCCGGCGCCGCGGCCGACGCCGTGTCGCCGACGGTGAAGGTGCCGGCGATCGTCTGGTACCCGACGGCCACCTCGGCCACGCCGCAGGCGATGGGTCCGTTCCGCTTCGCCGCGGCGCTCGGCGCGCCGCCGTCGGACGGACGCTTCCCGATGGTCGTGGTCTCGCACGGCACCGGCGGCAGCGAGCTCGGGCACGCGTGGCTCGCCGAGGGGCTGGCCCGCGAGGGCTTCGTCGTCGTGTCGCTGCGCCACCCGGGCGACAACTGGGAGGACCGCTCGGCGGTGCGCCGTCCCGACTATTTCTCGCGCCGCCCGGCGCAGGCCTCGCGCGTCGTCGACGCGATCCTCGCGGACCCGGCCTGGGCCGCGCGCATCGACACGACGCGGATAGCGGTCGTCGGCCACTCGGCGGGCGGGCACGTCGCGCTCGCGCTGGCCGGCGGCGAGCCCTCGGTCGAGCGGGTGCTCGCGCACTGCAGTTCGGGCGGCGCCGGGCTGCGCGAGGACGCGGCGATGTGCGGGCTCGGTGGCCGAACCGGCGCCGACGCCGCCCCTGCGCCACCCGCCCCGATGCCGCCGCCGCCCGCACGCACCCGCGACGCCCGCATCCGCGCCGCGGTCGCGATCGCGCCGCTCGCGATCGCGTTCACGCCCGAGTCGCTCGCGAAGGTCGAGGTGCCGGTGATGGTCGAGGTCGCCGTGCGCGACGAGGTGCTGACCCCCAGGTTCCACGGCGACGCGGCCTGTGCGTCGATCCCCGGCGTGCGCTGCATGCGCACCGCGGCCGCCGGCCATTACGCGGCGTTCCAGGCGGGCACCGGCCCGCTGCCGTCGCCGGCCGGCGACCCGAGCGTCGACCCGGCGGGCTTCGATCGCGTGGCCTGGCAGGCCGAGGCGCTGCCTCGGATCGTCGGGTTCCTGAAGGGCGCGCTGCGCTGAACGGCGGGCGACGGCCGGCCGCGAGCCGGACGGACGTTCCCGCGGGAACGTCCGGGGTCTGCGCCGATGCGCGGCGCGCCCGGACCCTCGGCCCCTCGGCCCCTCAGCCCCTCCGCCCCTCAGCCCCTCAGCCCCTCAGCCCCGCTCGACCCGCCGCAGCGCCTCCAGCACCACCGAGACCGCCGGCTCCGCCTCGTCGACCCGGCACGCGATCCCGAGCGGCCGCCACAGCGCCGGGCGCACCGGCACGATCGCGATGCGCGGGTCGGGCTGCGGCGCGGTCGCCTCGTGCGGCAGCAGCGCCGCGCCGTAGCCGGCGCCGACGAGGCTCTTGATCGCGTCGTTGTAGTTGAGCTCGATGCGCGCCTGAGGACGCAGGCCTGCCTCCGCGAACCACTCGGCGGTCTGTCTCGACAGCCGCGTGCCCGCGTCGTTGAGGATCAGCGGCCGCGCGGCGAGCCACGCCGGCGTCGCGTGCCGCGGCCGCGGCCAGGCGGCGGGCACGAACGCGACGATCGGGTCGCGCCGCCACGGCGTCACGCGCAGCCCGGGGCGCGCCGGCTGCGGCAGCGCGACCAGGCCGACGTCGAGCGTACCCGCCGCGAGCCGCGCCATCGACTCCTCCGAGGTCAGCACGGCCACGCGCACGTCGACCCCGGGGTGCGAGCGGCCGATCGACTCGAGCGCGCGCGGCAGCAGGTGCGCGATCGCGCCCGTCGACGCGCCGAGCCGCACGCGTCCGGCCCGGCCGGCGACCTGCCGGCGCACCGCGTCGAGCGCGTCGTCGGCGTCGGCGAGCAGCCGGCGCGCGCGCTCGACGAGCGTCGCGCCCGCGCCCGTCGGCGCGACGCGGCCCCGCGTGCGCAGCAGCAGCTGCGTGCCGACGCGCGCCTCGAGCTCGGCGACGTGCAGGCTCACCGTCGGCGGCGCGAGGTGCAGCGCACGCGAGGCCGCGACGAACGAGCCGAGGTCGGCGATCGTCACCAGCGTCTTCAGGCGGTCGAGGTCGAGCTCGCGCATCGTGGGCGATTCTCCATTCAGGAAACCTGAACGTGAGACCCATGATATTCGACTTCACCGACGGGGCCGCACGCGCGACGATGGACGGACCGACACGCGGAGCACGCCATGAGACCGGTGATCTTCATCGACGGCGACCAGGGCACGACCGGCCTGCGGATCCGCGCGCTGCTCGACGGGCGCGACGACCTCGACGTCCGCGCGCTGCCGGCCGCGCAGCGCAAGGACCCGGCGCGCCGCGCGGCCGCGCTCGACGAGGCCGACGTCGCGATCCTGTGCCTGCCCGACGACGCGGCCCGCGAGGCGGTGTCGCTGATCTCCAATCCGCGTACCCGCGTGATCGACGCGAGTTCGGCGCACCGGACCGCGTCCGGCTGGACCTACGGCCTGCCGGAACTCGACGCCGCGCAGCCCGCGCGGATCGCCGCCGCGCACCGCGTCAGCAACCCGGGCTGCTATCCGACGGCCGCGGTCGCGCTGCTCGCGCCGCTGGTGCGCGCCGGATGGGTACCCGCGGACCTGCCGCTGTCGATCCACGCGGTGTCGGGCTACTCGGGCAAGGGCCGCGCGGGGCTCGACCAGTACGAGGGCGGCGGCGACGCGCCGGCGTTCACCGTCTACGGGCTCGGCCTCGCGCACAAGCACGTGCCGGAGATCGCCCTGCACGCGGGGCTCTCGCGCCCGCCGGTCTTCGTGCCCGCGTACGGGGCGTTCCGGCAGGGCATCGTGCTGACGATCCCGCTGCACCTCGACATGCTCGCGCCCGGCACGGACGCGGCGCGGCTGCACGCGTGCCTCGCCGCGCACCACGCCGGCTCGGCGCACGTCGAGGTGCTGCCGCCGGCCGACGCGGCCGCGCTCGACGGCCTCGACCCGCAGGCGCTGAACGGCACCGACCGGCTGCGGCTCGCGGTGTTCTCGAACGCACGCACCGGGCACGTGCTGCTCGCCGGCGTGCTCGACAACCTGGGCAAGGGCGCGGCGGGTGCGGCGGTGCAGAACCTGGGGTTGATGCTCGACGGCGGCGTCGCGGCGCGCGACGCTCGAGGCGATCGCATCGCCGCCTGAGCGCGGCGCTCGCCGCCGGACCCCCGCTGCGCTAGCATCGACCGGTCCCCTCCCGATCGGATCCGATGTCCGTCCTCGTCACCGGCGCCGCCGGCTTCGTCGGCCTCGCGCTCGTCGAGCACCTGCTGGCCCGCGGCGAGCACGTGGTCGGCGTCGACCTCGCGCCGCCGCCGCCCGAGGCACGCGACGCCTTCGCCGCGCTGCCCGGCCGCTTCGACGCGATCGGGGCGGACGTGCGCGACGCCGACGCGCTGCGCGACGCGTTCGTGCGGCACGCGCCCGACCGGCTGGTGACGCTCGCCGCGGTCACCGCAGACGCGGCGCGCGAGCGCGCGGCGCCGCGCTCGATCTTCGACGTCAACGTCGGCGGCACGATCGCGGCGCTGACGGTCGCGGCCGAGCGCGGCGTGAAGCGCGTCGTGCACGCGAGCTCGGGCGCGGTCTACGGCGAGAGCGGTGCCACCGCGGCGACGCTCGCGGAGGACGACACGCCGCTGCGCCCCGAGTCGCTGTACGGCATCTCGAAGCTCGCCGGCGAGCAGGCGGCGCTGCGGCTCGCCGCGCTGCACGGGCTCGACCTCGTCGTCGGCCGGCTCGGCACCTGCTTCGGCCCGTGGGAGGCGGACACCGGCGTGCGCGACACGCCGAGCGCGCCCCTGCAGATCCTGCGGCTCGCCGAGCGCGGCGCCGAGATCGTGCTGCCGCGGCCGAGCCCGCGCGACTGGCTCTACGTGCGCGACGCGGCGGCCGGCCTCGCGGCGCTGCTCGACGTGCCGGCGCCCGCACACCGCACGGTCAACGTCGCGGCCGGCTTCGTCGGCTCGCTCGTCGACTGGTGCCGCGCGATCGGGCCGGCGTTCCCCGGCCTGCGCTGGCGCATCGACCCCGATGCGGCGAACGTGGACCTGTACGCGCCGTACGACCGCGCGCCGATGGACGTCTCGCGCCTCGTACGCGAGGCTGCGTTCGTCCCCCGCTTCGATCTCGCCGCCGCCGCGGCGGACTTCCTGCCCTGGCGCCGCCGGCACGGCGCGTCGACCCGCACGAGGATCCATGTCTGAACCGCTGCGCATCGCGCCCGACGCCCGCCGCATGGCCGGCCGCGTCTGCATCGTCACCGGCGCGTCGTCCGGCATCGGCCGCGCGACCGCACGGCTGCTCGCCGCGCACGGCGCCGAGGTCGTCGTCGCCGACGTGACGCCCGTGGTCATCGAGGGCGGCCCGCCGACCGTCGACCTGATCGCCGCCGACGGCCACGTCGCGCACTACGAGCACGCGGACGTCTCGAGCACCGGGCAGGTCGACGCGCTGGTCGCGCGCACCGTCGCGCGCTTCGGGCGGCTCGACGTGATGGTCAACAACGCGTGCATCCGCCACGCGCGGCCGCTGCTCGAGCTCGACGAGGCCGACTGGCAGCGCGTGATCGACACCAACCTGACCGGCGTCTACCGCTGCTGCCGGGCCGCGATCCGGCAGATGCTGAGGCAGCCGCCGGTGGGCGAGGTGCGCGGCCGCATCGTCAACCTGTCGTCGCAGCACGGGATGATCGCCGCGCCCGGCGACCTCGCCTACGGCACCAGCAAGGCCGCGATCGACTACCTGACGCGGCAGGTCGCGACCGACTACGCGGCGCAGGGCATCGTCGTCAACGCGGTGGCGCCGGGCAAGGTGCAGACCGGCGCCGGTGGCCGCGCGGTCGATCCGCAGGTGCTCGACCGCGCGCATCGCCGCACGCCGTGGCCGCGCCTCGGCCACCCCGACGACGTCGCGCGCGCGATCCTGTTCCTCGCGAGCGACGAGGCGACCTTCGTGACCGGCGCGACGCTGATGGTCGACGGCGGCTGGATGGCCGCCTGAGGCGGGCGCGCCTCGTCGGCGGCATCGGACGACCGGCGCGCGGTGCCGAGCGCCGTACCGCTCACCCGCCCGCGTTCGCAGTCCGCGCGAAGCGCGACGCGCGGTACTCGCCCATCGTGATCGGCGCGTAGCGCGCCGGGTGCGCGGCGTCGACGCAGCTCGGCAGGCACTCGATGACCGCGTCGTAGTCGACGATGTGGAAGTAGGCGAGTGACAGCCGGTCCGAGCGCGCGCCGGCTTCGGGCGGCGGGTTCGCGACGCGGTGCGGCGTCGACACCCAGCGGTCGTTGCACCACCGCATCATCGTGTCGCCGATGTTGACCATGAACCCGTCGAAGTCGGGGGCGGCGACCCAGTCGCCGTCGCGGTCGCGGACCTCGAGGCCGCCGACGGCGTTGTTGTCCGACGCGACGATCGTCAGCAGCGACAGGTCGGTGTGCTCGCCGGCGCGCAGCTGCCCGGGCAGCCACGGGCCGTCGTACGGCGGGTAGTGGATCAGCCGCAGCTGGCTGGGCGCGCGCGTCGAGCGCATCGCGAGGTGGTCCTCGGGCACGCCGAGCGCGCGGCAGAAGAGCGCCATCAGCCGGCCGGTGAGTCGCTGCATCTCGCGCTGGTAGGCGAGCACCGCGTCGCGAAAGCCCTCGGGCCGCGCGGGCCACGGGTTCGCGCCCCAGTGCGGCCTCGCGGCCTCGCAGGTGTAGTACGGATCGTCGTCGTCGAAGGTCTGCGGCCCGACGGTGAAGACCTCCTTGAAGTCGGGCGGGGTCTCGCGCCCCGCGAGCCGCGCGAGCGTCTCGGTGCCGGGCGCGATCCAGCCGCGGTTGAGCTCGGGGCGCGGGCGCCGCACGCGCGTCTTCTCCTGCACCGGCAGCGCGAAGAACGCGCGCGCCGCGCCGAACGCGCCGGCGAGCGTGGCCGCGGGCACCCCGTGGCCGGTGACGCCGAAGAAGCCGGTGTCGGTGCAGGCGGCGACGATCGCGCGCACGAGCGCGTCGGCGTCGCCGGACAGGTCGACGATCGGAATCGCCTTCGTCGTGCCGGTCATGCGCGCCTCCGTCAGTAGCCCATCGCCTTCGGCAGCCAGGTGACCAGCGGCGGCCACACGATGCAGGCGACGAGCAGCACGTACTGCGACACGATGAACGGCATGCAGTGCTTCACCAGCTCGCCCATCCTGATCCCCGTCATGCCGCAGATCACGAACAGCACCACCCCGACCGGCGGGGTCATCATCCCGATGATCAGGTTCAGCACGAACAGGAACGCGAAGTGCGTGGGGTCGATGCCGTAGGTGAGCGCGATCGGATGCAGCAGCGGCACCAGCATGATGTAGGCGGCGTTCGACTCGAGGAACATGCCGACCACGAGCAGCAGCAGCGCGACCAGCAGGTTGAAGACCAGCGGGTCCTTGGTGATCGACTGCAGCCACTCGGCGAGCTGCTGCGGCAGCAGGTCGACGGTGAGCAGGAAGGTGACGGTCGAGGCGAACGCGATCATCGCGGCGACGACGCCCGACATCACCGCCGAGCGGTACAGCACCTCGGGCAGGTCGCGCAGCGCGAGCCTGCGGGTCACGAAGAAGCCGAGGAACAGCGCCCCCACGACCGCGATCGCCGCGCCCTCGGTCGCGGTGAACGCGCCGCCGATGATCCCCCAGATGACCCCGATCGGCAGCGCCAGCGTGAGCCAGGACACCTTCGTCGCGTGCACCAGGCGCTTCACGGTGAACGGCTCGCCGGTGACCGGGAATCCGCGCCGCCGCGCGATCCACCAGCACTGCCCCATGAACACCGCGGTGATGATCACGCTCGGGATCACCGCGGCGACGAACAGCGCGCCGATCGACACGCTCGAGCCGGCCATGTACGCGTAGACGATCATCGCGGCCGACGGCGGGATGATCGGGCCGAGGTTGGCGGACGCCGCGATCACCGCGGTGGAGAAGCCGAGCCCGTAGTGCTTCTTGAGCTCGGGGCCGACCGTCGACGACAGCGCGGCCGCGTCGGACACCGCGGTGCCCGACACCAGCGACAGGATCGCGCCGGCCAGCATCGCGACCTGCGCGAGGCCGCCGCGCACGCGCCCGACCAGCGCGTTCGCGAACAGGATCATCTGCTCCATGATCCCGCCCTTGATCATCAGCTCGCCGGCGACCATGAAGAGCGGGATCGACATCAGCGGGAACGAGTTCACCGCGTTCATCATCCGCGTCGGCAGCATGCCGAAGTCGACGCCGGTCAGCGCGAGGCCGGCCAGCGCCGACAGGCCGAGCGCGAACGCGAGCGGCATCCCCGCGAGCGCGGTGGCGCCGAAGACCAGCATCACCCAGGTGCTCATCGGGCGGGTCGCCTCATTCGTTCATCGTGCCGATCGTGCGCACCGGCTCGCGCCAGAGCAGCTTCACCAGGTGCAGCAGGCTGTGGCCCGCCGACAGCGCGACCGGCACCAGGAACCAGTTCGCGCTGATCGACAGCGTCGGCATCAGCTCGTCCCAGGTGTCGGCGGCGATGCGCACCGTCTGCCACAGCACCACGCCCATCAGCACGATGCCGGCGAGCGTGCACAGCCGCGCGAGCTGCCGGCGCGGCACCGCGGGCAGGAACTGCACCAGCAGCTCGACGCCGACGTGCGAGCCTTCCCGGATGCCGAGCGGGATCGCGAGGAACATGCCCCATACGAAGAGCAGCCGCGAGACCTCGTCCGACCAGTCGATCGAGGTGTTCAGCAGGTAGCGCAGCGCCACCTGCACCGACACCACGACGATCATCGCGGCGGTGCAGGCGATGATCAGCCAGCGCGCGCCGAGGTCGAGCTTCGCGAGCGCGGCCTCGTACGCGGTGGTGAACCGGCCGCCGGCCGGGAGCGCGGCCGCCATCGCGCTACTTCTTCGCCGCCTCGGCGAGCACGCGCTTGACGAGGTCCTCGCCCGCGCGCTTCTTCACGTCCTCGACGATGCCGGCGCTCGCGGCGCGCATGTCGGCGAGCAGCTTGGGCGAGGCCTCGTCGAAGGTCACGCCGCGCTGGCGGATCGTCGCGAGCGAGTCGACCTCCTGCAGCTTCGCGCGCTCGCGCTGGTAGCGGGTCGCGGCGTCGATGCCGTCGCGGATCGCCTTCTGCTGCGAGGCCGGCAGCGACTCGAAGCTCTTGCGGTGCGCGACGATCGTGATGAAGTCGAAGAAGTGACCGGTGTTGGTCATGAACTTCTGCACCTCGAAGTACCGGTTCGCCGCGATGATCGAATACGGGTTCTCCTGGCCGTCGACGACGCCCTGCTGCATCGCCGGGTAGAGTTCCTTCACGTCCATCGCGACCGCGTTCGCACCGAGCGCGCGGAAGGTCGCGAGGTGCGTCTCGTTCGGCTGCAGCCGGATCTTCAGGCCCTTCAGGTCCTCGAGGTTCTTGATCGGCCGCTTGGAGTTGGTCACGTGGCGCGCGCCGAGCTCCATGAAGCCGAGCAGCGTGAGGCCCTTGTCGGCCATCTTCTTGTCGATCTCCTTGCCGATCGGGCCGTCGGCGACGCGGAACGCCTGCTCGCGGCTCGTGAAGAGGAACGGCAGCGACAGCGCCTCGAGCTCCGGCACCGTGCGCGACAGGAAGGCCATGCCGATCCAGACGATCTGGATCGAGCCGGTGCGCACCGCCTGCACGTTCTCCTGCGCGCCGCCGAGCTGCATCGCGGGGAACAGGTCGACCACGAGCTTGCCGCCGGTGGCCTTCTCGACCTCCTCCTTGAAGAGCTTCATCGCTTCGGTCGAAGTGTGCTCGACCGCGAAGTTGCCGGCCGCGCGCCACTTGACCTGGGCGGAGGCCGACGGGACGGTGGCGAGCAGGGCGGCGCCGCTCAAGGCGGCGATCAGGGCGGTGCGCAGGCGCATGGGGCAGGCTCCTCGGGCGGATCGGACGTCGGCGGGACGACGCGGGGCCCGTCCCCTACGCAAGAACCGTGCTATCGCGCGGGTGTCGCCCGATGCGGTCCGTTCGCGCTTTGCGCGGCGCGCGGACCGGTCCGGCGCGCGTTCGAGGGGCGCGACGGCGCGCACGGCGCACTGCATCGGTGCGGCGGGCCGCACTGCGGCGGGGATCGTCGACAGTACGGTCGACCCGATTGTCGACAACCGCAGCCGGGGCGGCGAGCCGGCGTGCCGGTGCGCGGCACCGGTTCGGGCCGGAGCGGGTCGGTGTGGTCGATCGAGGCCCGGCCGGCGCCGGGTCAGCGCCGGGCTGGGTCGGTCGCCGTGGCCACCGTGGCGTCCGAGGCAGTCGGCGCGGGGGCGACCGGGGTCGCCGTGTCGGTCGTGTCTGCGGTCACTGCGGTCGCTGTGGTCACTGCGGTCACGGTGGTCGCTGTGGTCGCTGCGGTGGCCGTCGCGGGCGCCGCCGATGCGGCCTCGGGGCGCACCGAGTTCGGCCCGATGCCGACCAGCCACGGCATCACCACCAGCGCCGCCAAGAGGATCGCGGCGCCGCGCGAATGCCAGCGGTCGAAGGTGCGCAGGTCGGCGGGGGACATCTGGTAGTCGACGCGGCTCATCGCGGGTCCTCCGGGTTCAGCGCCGGCCGGCGACCAGCCGGTCCTGCAGGGCGCGCAGCTCGGCCCAGCGCCCGTCGGCCGCGAGCGCGGCCTGCTCGGGCCAGGAGGCCGGATCGGCGATGCGGAAGCCCGGCCCGCCGAGGTCGAGCACGTCGCGCAACCGCTCCGACCCGCAGGCCGCGAGCCCGCGCCAGGTCGCGATGCCCTCGGCGCGCAGCAGCGCGGCGATCCGCTGGCCGATGCCTTCGACGATCTCCAGGTCGTCGACGCCGCGCGGCGCGAAGCCGGCCGCGACGGCGGCGGCGAGGTCGAGGCCGGAGGGCGCGGAGGGCCTCGCCGGCGCGGCGGTGACGCAGGGCGCGGACGGGCCCGGCGCGGCCTCGGCCGGCGCGCCGGTCTGCTCGGCCACGCGCTCGACCGGCCTCTCGACGACACGCTCGACGACACGCTCGACGACACGCTCGACGACACGCTCGACGACACGCTCGACCACGCGGTCCACCGGCACCTCGACCACGCGCTCCACCACGCGCTCGACCGGCACCTCCACGCGCCGCTCCACGACACGCTCGCCGCCCGACGCACCCGTCGCGGCGACGCGCGTGCGCAGCGTCCGATTGAACATCCAGCTGCCCATCCAGCCGAGGAGCATCCCCAGCACGATCCACCACAGCACGGTCGCGATCATCGCCATCGACGGCTCCGGTCGGTCGCGCGCCGGCGGGCGCCGGCGGCGGCCCCGGGCCGCTCGCGCGGGGCAGCGGGCAGTCTAGGACGGACCCGTGCGCCCCGGACAGTGAAAATTCGACGGTGGCGGCATCGTGTCCGGCCGCGACCGCTCAGACGCCCTCGAACCCGGCGAGGACGTTGACCGCGTTGACGCCGATGTCCTCGACCGCGTACCCGCCCTCCATCACGAAGAGCGTGCGCCGCCCGAGCCGGCCGATCGCCTCGCCGATCCGCAGGTAGTCGTCGTTCGCGAGCCGGAACGCCGAGATCGGGTCGTGCTCGAAGGTGTCGACGCCGAGCGAGACGACCACCGCGTCGGGCGCGTACGCGTCGATCCGCGCGCAGGCCGCGGCGAGCGCGTCGCGGTAGCCGCTCTCCCAGCCCGTGCCGTGCGGCAGCGGCCAGTTGTGGTTGAAGCCGAATCCGTCGCCGTCGCCACGCTCGTCGGCGAAGCCCGCGAAGTACGGGTACTCGACGCGCGGATCGCCGTGCAGCGAGCAGAACAGCACGTCGGCGTCGCGCCAGAAGATGCTCTGCGTGCCGTTGCCGTGGTGATAGTCGACGTCGAGGATCGCGACGCGCTTCGCGCCCGCGTCGAGCAGCCGGCGCGCGGCGATCGCGGCGTTGTTCAGGTAGCAGTAGCCGCCCATGTACCCGGCCGCGGCGTGATGGCCCGGCGGGCGGCACAGCGCGAACGCGGCGCGCTCGCCGTCGGCGAGCAGTGCGACGCCGGTCAGCGCGACGTCGACCGACGCGCGCACCGCCTCCCAGGTGCCGGTGGTGATCGGCACGCCCGCGTCCATCGCGTAGAAGCCCATCTTCCCGTCGATGTGGGCGGGCTCGAGGTCGGTGCGCAGGTCGCGCACCGGCCACACCAGCGGCAGCGCGTCGTGCGTGCGGCCGAGCGCGGACCATTCGGCCCACGCGTGCTCGAGGAAGCGCACGTACGGGGCCGCGTGGACCCGCAGCACCGGCTCGATCCCGAACGCGGCCGGCGGCACGACCGGCCCGAGCCGCGTCGCCTCGACGCGGGCGAGGATCATGTCGACGCGCGCGGGCATCTCGAAGCAGGGCTTCAGCGTCCCGTCGATCAGTTCGGCGTTGCCGTGGTGCAGCCGGTGTCGGTCGGTGTGGACGGTCTTCATCGCACGCTCCGCAAGGGGTCGCCGCGGATCATCGCCGAGGCCGGCCGGCGTGGCTATAATCCGCGCAGCCGGCGCGGCCCGTCGCGTCGGCCCGATACGGACCTGTCCCGTCGATGGCCACCCGACGCAAGAAGCCCGCCTCCTCCGGCCCGAGCCTGCACAACCTGCTCAACCAGGCGAACCGGGAAGCCACGTCCGAGATGCGCCGGATGATGAGCTCCGAGGGGCTGCCGGTGGAGTTCTGGCGCGTGCTCGAGGTGCTCGCCGACGAGCGCGGCCGCTCGATGTCCGAACTTGCCGCCGAGATGGGCATGCAGCTGCCCGCGACCAGCAAGCTCGTCGACCGGATGACCGAGGCCGCGCTGGTGCAGCGCTCGGCCGACCCGGCCGACCAGCGCCGGGTGATCCTGCACATCTCGGACTTCGGGCTGCAGAAGGCTTCGGCGCTCGAGCGCGACGTGAGGCAGCATCGCGACCGGATCGGCCGCGCGTTCGGGCCCGAACGTCAGGCGCAGCTGACCGAGCTGCTCCAGGACTTCATCCGCGCTCACCGGTGAGCCGGCCCAGCGGCCGGATGCCCAGCCCCTCGACCTGGCCGAGGAAGATCGGGTCGCGTACCGCGTCGTAGGCGCCCCGCCGCTGGTCGCGCACGCCCGGCAGCAGCCCCGCCGAGCGTGCGGCGCGCCGGCCGCTGCAGGCCTGGCGCTGCAGGTGCACCATGCCCTCGTAGACCGACTGCGCGGTCGAGCTCAGGGCCGGGGCGCGATCGCCGAACAGCGCGCGGTAGCGCTCCTTGAACGCGCCGTTGTGGTCGGAGTCGAGCGCGGCGAAGTAGCCGTGCGCGACGAACATGCCCTCCGAGCTCGCGTGGCCCACGCCGAGCACCGCGTTCTCGTCGACCACCGTCGACAGCCGCAGCACCCGGCCACCGAGCCCCGCCCGCTCGAACTCGCGGCACATCCGGACCGCGTCGCCGGCCAGCAGCGACACCAGCACGATCCCGGCGCCGCTGGCGGCGATGTCCGCGACGACCGGACCGTAGTCGGGTTCGCCGATCGGCACGTAGCGCTCACGGACGATCTCGATGCCTGCCGACCGGAGCCGGGGAATCGCGATGGCGTGAGTGCTGCGCGGAAAGCAGTAGTCGTTGCCGAGCAGGTAGCAGCGGCGGGGCCGGTAGCGCTCGGCCATCCAGTCGATGGCAGGCAGCAGCTGGCGATCGGGCGTCTCGCCGATCGCGTGCACCCAACCCGGAAGGCCGGAGCCCTCGTACAGCGAGGTGTAGATCAGCGGGATGCGCGCGTCGACCACCTCCGCCACCTGGCTGCAGACGGCGGTGTTGCTGAGCACGACCAGCGCGTCGAGCTCGCGGCTGTCGAGCATCGCGCGCAGCGTGGCGTGGGCGTCCGTCGCCGCCTCGCCCGAGTCGATCACCGAGAGCCGGACTTCGCGCCCGTCGACGCCGCCGCGCTCGTTCCACATGTCGCGCGCGAGGCGCGCGCACGCGTAGGCGCCCGGGCCGAGCAGGCCCATGGTGCCGGAGGTGGGGATCAGCAGCCCGACATCGAACGTCCGGGCGCGGGGCGTGCGGGGTTGCGCGAGCTTCGCGCGGCCGAACGCCTCGCTTGACTTCATGCGCCCGCTCCCGTCGTGTCGACCTTCACGCCGCGTCCCTCCAGGGCGGCCCCGCGGCCGCCGTCATGGTCGGGCCGGGCGTCGCGGTCGCCGCGCGACAGGCCGTCTCGGCGCAGTATGGACCGATTCGCCGAGCCGCGAGTCGTGCCCGCGATGTTGACGCGTTTCGATCGGGTGACGTAGGATCGTTTCATTAGTTTCCTGGGCAAGTGAATCACATGAAACCGCGCATCCCCGTCGACCCCGACCTGCTCGCGGCCGCTGCACGACTTTCGGGCATCGACCCGAGCCCGGAACGACTCGCACAACTCGTGCCAGCGATGAACGACTTCTACGGGCTGCTCGATGCACTGCATCGGGGCGAGCTCGGCGAGACGCCGCCCGCGATCGCGTTCCGCGCGAAGTGGGGGGAGCGCTGAGATGGCCGACCTGCTGGACCTGACGATGCGCGAGGCGGCCGCGGCCGTCCGGAAGAAGGACGTCTCGCCGGTGGAGCTCGCGCGCCTGTCGCTCGAGCGGATCGCCGCCGACGAGCCGCGACTGCACGCGTTCGCGCGGCTGACCGAGGCCCGCGCGATGGCGGCCGCCAAGCAGGCCGAGCGCGAGATCCTGGCCGGCCAGTGGCGCGGCGAGCTGCACGGCGTGCCGGTCGCGGTCAAGGACCTGTACGACATGGCCGGGCTGCCGACCACCTGCAGCTCCAGGGTTCGCCACGACCACGTGGCCGCCGCCGACTCGGCCTGCGTCGAGCGCCTCGAGCAGGCCGGCGCGTCGATCGTCGGCATGACGCACACGCACGAGTTCGCCTACGGCATCGCGACGCCCACGACCGGCAACCCGTGGAACGTCGAGCACATCCCGGGCGGCTCGAGCGGCGGCTCGGGCGCGACGCTCGCCGCGCGCGGCTGCTACATGGCGATGGGCACCGACACCGGCGGCTCGATCCGCATCCCGGCCGCGGTCTGCGGCACGGTGGGCCTGAAGCCCACCTACGGCCGCGTCAGCCGCGTCGGCGTCGCGTCGCTGTCGTGGTCGCTCGATCACGCCGGCCCGCTCGCGCGCACCGTCGCCGACTGCGCGGTGACGCTCGGCGCGCTCGCCGGCTTCGACGCGCGCGACCCGGGCAGCGCCGACGTGCCGGCCGGCGACTACCTGACCGAGCTCGAGCACGGCGTGCGCGGCCTGCGCATCGGCGTGCCGCGCAACTTCTTCTTCGAGCACGTCGAGACCGAGGTCGAGGCCGGCGTGCGCGCGGCGCTCGCGACGCTGCAGAAGGAGGGCGCGGAGCTCGTCGAGGTCGAGATCCCGATGGCCGACATGATCTCGGCGATCGAGTTCGGGCTGTGCATGCCCGAGGCCTCCGCCTACCACCGCACGATGATCCGGGAGCGCGCCGAGCTCTACGAGCCGGACGTGCGTACCTTCCTCGAGGCCGGGATGATGATCCCGGCGGTCGACTACATCGCCGCGCTGCGCCAGCGCACGCTGATGCAGGCGGCGTGGCGCACGATGTTCGAGGCGAACCGCCTCGACGCGCTGGTCGGCCCGGCGGTCGCCGCGGTCGCGATGCGCCGCGACCAGCCGACGATCACCTGGCCCGACGGCTCCGAGGAGACCGCCTCGTCGGTCTACGTGCGGCTGTCGGCGCCGGCGAACGTGACCGGCACGCCGTCGGTCTCGGTGCCCTGCGGCTTCGGCAAGGGCGGCCTGCCGGTCGCGCTGCAGGTGATGGGCCGGCCGTTCGGCGAGGCGCGGATCCTGCGGATCGCGCGCGCCTACGAGCGCACCGCCGACTGGTCGACGAAGAAGCCGGCCCGCTGAGCACGCCGAGCCGAGCACCACGACCATGACCATGCCCCCCGAGAGTCCGGTCCGCGTCGCCTGCATCCAGATGGAGCCGAAGGTCGGCTCGCTCGAGGCCAACATCGCGGACAGCGTCGCGCGGATCGACGCGGCCGCGGCGCAGGGCGCGAAGCTGATGGTGCTGCCGGAGCTGACCAGCTCGGGCTACGTGTTCGAGACCCGCGACGAGGCCTTCTCGCTCGCCGAGGAGATCCCGCACGGGCCGGCGTCGAGGGCCTGGATGGCCGCCGCGAAGCGCCACGGCGCGTGGATCGTCGCCGGCATCGCCGAGCGCGTCGGGCAGAAGCTCTTCAACTCGGCGGTGCTGATCGGCCCGGACGGCCACGTCGGCACCTTCCGCAAGATGCACCTGTGGGCGGCCGAGAACCTGTTCTTCGAGCCGGGCGACCTGGGCTTCCCGGTCTACTCGACGCCGATCGGCCGCATCGGCATGCTGATCTGCTACGACGGCTGGTTCCCCGAGGCGTACCGGCTGTGCGCGCTGCAGGGCGCGGACATCGTCTGCGTGCCGACCAACTGGGTGCCGATCCCCGGGCAGGACCCGAAGCAGCCGGCGATGGCCAACGTGCTCGCGATGGGCGCGGCCCACGTGAACTCGGTCTTCGTCGCGGCGGCCGACCGGGTCGGCACCGAGCGCGGCCAGCCCTTCCTCGGCTGCTCGCTGATCTGCGCGTACACCGGCTGGCCGGTCGCCGGGCCGGCGAGCCGCACCGAGCCCGAGACGATCATCGCCGACCTGAACCTGTCCGAGGCGCGCCGCAAGCGCAACTGGAACGACTTCAACCAGATCCTGCGGGACCGCCGCACCGACACCTACGACACCATGCTGGGCTCGGGCGTGAAGCCCGGCTGGTACTGAACGACCGGAACCGAGAACCCGCGGTGCGCGTGCCACGCCCGCGCGCATCACAGACCCTCCCGTCATGCTAGACATCGTCCGTTTCGCGTTCGACATCCTCGCCTTCACGTCGGTGATGGTGCTGATCGTGCTCGGCCTGGGCGTGATCGCGAGCATGATGGGGATCTTCAACTTCGCGCACGGCGAGCTGGTGCTGCTCGGCGCCTACACCGTCTTCATCGTCCACGACGCCGGCTACAACATCTGGTGGGGGATCCTGCTCGCGCCGATCGTCGTCGGCCTGTTCGGCGTCGTGCTCGAGCGCACGATCATCCGGCGCTTCTACGAGGCGCCGATCATCGCGATGCTCGGCACCTACGCGATCGGGCTGATCATCCGCGAGATCGTGCGCGGCCTGCTCGGCGGCCACTACCGCTCGGTGCCCGAGCCCTGGGGCGGCTCGTGGTCGGCGCTCGGGCTCGACTTCTCGATCTGGCGCACGTTCATCATCGTGACGACCGCCGGCGTCATCGTCGGCAGCTGGCTGTTCCTCGTGCGCACCTCGTTCGGCCTGCGGATCCGCGGCTCGCTCGAGAACGCCATGCTCGCGCGTGCCTGCGGCATCTCGACGAACACGCTGTACACCGCGACCTTCGCGTTCGGCGCGGCGCTCGCGGGCCTCGCGGGGGCGCTGGTCGTGCCGCTCTACCAACTGTCGGCCGACATGGGCCTGCGCTTCCTCGTACAGGGCTTCCTGTCGGTGATGCTCGGCGGTGTCGGCACATTCGAAGGGCCGGTTCTCGGCGCGGCGGCGATCGGTGCGCTCGCGTCCGGGCTCCCCTGGGTGGTGACGCCGGTGCTGGCCGACCCGCTCGTGTTCGTGATCGCACTGGTCATCGTCAAGCTACGCCCACAGGGCTTCATCGCAGGAGCACGAAAATGACGCATCAGAAGGTGGACGACGACACCGCCGTCCAGGCCCCCCGCGGCCGTCGCGGTTTCCTCTTCGGTGCCTCGGCGCTCGCCGCGGCCGGCTGGACCGCCGGCGGCACCGGGAGCTGGTTCCTGCCCGCAGCCTGGGGCCAGGGCAAGAAGGCCATCAAGATGGGCATCGCGACCGACATCACCGGTCCGATCGCCCCCTCGGGCAACTCCAACTGGCAGATCGCGCAGCTCGCGGTCGAGCAGATCAACGCGGCGGGCGGCATCGCCGGACGGCCGGTCGAGCTGTTCCTCGAGGACACCGCGTCCGACCCGAAGGCGGCGGTGGCCAACGTGCGCAAGCTGATCCAGCGCGACAAGGTCGACGTCGTGTTCGGCGGCATCACCTCTGCGATGCGCCAGGCGATCAAGGACCCGATCGTCAACCGCGGCAAGACCCTGTACATCTACCCGCAGCTGTACGAGGGCCAGGAGTGCACCAAGCACCTCTTCAACACCGGCCCGACGCCCGCGCAGCAGTGCGACGAGCTGATCCCGTACCTGATCAAGACCGTCGGCAAGAAGCGCTTCGCGCTGCCCTCGGCCAACTACGTGTGGCCGCAGCTGCTCAACAAGTACGCGCGCAAGGTCATCGAGAAGAACGGCGGCGAGGTGGTCTTCGAGGAGTACTACCCGCTCGACCAGCCGGAGTACTCGGCGACGATCAACAAGATCCGCGACGGCAAGGTCGACATCGTGTTCAACACCGTGATCCCGCCGGGGCTGCAGCCGTTCACCAAGCAGCTCTTCGAGTCGGGCTTCCAGAAGAACGGCGGCGCGGTCGCCTGCGTGTACTTCGACGAGAACTCGCTGAACTACGTGGCGCCGCGCGAGCTCGAGGGCGTCTATTCGTGCCTCGACTTCTTCCACTCGGTCGACGACCCGTTCAGCAAGGAGCTGCTCGCGGCCTACGCGAAGAAGTTCCCGGGCACGAAGTACCAGTTCACCGCGGGCAGCGCGGCCTCCGGCATGTACCGCGGCATCCGCCTGTACGAGGCGGCGGCGAACGCCACCAAGGGCGACGTGGCGCGCGAGGCGGTGTCGGCGGCGCTCGACAAGGCCAAGATCGACAAGGGCCCCGGCGGCGGCGCGGAGATGGTCCCCGGCAAGATGCACGCGAAGATGAACATGTACGTCGCGCAGTGCAAGAAGGGCGCGGGCGACGCGCTGCGCTGGGACATCATCGCGAAGTACAACATGGTCGACCCGAAGGAGTGCTGACCTCGTCCTGAACGGGCGCGGGGGGGGGGGCCTGGGCCACCCCCCCCCCGCCCCCCAAACCACCCGCGGCCCCC
>JBILTM010000262.1:0-6182 GCA_044371545.1 Burkholderiaceae bacterium
ATCCATGTCCAACGCCTCCTCCTCTCCTTCCCGCGACGGCCGCGGCGGCCGGGTCCTCCCGATCGTCGAGATCGTGGTGCTCGCGGCGGCGCTGGTCGCGCCGCTCGGGATGAGCTCGAACCCCGAGCTCGTCACGCTCGCCACCAACGTGCTGATCCTGTCGCTGCTCGCGATCAGCTTCGACCTGTGCTGGGGCTACAGCGGGATCATGAGCTTCGGGCAGGCGCTGTTCTTCGGTGTCGCCGGCTACGTGATCGCGCTGATCGGCCGCGACCTGGAGTTCAGCCACGGCTGGGGCACGCTGCCGATCGCGATGGCGGTCGGGCTGCTGCTGTCGTTCGCGTTCGCCGCGTTCCTGCTGCTCGGGCGCAGGACGCCCACGGTGATCTTCGTGTCGCTCGGCACGCTGACCGGCGCGTACGCAGCCGAGCGGCTGGTGTCGGGCTGGCAGTACGTCGGCGCGGGCAACGGGCTGTCGTCGGTCAAGCTGCTGCAGTGGGGCGACATCGAGATGGTCGAGGGCCCGGCCTTCTACTACATGGCGCTCGCGATCCTGATCGTCGCCTACCTCGCGTCGCGCTACCTGGTGCGCTCGCAGTTCGGGCTGGTGCTCGCCGGCATGCGGCAGAACGAGGAGCGACTCGCGTTCTTCGGCTACCGGATCCAGGTCTTCAAGGCGCTGATCTTCTCGTTCGCGGGCCTCCTCGCCGGGCTGGCAGGCGCGCTGTATTCGTACCACCAGGGCTTCATCGGGCCGGGCAACATGGGGCCGGGCCTGTCGACGACCGCCGTGCTCTACGCGCTCTTCGGCGGCAGCGGCACGCTGATCGGGCCGGTGATCGGCACCGCGCTGATCGAGACGATCAGCTACGTGCTCGCCGACCAGGACGCGATCAAGCAGTACTGGCCGGTGATCCTCGGCGTCGTGCTGCTCGTGGTCGTCGTGTTCAAGCCGACCGGCATCCTCGGCTTCTTCGTGTCGCGGCGCGAGCGGATCGGGTCGTACGGGGGGCGGCGCAAGTGAGCGAGCTGCTCGAGGTCCGCGGCGTCACCAAGCGCTTCGGCACGCTGCAGGCGCTCGGCGGCGTCGACGTCACCGTCCGCGCGGGCACCTTCCACGGCCTGATCGGCCCGAACGGCTCGGGCAAGAGCACGCTGCTGAAGGCGATCGCGGGTGCGCACCTGCCGACCACCGGCACCGTGAGCTTCGGCGGCACCGACATCACGAACGCGACGCCGTACGAGCGCTCGCGGCTCGGCATGAGCCTGAAGTTCCAGATCACCGCGGTGCTCAACGAGCTCTCGGTCTACGACAACGTGCTGCTCGCGCTGCAGGCGAAGGAGGGCGTGTGGTCGCTGATCCGCTCGCGCACGCGCAATGCGCTGCGCGAGGAGACGATGCACGCGCTCGAGCGCTTCCGCCTCGCCGACCGCGCCGACGAGCTCGCCGGCCAGCTCTCGCACGGCGAGCAGCAGTGGCTGGAGATCGCGATGGCGCTCGCGCCCAAGCCGCAGCTGCTGCTGCTCGACGAGCCCACCGGCGGCATGAGCCCGGAGGAGCGACGCGTCACCGGCGAGCTGCTGATGCCGATCAAGCAGGAGTGCGCGCTGGTGATCGTCGAGCACGACCTCGACTTCATCCGCGACATCTGCGACGTGCTGACGGTCCTCGACCAGGGCAAGGTGCTCGACACCGGCACGGTCGACCAGATCCAGCACTCCGAGAAGGTCCAGCAGGTCTACACCACCCGAGTCTGAGATGGCCGCCCCCCTCCTGAAGACGAGCGAGCTGTGCTCCGGCTACGGGCGCAGCCAGGTGCTGTTCGGCATGTCGCTCGAGGTGCCGGCGCAGGGCGCGATCTGCGTGCTCGGCCGCAACGGCGCGGGCAAGACCACGCTGCTGAAGACGATCGCCGGCGACCTGCCGACGATGTCGGGCACGATCGAGTTCGACGGCCGGCGCATCGACGCCTCGACGATGGAGGCGCGCGCCCGCGCCGGCCTCGGCTACGTGCCGCAGGAGAACGCCGCGTTCTCGGGCCTCACCGTGCGCGAGAACCTGCAGCTCGGCGCGATCCGCCAGCGCGACAAGTCGGGCATCGACGAGGTGCTCGCGGTGTTCCCGAAGCTCGGAAAGCGGCTGAACCAGGCGGCGGGCACGCTGTCGGGCGGCGAGCGCAAGATGCTCGCGATCGGCCGCGCGATGCTCGGCCGTCCGAAGCTCCTGATGCTCGACGAGCCGACCGAGGGCGTGTGGATCGGCGTCATCGAGGAGATCGCCGAGCAGCTGCAGAAGCTCGCGCAGACGATGTCGGTGATCCTCGTCGAGCAGCACATCGAGCTCGCGATGCGCGTCGCGCAGACCGCCTACGTGATGGACCGCGGGCGCTTCGCGATGCAGGGGCCGGTGGCGAAGATCAAGGACGATCCGGAGCTGCTCAGGTACCTCGCGCCGTAGGCCGCAGCCGCGGGGTCGCGGGCTGCGGGGTCACAGCGTCGGGTGCTTCCTGTGGTGGTCGGTCACCCGCTGGAACGCATGCGCGGCGCGCACGATCAGCGCCTCGTCGAGGTGCCGGCCGATCAGCTGGAAGCCGATCGGCATGCCCTGCGCGTCGAAGCCCCCGGGCAGCGTGATGGTGGGGCTGCCCGACATGTCGAAGGGCGCGGTGTAGCGCAGCACGTCGTCGATGCCGTTCGGCGTGTTGAAGATCTCGTCGAGCTTCGCGGCCGACGGGTTGCCGAACGGGTGCACCGGCATCAGCAGCAGGTCGACCGTCCCGAAGAGCTTGCGCAGCTGGCCCTGGAACACCAGGCGATCCTGCATCAGCTTCGTGAGCTCGATCACCGGCACGTCGTGGCCGGAGTCGATCAGCGCCGCGAGCACCGGGCCGTAGTCGGCCTTGCGCGCCGGGTACCAGGGTTCGTGCGCGATCGCAGTCTCGACCGCGCACAGCTTCGCCCAGTCCTTGTACATGCGGGTGGTGAGGCTCGGCATCGGCGCCTCGACGACGGTCGCGCCGAGCGAGGCGAGCACGCGGCGCACCTCGTCGATCACCTTCGCGGTGTCGGGCTGGCAGACGTCGTAGACGAAGCGCGGGTCGATCGCGACGCGCAGGCCCTTGACGCCCGCGTCGATGCCGGCGAGGCAGTCGGGCACCGGCGCCTCGAGCGAGGTCGGGTCGTTCGGGTCGACGCCGGCCATCGCCGAGAACATCGCGCCGGCGTCGGCCGCGGTGCGGCACATCGGCCCGAGGTGATCGAGGCTGTCGGCGAGCGCCTGCACGCCGTGGCGGCTCACGCGGCCCCAGGTCGGCTTGATGCCGGTGACCGAGTTGGCGCCCGACGGGAAGCGGATCGAGCCGCCGGTGTCGGTGCCGATCGCGCCGTAGCACATGCCCGCCGCGGGCGCGACGCCCGAGCCGCTCGACGAGGCGCCGGGCCAGTGGTCGCCGTTCCAGGGGTTCGCGGGCGGGATCACCTCGGGGTGGTGGACCGAGAAGGCGCCCTCGGTCATCTGCAGCTTGCCGAGCATCACGGCGCCGGCGTCGAAGAGCTTCGCGACCACGGTGCAGTCCTTCGTCGGCACGTGGTCGCGCAGGATCTTCGTGCCCCAGGTGGTGCGCACGCCCTTCGTCTCGCACAGGTCCTTGATGCCGATGGGCACGCCCTGCATCGGGCCCTTGTGCTCGCCGCGCGCGAACTCGGCCTCGGCGCGGCGCGCCTGCTCGAGCGCGATCTCGGGGGTGAGCGTCACGTAGGCGTGCAGCGCGGGGTCGAGCTTGCCGATGCGGTCGAGCATCGCCTCGGTCACCTCGACCGGCGACAGCGTCTTCGCGCGGTAGGCCGCGGCGAGCTCGGTGATGGTGGCGTAGGGCAGGTCGGACGGCGACATGGCGGGCTCCTCGGGAGGTTGGCGAGGGACGGCGATGCGGTCGATCGCCGATGGTTGCCTGGGAAAGTGTCGAACGATCGTAGGTCGGCGCCGCGAGGCGCGTCAAGGGCGTCGAGCGGGCGGCGCGGCCGTCCGGGTCAGTCGAGGACCAGCGTGCGCCCGAACGGCGCGACCGCGTGCGCGTGCGACGCGGGCACCGCCCAGACCACCGGCCAGCGGGGGCGAAAGCGCGCGGGGCCCTCGAGGTCGGTCAGCACGACGCAGACGTCGGGGCGGTGCGCGTCGGCGGCTTCGAGCAGCGGCGTGAAGTCGGTGCCGCCGCCGCCGTCGAACGCGAGCCCGCGCAGCCCCGAGTCGCCCGGCGCGCGCGTCTCGATGCGGCGCACGCGGTCGTCGCCGACGACGAGCACCAGGCCCGCCTCGGCGCGGCGCGTGATCGCGTCGAGCTCCGCGGCGAAGCGCGCGAGGAGCGCTTCGTCGATCGAGCCGGAGACGTCGACGACCACCGCGAGCCGCGGCACGCGCCGCGTCGACACCCGTCCGGGCTCCCACGGCATGCGCCGCCCCGGGCCCGCCCGGCCCCGGTTCGCGAGCCAGGAGCGCGACGGCCGCGACCAGGACGTCTCGGGCGTCGAGGCGAGCGCGCGCGCGAGCCGCACGCGCAGCGCGCGCTCCCACGGCGTGCGCGGCCGCGGCAGGTCGGCGACCAGCGCGCGCAGCATCGAGTGCGCGCCGTCGCCCGCGTGCGCGCGGACCAGCCGATCGGCCCACTGCTGCGCCTGCTCGGCGCGCTGCTCGGGCGCGTCGCGGCCGTCGTCGCAGCGGCGCAGATCGATCGGGGTGCCCGCGCCGATCGCGCGCACCCGCGCCGCGCGCGGGCCGTCGCGGCGCGGCTCGCCGTCGGACTGCGGCAGGCGGTCGTCGATCGCGCGGTAGAGGCGCTCCACGTCCCACTCGAGGAGCGAGCGGCCGACGTCCTGGTGGATCGCGAGCGTCGCGACCAGCAGCGTCTCCAGCGTCGGTGCGCCCTCGGGCAGCCGCAGCCACGCGAGGTGGCCGAGCGCGGCGTTGACGATCGCGTCGGCGCAGGTGGCGAAGAGCTTCGCGTCGACGTCGCCGATCCGTTCGCGCAGCGCGACGAGCCGCTGCGGGTGGCGCAGCGCGACGTGCAGCGTCTCGTGCGCGACCCAGCCGACCTGCTCGGGCAGCGGCAGCCGCTCGAACGACGGCGCGTAGGCGACGACGTGGCCGTCGGTCGACGCCGGCGGCGCCGCGTCGCCCTCGGGGGCGTCGACGTGGCGCATCCACAGCGCGAGGCCGCCGGTGGCCGGGGCGTGCTCGACCATCCGCTCGATCGCGCGGGTCGCGCGGTGCACGGCGCTCAGCCTGGCGCGCCCTCGCGGCGCTCGAGGTGGCGACGGTAGGCGGGGCTGTCGAGGATCGTCGTCTCCAGGCCGCGTTCGAGCGCGCGCTGCATCAGGAGCTCCATCGACAGCGTCTGCGCCTCGCGCACCGGCAGCGGCTCGCGCGCCGGCGCGTCGGGCAGCTGGTCGACGATCTCGAGCGCGCGCGCCATCGTGGGTGCGGCGTCGGCCGCGGCGAGCAGGCCGTAGACCATGCCGTACAGGCCGTCGAGCGAGCGCGGCAGCAGCGCCGCGGTCTCGGGGCCGGGCGCCGCGGCCAGCAGCTTCGTGACGTCGACCGCGGCGGCCAGTTCGCGCAGCACGCCGAAGAACTCGGCCGCGTTCGACGCGCCGATGCGGCCCTGCACGAAGGCGCGCTTGCCCGCGTCGGACAGGCCGGACTTCAGCACGTTCGAGACGTCCTCCCAGCCGCGCGGGCTCGCGCCGACGAGGTGGTCGGCGGCGACCTGCGCCGAGGTGTCGTCGAGCCGGTCGGGCCGCACGCGCAGGTAGGCCATCACCTCGGGCGCGAAGCCGTGCGCGGCCGCGTGAGCGAGGAACGCGTCGACCGCGGCCTGCACGTTGAAGTGGAACATCCGGTCGGCGAGCGCGGTGCCCATGTCGTGCGAGATCGCGCCGTGGTGGCTCGCGTTGCCGGCGGCGACCACCATCCAGCCGTCGGGCAAGCGGTAGCGGCCCACGCGCCGGTCGAGGATCAGCGAGTAGGCGGAGATCTGCAGGCGCTGGTCGGCGGCGGTCAGCTCGTCGAGGAACAGGATGCCGGCGGGGTCGTCGTCGGTCGGCAGGAACTCCGGCGGGAACCAGACGGTGCGCCGCTGCGTGTCGTCGGCGTAGATCGCGCCGCGCAGGTCGACCGGCTCGATCGT
>JBILTM010000042.1:0-29211 GCA_044371545.1 Burkholderiaceae bacterium
CGAGCGAGGTGCGGCGCAGGAAGCGGCCGAGCGGGGTGACGCGGTCGTCGTCCTTGGTGGCCTGGCGCACCTGCGCGCCGTCCTCCTGGACCTTCATCGTGCGGAACTTCCAGACGACGATCTGCTCGCCGTCCAGGCCGTAGCGGCGCTGCTTGAACAGCACCGGCCCCGGCATCTTCAGCTTGATCGCCAGCGCGATGCCGAGCATCAGCGGCGCGGTCAGCACGATCGCGGTCAGCGACAGCATCACGTCCGACAGGCGCTTGATGACGCCCGTGGTGCCGTGGAAGGGGGTCTCGCAGACGGCGACGACGGGCAGGCCGCCGACGGTGTCGACGCGGGCCTGGATGAGGTCGTAGAGGAAGATGTCCGGCAGGAAGAAGATGGAAGCGGTGGTGTCGCGCAGCTGGTCGAGCAGCTTCAGGATGCGGGGCTGCGAGGCCATCGGCAATGCGATGTAGATCTGGTCGACGCGGTTGGCGCGCACGAAGTCCGCGACCGAGTCGATCCGGCCGGTCAGCGGCAGCTCGAGGTTCTCGCCCAGGCGCTGCGGCGTGCGGTCGTCGAAGAAGGCGGTGACGCGGACCGGGGACAGGTTCGGCGAGCGCATCAGCGAGCGAGCGAGCGTCCGGCCGAGCTCGTTCGCGCCGACGATCACCGCGGTGTCCTGCTGGCGCATCGACATCACGCGAGGCAGCAGCCAGGGACCGATCGCGTGGCTGGCAGCCTGCATCACCGGCGTACCGATGACCCACAACGCAAGCATGTTCGGCGGGAAGACCTTCAGCATGTCCGTCGCGAGCCCGAACACGACCATCAGCCCGCACAGCACCGCCCAGTTGCCGAAGATCTGCCGGAGCATCTTCGCCGGCCGATAGGAGTACGGCATCGACCCGGGGTAGCTGAGCGAGAACGCGATCAGCCCGAGCACCAGGTCCTTGTTCTCGATACGGCCGCGCGTCAGCCACGCGGCGCCGAGCAGGGCGACGACCACGAGCAGCGGGTCGAACAGCGTGCGCGCGAGCGCAGGCAGGCTGCGGTTGCCGCTGCGTACGACGGACCGGGAAGCGGACAGGCCGCCAGGTGGTGGGATGCCCAAGATGATGCAAGCCAGAAGGTGCCCTGATGATACGCGTCGGGTCTGCCCCGACGCTCACCCGAATGCGCGAGCGCATCTGGATCGATGCATGGTGCCCACAGTTCCCACGCACGGCACGAGACGACGGTGAAAGCCTGTGTCGGACGACGCCTCGCGACGTTCGCGCACCTCGGCGCGCGACCGCTTCTCGCGCAAGGCCGTGCCCGTCGAGCGTGCAGTGGAAACGTCGCGCGGTCGCATTGGCCAGGGCACAGGCAGGCTTCTTGCATGCGTCATGGCCGGCCTTCATCGCCGGACTCTCCACATCGTGTACATGCATCGGGTTCAATCAGTGCCTGCGTCGGGCCGCGTCGCCGTCGTCGCAGTCCTCACGGGCGCGAACGGGCCGACCGCCGCGGAGGACGGCGAAACGACGCCGAGACCCTCGGGTCCGATGGCGGTGGCGTTCGCGGCCGCTCCGGACGCGGTCGGGTTCGTGGTCGTGCCGGTGCGGGAGGCCCAGCTCGTCGTGCACGCGCTGTCGCTGCAGCCGGCGGTCGCGGTGGCGCCGGACACCGTGCCCGAGCCGCTCGCCCACGGCGTGCTGCCCGCGGTGCTGTCGTGCGCGGCGCTGATGCTCTGGATGGCGCTTCGACGCGCGCGCTGACCGGCGGGATCCGCGAAGCGCGCCACGCATCGCCCCGGGCCGCGGGTGCCTCGACCCGGCGCGACCCCCCGGCTCTGCCATAATCGACCGCGCGCGCCACGCCCAGGCGATGGCCGCGCTCCCGCGACGCGTCCGGCTTCCGCCGGGGCGGTCCGCACCCGAGACCGGTTCAGCCCGATGCCGATCCAGTCCCTCCTCGCCGTCCTGCGCTCCCGATGGACGATCGCCGGAACGATCTTCGCGCTCTCGCTCGGCGCGGCGATCGTGCTGACGCTGCTGCTGCCGGCCCGCTACACCGCCTCCGCGGAGGTCCTCGTCAACCTACCGGGGCGCGATGCCGGGAACGGTCCGGCGATGCCGGGGGCCACGGTGCCCGCGTACATGGCCACGCAGGTCGACATCGCGACCAGCCAGCGCGCCGCGCTCAAGGTGGTGGATGCGCTGAAGCTCACCGAGGATCCGGCGGTGCTGCGCGCGTGGAGGCAGGCGACCGGCGGCACCGGCTCGATCCGCCATCACGAGTCGGACCGGCTGCTCGCGTCGCTCCGGGTCCGGCAGGTCGGGTCGTCGAGCGTGCTGTCGATCGCCTACGTCGCGCCCGATCCGATCGAGGCGGCGTCCGTCGCGAACGCGTTCGCCGATGCCTACGCGGAGCTCACCGCGGAACTCGGCGGCGATGCGCCTGGCGAGCCGCCGTTCGAGGCGGCGTCGCGCGACGCTGCCGAGATGGATCCGCTCGCGGTGCGGCGCCCGCGCACGGCCGCCGACGATGCGGATACGTCGGCGGTGCTGGACGGCCCCCCGGGTGCGCGCAATCGGACTGCGGTCGCGCCGCGGGCCGCGCCGCCTCGACGGCTGGCGCGCGCCCACGTCGCCGTGCTCGCGCGGGCCGTGCCGCCGGTGCGGCCGTCGAGCCCGCGCCCGGGACGCCTCGTCGGGATCGGCGTGCTGCTCGGCTTGGGGCTGGCCCGCGCGGGGGCGCTCGCCGCCGAGCGCCACGACCGGCGGGTCCGTGGGCCGCGCGACCTGCAGCGGGCGAGCGGCGTGACGCCGATGTGCACGCTGCGCGACGCGTTCGCCGGCGCCTCGGGATCGGGCCAGGCCGGTCGGACCCGTGACGTTCGGGAGGATGCAGGCACTGACGCGCACGGGCTCGAGACCCGGCCGCTGCCCCCGTTTGCGGCGCGTGCGAGGTCGGAGCCCGCGGGTGAGCCCGGCGTGGCTGCGGGGCAGCGCGACGGGGCGCGGGGCCACGTGCCGCTCGGCCAGATCATGGTGTCGGCCGGGCTGATCCATCCGCCGGAGGTCCAGCGGATCCTGGAGTGGGCCCGTGCGGACGGTGTGCGGTTCGGCGAGGCGGCGATCGCGCACCAACTCGTCACCGAGGCGCAGGTCGAGCGCGCGCTCGCCCGGCAGTTCGACTTCCCCGTGCTCGAGGCCGGTTCGACGCGAGTGTCCGCCGAGGTCGTCGCCGCCTTCGACGCCCGCAATCCGCTCGTCGCCGACCTGCGCCGGCTGCGCGCGCGGATCAGCAGCGCGCAGCTCGCGGCGCCGGACAGCGCGCCGCTGAAGACGTTCGCGGTCATCTCGTCGGGCTCCGGCGACGGCAAGACCTTCGTCTCGGCCAATCTCGCGGTCGCCTTCTCGCAGGCCGGGCAGCGGACGCTGCTGGTCGACGCGGACCTCCGGCGCGGCCGGCTGCACACCGTGTTCGGGCTCGACAACCGCCTGGGCCTGTCGTCGATGCTGAACCGACGGATCGAGCCGGGCTCGCTGCAGCGCGTGCCGGGCCTTCCCGAGCTCGGCGTCGTCACCTGCGGGCCGAGCGCGCCGAATCCTTCGGAGCTGCTGTCGCGGGACGTGTTCGTCGACCTGCTCGCTTCCTTCTCGCGGACGTACGACGTCGTGATCCTGGACACCCCGGGCGCATCGGAGGAGCCGGACGCGATGCTGATCGCGCAGCGGGCCGGCGCCGCGCTGGTCATCGCGCGCAAGGACCTGAGCGCGTTCGACGCGGTCGTCGAGCTCGTCCGGTCCGGCGGCACGCCGGCGGTGCCGGTGCTGGGCAGCGTGCTGAATGCCGTCTGAAGCGCGTCCCGCGGCCTGGACGGTCGCCGGGCCGTGCGCCGGCGCCGCGGATGGACGGTACCGCTACAATCCGGGTTCGAGCCGGCATCCGTCCGGCGGCCCGCCCGATCCTAGACCATGACCGACAACGACCTCGCGTCGATCAAGCGCCAGATCGCCCGCCTCGAGACCAAGGCGCGCCGGCTCGAGTCCGCCGCCAACGACCGCAAGCGCAAGGCCGTCCAGGAGGTGCTCGCGCTGATGAAGAAGTCCGGCGTGACGCTCGACGACCTGCGCGCGCCCGAGGGGGGCCGGGTGGCCTCCAAGCGCGCGCCGCGCGCGAAGGCCACCCCGGCGGCCGACCGGCCGAAGGTGAAGGTGCCGGTCAAGTACCGGAACCCGGAGACCGGGGACGCCTGGAGCGGGCGAGGCCGGACCCCGGTGTGGCTCGCGGCGCTCGAGAAGCAGGGGCGCACGCGGAGCGAGTTCCTCGTCGCGGGCGCCTGAACGTCCGCCGGAGCGCGGCACCGCCTCCTGCCGTCAAGCGCTCGCGCGGCGCGGTCACGGCACGGGTGAGGATCGATCCGGGTCGCGCTGCCGGGGCGACGATCACCGGGCCTTCGCACGTCGCCGCACGAGGTCGCGGAGCGCAGTGAGCACGAGGACCGCCGCCACGGCGCCGACCGAGTCCGCGAACAGGTCGTCGAGACCGACCTCGCGCCCCGGGGCGAAGCTCTGCGCGTACTCGTCGAGCAGCCCCACCGACACCGCGACGATCGGCGCGAGCAGGTCTGCGGTGGGGCGCGCCCCGCCGAGCGCGACCCACGCCGCGGCGGAGAAGCCGCCGTACAGCACGAGGTGCGCGAGCTTGTCCCAGGGCGCCGGGATCGCGCCGACGGCGTACGGCTGGGCGCCGTGCCAGAACAGGTTGGCCGCGATGGCGACGAAGGCGAGCAGGGCGAGGACGCGGATCCAGCGCGGGGGGTGGACGAGCGCATCGAGGGCGATCATGCGGGCAGCATGCAGCCGAGCAGGGGGCGCCGCATCGATGCGGCGCCGGGCCGCCACGGGCGGCCGCCGAGCGGACGGGCGGCCGCGTGGTGCCCGGCCATCGCAGCCCCCGCGGATCCCGGGACGGCGATGTTCCGGGGCGTTGCAGGCAGGCAACGATCCGGTCGCGTCGCCGCCGACGGCGACCGCCGGGCAGTCGCTGCCTCCGCAGATGGCCTGCGGGCTGCCCCCGGCCGCGCGGATCGACCATCATTCGGGGAGCCGCCCCGCGCATGACGGGGCGAGTGCGCCACCTCGGACCGCCACATGAAAGTCACCGTCATCGGAACCGGCTACGTCGGACTCGTCTCGGGCGCCTGTCTCGCCGAGATGGGCAACGACGTGCTCTGCATGGACGTCGACCCGCGCAAGATCGAGCTGCTGTCGAACGGGGAGATCCCGATCTACGAGCCGGGCCTGAAGGAGATCGTCCGCCGCAACGTCGCCGCGAAGCGGATGAAGTTCACGCTCGACGCCGAGCGGGCGGTCGATCACGGCACGATCCAGTTCATCGCGGTCGGCACGCCGCCGGACGAGGACGGCTCCGCCGACCTGCAGTACGTGCTCGCGGCGGCGCGCAACGTGGGCCGGCACATGACCGACTACAAGGTCGTGGTCGACAAGTCGACCGTGCCGGTCGGCACCGCGGACATGGTCCGCGAGGCGATCGCGGGCGAGCTGAAGGCGCGGGGCGTCGAGGTGCCGTACGCGGTGGTCTCGAACCCGGAGTTCCTGAAGGAGGGCGCGGCGGTCGAGGACTTCATGCGGCCCGACCGGATCGTCGTCGGGGCCGACGACGAGCAGGCGGTCTTCCTGATGAAGGCCCTGTACTCGCCGTTCCAGCGCAACCACGAGCGGCTCGTCGTGATGGACGTGAGGTCGGCGGAGCTGACGAAGTACGCGGCGAACGCGATGCTGGCCACGCGGATCTCGTTCATGAACGAGCTGGCGCTGCTGGCTGAGAAGGTCGGGGCCGACATCGAGCTGGTGAGGCAGGGCATCGGCTCCGATCCGCGGATCGGCTATCACTTCCTCTATTCGGGCGCGGGCTACGGCGGCTCGTGCTTCCCGAAGGACGTGAAGGCGCTGATCCGGACCGCCGCCGACAACGGCCGGCCGCTGCACGTGCTGAGTGCGGTCGAGACGGCCAACGAGGCCCAGAAGCGCGTGCTCGTCGAGAAGGTCGTCGCCCGCTTCGGCCCGGACCTGGGCGGGCGGCGGTTCGCGCTGTGGGGGCTCGCGTTCAAGCCGAACACCGACGACATGCGCGAGGCGCCCAGCCGCGTGATCGTGGACGAGCTGCTGGCGCGCGGCGCCACGGTCCGTGCCTACGACCCGGCGGCGATGCACGAGGCACGGCGCGTGTTCGGCGAGCTGCCCGGACTGGACTACGCGGACGGCCCGATGGAGGCGGTCGAGGGCGCCGACGCGCTGGTCATCGTCACCGAGTGGAAGGAGTTCCGCAGCCCGGACTTCGACGCGCTCAAGGCGGCGCTGAAGGAATCGGTCGTGATCGACGGTCGCAACATGTATCCGCCGGAGTTGCCGCGCGCGTCCGGGCTCGAGTACCTGTCGATCGGGCGCCGCTGAAGCGCCATGAAGATCCTCGTCACCGGCGCCGCCGGATTCATCGGCATGCACGTCTCGCGGCGACTGATCGACGCGGGCGTCGAGGTCGTCGGCATCGACGACCTGAACGACTACTACGACCCGTCGCTCAAGCGCGCGCGCCTCGCGACGCTCGACGGCGCACCGAACTTCTCGTTCACGAAGATGGACGTCGCGGACCGCCCCGCGATGGCCGCGCTGTTCGAGGCGGGCGGCTTCGACCGCGTCGTGCACCTCGCCGCGCAGGCCGGCGTGCGCTATTCGCTGCAGAACCCGCACGCCTACGTCGACGCCAACCTCGTCGGCTTCGTCAACGTGCTCGAGGGCTGCCGCCACGGCGGCGTCGGGCACCTCGTCTACGCGTCGTCGTCGAGCGTCTACGGCGGCAACGTGCGCATGCCGTTCTCGGAGCACGACTCCGTTGAGCATCCGGTCAGCCTGTACGCGGCGACGAAGAAGGCGAACGAGCTGATGGCGCACACGTACAGCCACCTGTACGGGTTGCCGACGACCGGGCTGCGGTTCTTCACGGTGTACGGCCCCTGGGGCCGGCCGGACATGGCGGCGTTCCTCTTCGTCGACGCGATCCTGTCCGGGCGGCCGATCGACGTGTACAACCACGGCGAGATGAAGCGCGACTTCACCTACGTCGACGACATCGTCGAGTCGCTGCTCCGGGTGCTCGACCATCCGCCCGCCGGCGACCCGACGTTCGATCCGATGCACCCGGACCCGGCCCGCAGCCGCGCGCCGTACCGGGTCTTCAACATCGGCAACAGCGACCCGGTGCAGCTGCTCGACTTCATCGGCGCGATCGAGTCGGCGCTGGGACGCACCGCGCAGAAGCGGCTGCTGCCGCTGCAGGACGGCGACGTGCCGGCCACCTTCGCGGACACGCGCGAGCTCGAGGCGCTGACCGGCTTCCGGCCGGGCACCGACGTGCGCGAGGGCGTGCGGCGCTTCGTCGAGTGGTACCGCGGGTACTACGGCCGCTGATCGGGCGCGTCCGCGAGGCGCTCCCGACGCGAAAACGCCCGCGTGAGCGGGCGTCTTCTGCAGGGTCCGGGCCGGAGCCCGTGCGTCAGGCGTACGCCGCCAGCGCCCCCTTCATCGTCTTCATCGCCTTCGCCTCGATCTGGCGGATCCGCTCGGCCGACACGCCGAACTCCTCCGCCAGCTCGTGCAGGGTCATCGTGCCACCCTCGTCCTCGTCCTTCAGCCAGCGCGCCTCGATGATCCGGCGGCTGCGGGCATCGAGCGTCTCGAGCGCCTGGCGGATGCCTTCGCTCTGCAGGCGGTCGTACTGGCGCGCCTCGAGCAGCTGGGTCGGCTCGGCGTTCGGCGCCTTCAGGTAGGCGATCGGGCCGTAGGCCTCCTCGCCGTCGTCCGGCGCGGGATCGAGCGCGACGTCGCCGCCGCCCATCCGCATCTCCATCTCGACGACGTCCTGCGCGCGCACGTTCAGGTCCTTCGCGATCGCCTCGACCGCCTCGGGGCTCAGCGTGTGCGCGTCGGGCTTGTGCGAGCGCAGGTTGAAGAACAGCTTGCGCTGGGCCTTGGTCGTCGCGACCTTGACCAGGCGCCAGTTCTTCAGGATGTACTCGTGGATCTCGGCCTTGATCCAGTGCATCGCGAACGACACCAGCCGCACGCCGCGGTCGGGGTCGAAGCGCTTGACCGCCTTCATCAGGCCGATGTTGCCTTCCTGGATCAGGTCGGCGTGCGGCAACCCGTAGCCCATGTACTGGCGGGCGATCGACACGACGAGGCGCAGGTGCGACAACACCAGCTGGCGCGCGGCGTCGAGGTCGGCCGAGTCGCGCAGGCGACGGGCGAGGCCGGACTCCTCCTCGGCGGACAGCATCGGCAGCCGGTTGACCGCCGAGATGTACGCGTCGATGTTCCCGACCGCCGGAACCGCCAGCATCGCGCCGCCTGCACGCGAGGCGGTCGCCAGAGTCATCGAGGAGTGGGTCATCCGTTGTGTCCTTTCCTGGGGTCGAGGACCCCGGTGCAATGATGCTAGCACTCCGGGGTCGCGAGTGCTAATTGATCCTGACAATCGGCGCGATCGCTTGCATAAATCGGGGTCGGATCACTATTACTGCCGAGAGGATGCCCTGAAACGGTCATGAAATCAATGATTTGGGTCACGGCGAGGCGGGCCTGGGCAGCGCACGGGACGATCCGGCGCCCCCTCCGGCCCCCGGTCAGCGCTCCCGCAGCCCCTCGCTCGCCCGGGTCAGCGGCTTCAGCAGGTACTGCAGTACGGTCTTGCGCCCCGCGAGCATCTCCACCGTCGCGGTCATGCCCGGCATGATCGGCAGCGGGTTGCCGTCGGGGCCGCGCAGCCCGGTCGCCTTCGTGCGGACCAGCACGCGGTAGAAGGCGCCGGTCTCGTCGGGGTCGCTCGCGCCGGCGCCGGCGAGCGCGCCGCGGCGCTCGTCGCGCAGGGTGTCGGGGCTGATGAACTCGACGGTGCCGTCGAGCCCGCCGTAGATCGCGTAGTCGTACGCGGAGAGCTTGACGACGGCGGGCTGCCCGGGCCGCAGGAACGCGACGTCCGCAGGCTTGACGAAGGCCTCGACGACCAGCGTGTCCTCGATCGGCACGATCTGCATCACCTCCTGGCCCTGCGAGATCACGCCGCCGATGGTGTTGACGCGGATGCTCTTGACGGTGCCCTTCATCGGCGAGCGCAGCTCGGTGCGCTTGTAGGCGTCGCCCCGCGCGATCGCGGTCTCGCGGGTCTGGGCGAGTTCGGCCTCGACGCGGTTGAGCTCTGAGGCGGCGTCGGCGCGATAGCGGTTCTGGCGGTCGGACAGCGTCAGGGCCTGGTCGTTGCGCTGGCGCTTGAGGCGCAGCACCTCGACCTCGGACACCAGGCCGCGTGCCGACAGCGGCTCGATGATCTCGATCTCGCGGTCGAGCAGCACGATGCCGCGCTCGAGCGCCCGCGCGCCGTCGTCGAGCGCGCGCTTGCGCGCGACGTAGGCTTCGGTCTCGCGCCTGACCAGCGCGGGCTGGCGCTGCACCTCGGGCGGGAACTGCAGCGCCGTGCCGAAGGCCTCGGCGCGCAGCCGCGCGGCCTGCGCGGCGAGCGCGGCGGCCTTGCCCTGCAGCTCGCGGTACAGCGCCGACACGCGGGTGTCGTCGATGCGCAGCAGCGGCTGGTCGCGCTCGACACGGTCGCCCTCGCGCACCAGCAGCTCGGTCAGCACGCCGGTCTCCAGGCTCTGGATCACCTGCTCCTTGCTCGACGGGATCACGCGGCCGTTGCCGCGGGTGACCTCCTCGAGCTCGGCGCGCGAGGCCCACAGCAGGAACGCGCCGAGCATCGCGGCCAGCAGCGCGACCGACACGAACGCGAGCCACGGGCGGCGCGACGGCGGCGGCGCGAGGCGCGGCGCGGCGACCGCGTAGGTGCCGCCGGGCGTCCCCGCGTCGTCCGCGCGGTCCGGCCCGCCGCCGGGCGCGGAGGTCCCGCCGTCGCCCTCAGCCCTGTACACCGGTCGCCTCCCCGGGCGCGACCGCGACGGTCACGCCCCGTGCGAGCTGCTCGAGCGCCTGCGCGCGCGGCGCGTCGAGCACGACGCGGCCGGCCTCGATGACGACGATCCGGTCGACCAGCTCGAGCGCGGCCGGCCGGTGCGTCGCCACCAGCAGCGTGCGGTCGCGCGCCCACTCGCCGATCGCGGCGAGCACCGCCCGCTCGGTGCTCTGGTCGAGCCCGCTGGTGGGCTCGTCGAGCAGCACGATCCGCGGGTCGCGCAGCATCAGCCGCGCGATCGCGACCAGCTGCTTCTGCCCGCCCGACAGCCCCGCGCCGTCCTCGCCGAGCTGCATCTCCAGGCCGCGCGGATGGCGCGCGACCATCGCGTCCAGCCCGAGCACGCGCATCACGTGGACGAGTCGCGCGTCGTCGGCGGGACGGTCGCTGCGCGCGATGTCGAGGTTCTCGCGCAGGGTGCCGAGGAAGAGCCGCGGGTCCTGCGACATCAGGCCGACGACGCTGCGCAGCTCGGCCGGATCGAGCTGGCGCGCCTCGATGCCGTCGACGCGGACCATGCCGGCGGTCGGCGCGTACAGGCCCGCGCCGAGGCGCAGCAGCGTCGACTTGCCGCTGCCGGTGCGCCCGAGCAGGGCGACCTTCTCGCCGGCGCGAAGCGCCAGGTCGAAGCCGCGGAACAGCGTCGGGCCCTTCGGGTCGTGGCTGAAGTCGACCCCGGCGAACGCGAGCTCGCCGCGCGGCGCCGACAGCGCGAGGTAGCCGCGGTCGGGCTCGCGCTCGAGCGGCCGATCGACCAGCGCCTGCAGCCCGTCGAACGCGGTGCGCGCCTGCTGCAGCCGCACCGCGAGCGAGGCGATCTGCGCGAGCGGCGCGATCGCGCGGCCGGCGAGGATCACGACACCGATCAGGCCGCCGAGGGACAGCGCGCCGGCGTGGATCAGGTAGACGCCCCAGACGACCGTCACGACCGTGACCATCTGGCTGACGAGCACCGTGAAGTTGACCACCAGCGCCGACAGCGTGCGCGAGCGCATCGAGGTCGCCGCGACCGCCTCGGTGTACCACTGCCAGCGCTGCTGCGCGAAGCGGTACGCGTTGTTGGCCTTCAGCGTCTCCAGCCCCTCGACCGACTCGACCGCGAGGCCCTGGCGCTGCGCGCCGTCCTTCATCGAGGCGCGGATCGCGCGCGCGAGCGGCGCCTGCACCAGCAGCCCGGCGAGCACGACCAGCCCGATCGCGACCACCGGCACCACCGCGAGCGGCGGCGCGATCGCGGCGATGACCGCGAGGAAGAGCAGCACGAAGGGCAGGTCGACCAGCGCGGTGAGCGTCGCCGAGGTCAGCACCTCGCGGACCGACTCGAATTCGCGCAGGTTGCTGACGAACGCGCCCGAGGACGCGGGCTTGCCCTCGAGCCGCATCGACAGCAGCCGCGCGAAGAGCGCCGTCGAGATCTCCAGGTCGGCGCGCTTGCCGGCCGAGTCGATCAGCCAGCCGCGCAGCGTGCGCGCCGCGAACTCGAACGCCAGCGCGAGCGCGGTGCCGGCGGTCAGCACCCACAGCGTCTCGTACGTGCGGTTCGGCACGACGCGGTCGTACACGTTCATCACGTAGAGCGAGATCGCGATCGACAGCAGGTTGACGACGAGCGTCGCCAGCGCGACGTGCAGGTAGTGGCCGCGCAGGCCCCAGATGACCTTCCAGAACCAGGCGCGCGCATCGCGGATCGCGGGGATGCCCGAGCGCAGGTCGGCCGCGGGCACCGCGTCGAGCCGCAGGCACCAGCCGGCCTGCGCGGCGGCCAGCTCGGGCGCGGCCGCGGTCTCGGCGTCGGCGACCAGCGCGAAGCGGCCGTCGGCGAGCGCGGCGAGCGCCGGCAGCTGGTCTGCGGGCAGGGCGTCGGCGCGGCGCGCGACGCGCGACGCCCGCAGCCCGAACGACGCGAGCGCGCGCTCGAGCGCGTCCCAGTCGAGCGTGCCGTCGCGGCCGGCGACCAGCTGCGACTGCAGCGACGCGGCCGACACCGGCCGGCCCAACCGGGCCGCGAGGCGCGTGAGCGCGTCGACGATCGGCAGCGGCGTCATCGGCGGGTTCCCGGTGCGGTGCGGGCGGGCGCGGCCGCGGGTGGCGCGGTGCCCGGGGCCGTCGCGGCCGGCGGCTCCGTGCGCGGCGGCGCGGGAGTGGGTACCGCGGCGGGCGCCGCGCCGCGCGACCCGGCCGCGTCGGCCCGTGCGAACGGCGGCACGCGCGCAGGTTCCGGCGCAGGCAGCTCGCGCAGCCCGGCGAACGGCCCCTCGAAGCCCGGCGCGAACTGCCCGGTGGTGTACGCGATCCGGTAGCGCGCGAGCGCGCGGTCGACCTGCGCGCCCGCGAGGCTCGCCTCGCCGTTCGAGAGCTCGGCGTACGCGTTCAGCAGGTCGAGCAGGTTGCGCCGGCCGACGCGGAACTGCTCGTAGTAGATCGTCACCAGCTCGGTCGCGAGCCGCACCTGCTGCTCGGCCTGCGCGATCCGGCGCGCCGCCGACGCGAAGTCCTGGTCGGCCAGCCGCCGCGCCTCGGCGATCGACAGTTCGACGTCCTGCAGCGTCGCCTCGGCGCCGATCCGCGCGGCCGCGGCGCCGCGCTCGGCGGCGACCAGTGTCTGGTCGAACGCCGGCCACGACAGCACCACCTGCGACAGCGGGTCGCGCCCCCCGAGCGCCTCGAGGTCGAGCCGCGGGCCGCGCTGGCGCCGCACCGTGTCCGCGTTCGCCTCGGCGGCGGCGACGTCGCGGCGCGCGGCGACCACCGACGGATGGTCCTGCGAGCCGATCGCGCGCGCGGGCTCGGGCGGCAGCTCGGCCACCGCAGGCAGCCCGAGCTCCGACGGCTCGATGGCCGGCGGATAGAAGCGGGCGAGCGTCTGGCGCGCGCTGCCCAGCTCGGCGAGGCGGTCCTCGAGCGTGCCGCGCACCAGCTGCACGCGCGCCTGCGCCTGCACGAGGTCGAACCGGCGCCCCGCGTCGATCCGCACGATCTCCTCGAAGTCCGCGGCCAGCCGCTGGTGCCGCTCGAGGTTCGCTTCCGACACGCCGACGAGCCGCCACGCGCGCAGCGTGCGCAGGTACGCCTGCGCGGCGCCGAAGGCGACGTCGTCGCGCGTCACCATCTCGCGGCTCTCGAGCGCCGAGGCGCGCTGGCGCTCGCGCTCGATCGCCGACTCGATCGCGCCGCTCGCATAGAGATTGACCCGCGCGCGCGGCAGCGGCGTGGTGCTCGAGGCACCCGACACCGCGCCGATGGCGCCGACGTCGAAGGTCGGCAGGTGGCGCGCGCGCGCCTCCTCGATCCGGAACTCGCCGACGCTGCGGTTGGCCTGGGCTGCGCGGATCGCGGGGAAGTCCTGGAGGGCGGCGCGGACGACGGCGTCGAGGGGGGCGGCTTGGGCGGCGTGGGCGACGGCACCGAACGCACAGGCGGCGAGGAAGCGTTTCGCCACGTCATCGATCTGGCAGGCGCGGGTCCGCGGCGTGAGCGCGAAGGCGGTGCGTCGCATCGGCGAAGGATAGCGGAGTGATTCTTGCGTCTCGTTCGAACCTCGGGAACCGATCCGTGTGTGGCCGCTCGGAGCACGGTCGCGGAACGGTTCCTCGGCCCGACCGAACCCGGCCCGGTCAGATGACGATGCGATATGCGGTTGCCGGGGAGCCCGGGTCGAGGTCGAGCGTCACGAAACTCGAGGGGCCGGTCACGACGGCCGTGTAGTCGTGGGGGCCGGCAGAAAGGCCAGGGGTCGGCTCGTTGAAGGTCAGCGTGGTGCCGCTGGTGATGGATGCCACGTCGGTGCCATCGCGCCGCAGCGTCAACGTCTCCCCGCTGGCCAGCACCGCGCCCAGCGTCAGGACCACCTGCGGCGTTGTGTCGGAGCTGGTGCTGCCCGGAGCGACCACGCCCGGGCCGGGCGTCAAGTTCACCGTCGCAGTGACGGGCACGACCGAGCGATCGTAGGGTTGGAGCGTCGACTGCGATGCGGTGTTGCCATTGTCGGCCGCGTCGAGCACGAGCCCCGACCCGAGCGAAAGCTGGGCAGTGCCGGTCTGTCCGACCGGTGGCGTGTAGGTCACCCGGTACACGGTCGCGCTGTCGACGGTGAAGCCGCTGAGCGAAGCCGGGCCGCCACCGCCGGAGACGGTGATGTCGCCTGCGTCAAACCCGGTCACCGCCTCGTTGAAGGTGAACGTGTACACGACCGGACCGGACGCGCTGCCGGGCGCGGAGTCGGTGATCGTGGCGGTCGGGGAGATCCGGTCGAACGCCTGGGTCCCCGAGGCCGCCGCCGCCAGCGGGTTGCCCACACCGTCAATGATGCCGCTAGCGGTTCCCACCGTCACGCCGACCAGGCCAGCCGTGTTAGGGGCCGCGGTGAAACTCATCGTCCAGACCTGCCCGGGTGTCACGACCGTCAGGTCCGGCTGGGGGGTGCCGCCCAGGCCACCCGCGACGACGACATCGAGCCGGTCGAACCCCGTCACCGGCTCCGAGAACGAGAACGTGAACACCACCGTCTGCGCGGTGTTGTTCAGCGTGCCCGGCTGGTCGTCGGTGATCGTCAGCGTTGGCGCAATGGAGTCGGCCGGCAGGTACGGCTGCGACGCCTGGGGGGCCGCGGCGCTCGGGTTGCCCGCCAGGTCCGACGCGGCGGCGGCGGGCACGTCGACGGTGAAGCTGCCGCTGGCCCCGGTCGGCGGTGTGATCACCGCCGTGTAGGTCGTGCCGCTCCCCGCGAACCCGGTGACGCTCGACGCACCGAGGCTGCTGACGATGTCCCCGGCGACGAAGCCGGTGACCGGTTCGCTGAACGTGAACGTGAAGGTCACCGGGCCGCTGGCGCTTCCGGGCGTGTTGTCGGTGATCGCGACGGTCGGCGCGATCCGCTCGTAGGCCTGGGAGGCTGCCGCGCTGCTGGCATAGGCGTTGCCCGACAGGTCCGCGATCGTCGCGAGGGGCGTGGCCACCGTGACCGTCGCGGTGCCGCTGCTGCCCGCGACTGTGGGCACGTACGTGGCGGTGTAGACGGATGGGCTGAGGGTGGCGAATCCGGTCAGCGCTTCGCCGACTTGCCCCCCGGCAAGCGCGATGTCCGCGACCGTGAACCCCGAAACCGGCTCGCTGAAGGTGAAGGTGAACACCACCCCCGCCGGACCGGCGGTCCCCGCCACCGAGTCGGTGATCGCCAGCGTCGGTGCCAGCCGGTCGAATGCGACGACGCTGTCCGATCCGGCGACGTTCGGCTGCCCGACCGCGTCGGCCGCCACGCCCGCGGCGACGCCGACGGTCAGCGTCCCCGCGGTGCCCGCGGCGGGGAGCACCTGCGCGGTGTAGGTGGTGCCGCTGCCCGAGAAGCCGGACACGGTCGCCCCGGGCGACACGGTGATGTCGCCGGCCGCGAAGCCGGTGACCGCCTCGCTGAACGTGAACGTGAAGTTCACCGGGCCGTTCGTCGGAGGCGAGGCCGGCGCGTCGTTGGTGATCACGACGGTGGGCGGCGCGGTGTCGTAAGCCTGAATCGTCGTCGCGGCGACGGTCGGGTTGCCGGCCAGATCCGAACCGGCGCCAGCCGGCACCGTGACGATGATCTGCCCGGCCTGCGTGGACGCGGTCGGCGTGACCACGAGCGTGTAGACCGACGTGCTTACGGCGGTGAACGCCCCCGGCGCTCCGCCAGTGAGCTGAATGTCGCTCGCCACGAAGCCGGTGATGGGCCGCTCGAACGTGAATGTGAAGGTGACCGGGCCCGTCGCCGTTCCGGGCACGTTGTCGGTGATCACCGGCGCACCGGGCGCGGTGGTCTCGAACAGGACCTGGCGGGTCGAGGACGGGCCCGTGTTACCCGCCGGATCGATCGCGGACGCCGTGAAGGTCACGAGCCCGGAACTGGGCAGCTGCGACGCCGCGAGCGGCAGGCTCCACGTGCCCGCGGCATTGGCGATCGCCGTGGCCGAGGTGCCGCCGAACCGCAGGTCGACCGTGGCACCTGCCTCGGCGGTGCCCTGGACGACGATTCCCGCGGCGTTCTCCGCGGCGTTGACGATGTCGTCGCCCGCGACGATGCCAATGACCGGTGCACCGGGTGCGATCGTGTCGAACGCGACGCTGCGCGAGGCGGTGGCTCCCGGGCCGATCGCGTCCGACGCGGTCGCCTGGATCGAGGCCTGCCCCGACTGCGGCAGTTGCGACGGCGAGAACGTCACGCGCCATTCGCCCGACGCGTCGGTCGCGGCCGAGGCCGATGCGCTGCCGATCCGGACCGTAACCGTCGTTCCCGCCTGCGCGGATCCGGCGACCGTGACGCCCGCGGCGCGCTCGGCGGCATTGACGAGATCGTCGCCTGCGACCGCGCGGATCACCGGCGCATCGGGCGCGACCAGGGTCACCGCGGAGCGGGCCGGATCGCTGGCGTTCAACGCGGCGTCGGTTGCCCGGACCTCCAGCGCGTACGACTGTCCCGCGACGAGCCCGCCCGCGGGCGGCGTACCCGATTGCGGCGTGCCGTTGAGGTCGATCGACCACCGGCCCTGGCCGTCCGCTGTCGTCACGAAGGTCAGGTCCGACGGATCGAATCCGTTGCCGTTCGCGTCGACACGGAGCGTCACGCGAGCGCCCGCTTCGGCCTCGCCCGTCACGATCGCGGCCGTGCGCCGCAGCGACGAGCCACTGGTGACCCGCGGCGCGCCGGGCGCCGTCGTGTCTTCCGCGGGCCCGCTGTCCCCGCCCCCCCCACCCGCCGCGGCCGCCGCGATGCCGATGCCCGCCGCCGCGCCTCCGATCGCGAGCCACGACGGGCCCGCGGCGTCCGCGACCTTCGCGACCGGCAGCGCGGCGAGCGCGGCCGAGTCCGTGTTGTCGCTGTAGAGCAGGAACGAGCCGTCCTGCAGCGCCGCGGTCGGCGGGGTTTCCTCGGTGATCACTGCCGCGCCGGGCAGGCCGACACCGGCGAGGGACACCTTGCACTCGGCCCCGGGACGGCACGCCCCGAAGAAGTTGTTGAGTTCGACTTCCCGCCCGTCGGGCAGGCCGTCGATGATCAGGTTGTTGTCGAGGCGACGCACCCGCAGGCGAGGCGCGCGCACGATCGGCTGGCCGGCGTCGTCGATGAACCTGAACGAGTCGCCGGGCCGCACGACGACGCGCGTGCGCTCCGGACCGAGCGTCGTGCGGACGACGCCGATGTCCCGTGTCTGCTGCTCGATCTGCAGTGCCATCGATCCGCCTCATCCGCCCGGTGGGCCGTCGCGGCGGCCCTGGGGGGCGCCGCGACGTGTCTCAGTACGCGTTGCGGTCGCCCCGGATCGCCTGCCAGAAGGTCTTCCAGACGATCAGCAGGTCGAGCCGCAGGGACCAGTTGCGCAGGTATTCGAGGTCGAACCCGATCCGCGTGCGCATCTTGTCGATGGTATCAGTCTCGCCACGCGCGCCGTTGACCTGGGCCCAGCCGGTGATGCCGGGCTTGACCTTGTGGCGGATCATGTAGCCCTTGATGAGCTTGCGGTACATCTCGTTGTGGGCGACCGCATGGGGGCGGGGGCCGACGACGCTCATGCGGCCCTGCAGGACGTTGAAGAACTGGGGCAGCTCGTCGAGCGAGGTGCGGCGCAGGAAGCGGCCGAGCGGGGTGACGCGGTCGTCGTCCTTGGTGGCCTGGCGCACCTGCGCGCCGTCCTCCTGGACCTTCATCGTGCGGAACTTCCAGACGATGATCTCCTGGCCGTCGAGCCCGTAGCGGCGCTGGCGGAACAGGATCGGGCCGGGGCTGGTCATCCGGACCGCGATCGCCGTGGCGAGCATCACCGGGCCGGCGACCAGGATCGCCGCGGCCGCGATCAGCATGTCCGACAGGCGCTTGATGATGCCGGTGGTGCCGTGGAAAGGGGTCTCGCAGACGGCGACGACCGGCAGCCCGCCGACGGTGTCGACGCGGGCCTGGATGAGGTCGTAGAGGAAGATGTCCGGCAGGAAGAAGATCGAGGCGGTGGTGTCGCGCAGCTCGTCGAGCAGCTTCAGGATGCGGGGTTGCGAGGCCATCGGCAGCGCGATGTAGATCTGGTCGACGCGGTTGGCGCGCACGAAGTCGGCGACCGAGTCGATACGGCCCGACAGCGGCGCCTCGAGCCCTTCGCCGAGCCGGTTGGCGTCGCGGTCGTCGAAGAACGCGGTCACGCGGGCCTGCGCGATCGGGTCGGTGCCGAGCTGGCGCGCGAGCGCGCGGCCCATGCCGTTGGCCCCGATGACGATCGCGACCTGCTCGCGGCGCAAGGCCACGATCCGGGGCAGCACCCGCGGGGACAGCAGGTGCGCCGCGGTCTGCAGCAGCGGTGTGGCGATGACCCACGCGGCGAGCAGGTTCGGCTCGAACGCGCCGAGCATGTCGGTGACCAGGCCGAGCGCGAGCAGCAGCGCCACGACCATCGCCCAGGCGGCCGTGATCCGCCGGACGACGCCGCGCGGCTGCTTCAGGAACGGCAGGTCGCCGGGATAGGAGAGCGAGAAGGCGAGGGCGCCCAGCAGGATGACCGGCGTCGAGGCTTCGAGGCCCCAGAGCGCGTGGACCGTCAGCAGGCAGCCGAGCGCGATGCCGGGGTCGGCGAGGCGGCCGATCGTCCCGAGCAGGCTGCGGCTGCCGGTGCGCACCTGAGCGGTCGGCAACGGGAGGCTACGGGGCAGGTGGGCGGCCATCGGCGATTGGAAATCGATTCGGGAAGCTGGTAGGTTTCGGGCTGCCGAAACGGGGCCCGCCGATAGTCCGGCAGGCCGCCACGATCGCCTGTGCGTTAGTTCTCAACCGCTCCCAGGATCACGATGCCCACATCACACTTCCTGCGTCGGTGCGCCGCCGGCGCGCTCGCCGCGGCGCCGCTGCTGGCCGTCGCGCAGCCGGTCTCGATGCCGACCCAGGTCAGCGACGTGCTGAGCTTCGAGGCGAGCGGCGCGATCGAGAACCACAGCAACATCCTGCGCACGCCGGGTGGCCAGAGCGACACCGTGATCCGCGGCCTGCTCGGCGCGCGGTTCGAGCGCGAGTTCAGCCTCCAGCGCCTCACCCTGTTCGGCAACATCCAGCCGGTCAAGTACCTCGACCTCTCGCGCTACGACTACATCGGCTACAACCTCGGCGGCCAGTGGGACTGGGAGATCGGGCGCCCGGTGTTCGGCACGGTCTCCGCGAGCTACCTGCGCGACCAGTCGGCGTTCGACGTGTTCGGGCCGATCAACAACCTGCGCGACCTGGTGACCCTCCGGGCGCTCGCGGGCTTCCGGCTCACGCAGAGCTGGGCGGTGATCGGCGCGGTCGACTACTTCAGCCTCGACAACTCCTCCGCGCTCGTCCAGTCGGCGAACTTCAACTCCACCGGCGTCGAGGGCGGGTTCCGCTACTACCCCGGCACGTCGGTCGACATGGACTTCGTGTACCGGCGCGAGAGCGGCAACTTCCCCAACCGGCAGATCTTCGACTCGACCGGCAACCTGCTGCCGGCAGCGGTCGACAACGCGTACGCGCAGGACGCGCTGCTGTGGCGCCTGAACTACCGGCCGAACGACGTCACCCGTTACGGCGGCACGGTCGGCTACACCCGCCGCAACTTCGACACGCTCTCCCAGCGCGACTTCTCGGGCATCACCGGCAGTCTCGAGGCCGAGGTGCCGATGTCGGGCGCGACGCTGTTCCGCGGCGCGATCTTCAACAGCATCAGCACCGCCGAGCTGCTCAACGCGAACTACATCCGCGACACCGGCGTGCGGCTCACCCCGACCTGGCGCGCGACGAGCCGGTTCTCGGTCGACGGCCTGCTGCTCTACACGATCCGCCGCTACGAGGGCGACCCGGGCTTCGTGTTCACCGGTGCCGAGGTGCGGCGCGACAAGGTCCTGGACTTCGGGGTCCGGGTCAACTACGAGTTCGCGCGCCGGGTGTTCCTGTTCGGCGACCTGCGTCGCCTGGAGCGGACCTCGAACTACGCCGGCTTCGACTTCACCGACAACTGGTTCGGCGTCGGAGTGCGCGCGGCATTCTGACCGGAGACGGCCGTCCGCGGCCGTCTGCGTCACGCTTCGTTGCGGATTCGGTCACGCAAGCGGCGGGCGGGCGCGTTTACGATACCGGTTCCCTGGCGGTGCGCGGTTTCGCTTGCCCGTACGGCCCGCATTCCCGACAAGGTGTCGCACGCATGACTACTTCGTTCGCTTCCCGATTCCTGAGGGTGCTGGCCCTCCTCGCGACGGGTCTCGCGCTGCTCGCCGGGCTGGCGTCGGCGCCGGCGCGCGCGCAGCAGCCGGCCTCGGCCGAAGCCGCCCGCGACGATTACCTGCTCGGCCCCGGCGACGCGATCCGGATCCAGGTCTTCCAGAACCCGGACCTGACGGTCGAGGCCCGCGTGTCCGAGGCCGGCGTGATCTCGTTCCCGCTGCTCGGCGCGCTGCGCATCGGCGGGCTGTCGCCGACCAACGTCGAGAAGCTGATCGCCCAGCGGCTGCGCGACGGCAAGTACCTGCAGAACCCGCAGGTGACGGTCAACGTGACGACCTTCCGCAGCCAGCAGGTGTCGGTGCTCGGCAACGTCACCCGGCCTGGCCGCTACCCGCTCGAGACCACCGGCATGCGCCTGTCGGAGGTGCTGTCGCTGGCGGGCGGGGTCGCGGCCACCGGCGCCGACGACGTGGTCCTCGTCACCACCCGCAACGGCAAGCCGCTGCGCCTGGAGATCGACCTGGTCGACATGTTCGCCTCGGGCGACCTCACCAAGGACCCGCAGATGCAGGCGGGCGACGTCGTCTACGTGAACCGCGCGCCGCAGTACTACATCTACGGGCAGGTGACCCGTCCCGGCATGTACGGCGTCGACCGCGGCCTGACCCTCGCGCAGGCGATCGCCAAGGGCGGCGGCCTCACCCTGCGCGGCACCGACCGCGGCGTGCGCGTGCACCGCCGCTACGGCAACAAGCAGATCCAGATCCTCGAGCCGAAGCTCGACGACCCGATCCGTCCGGACGACCTGATCTTCGTGCGCGAGAGCGTGTTCTGAGCGGGCGCGCCGCGAGGCGCGGACCCGTATCCTCCCAAGACGGGCGCCCCAGGGCGCCCGTCGTCGTTCCGGCCCCCGGGCCGTGCGTGCGCAGGCCCGCGCACCGTCCGTCCCGCCTCCGCGTCCGCCGGTCGCGGGCGACCCGTCCGTGGCGCCGATGCCGCACCGGCGGTCCGTCGCGTGCCGATCGCGCAGCCGCGTCGCCCGCCCGGCGGGCATCGCCGTCCACCTGTCCGACACGGCGATTTCCGACTGGGCCGCGCGGACCCGCGGCCGATAATTCCGCCATCGACAACCAGAAGATTGCCGATGACGGGTCAACCGCACGCCTTCCTGGGACGCCAGCCGATCGTGGATCGGCACGGCGAGCTGGTGGGCCATGAACTGCTGTACCGCGCCCGCGGCACCGACGATCGCGCGTGCTTCGACGACGAGGACAGCGCGTCGCTGCACGTGCTCTCGACGCTGCTGCACGACCTCGGCGCGCCGCAGGTGCTCGCGGGGCGCCAGGCGTTCGTCAACGTCGGTCCGGGCTCGCTGCGCGACGCCGGTGCGCTGGTGCTGCTCGATCCGCGCCGCACGGTGCTCGAGCTGTCGCAGGCGATCGAGCCCGACACCGAGACGATCGGCCGGATCCGGATGCTGCGCGAGATGGGCTTCGGCATCGCGGTGTCGGCCGCGCCGCCGATGGAGTCGCTCGCCCCGTGGCTGCCGGTGGCGAGCCACCTGAAGGTGGACATGATGCGCGTGCCCGACGGGCAGCTCGACGTGTTCGTGCCGGCGCTGCGCTACGGCGACCACGTGCTGATCGCCGAGAAGGTCCAATCCGAGGCGCAGATGCGCCGCTGCCGCGAGCTCGGCTTCCACGCGATGCAGGGCTGGCACATCGGCCGGCCCGAGGTCATGGGCAGCGTCAAGCTGGGCGTGAGCCACGCCGTGCTGCGACGCGCGCTCGAGCTGCTCGCGGGCGGCGCCTCGGCGGCCGAGATCGAGCCGACGATGCGGCTCGACGCGGCGCTGTGCTGGCGGCTGATGCGCTACACCGCAGCCTCGAACTTCGGGATGATGATCCCGGTCGAGTCGCTCGCGCACGCGGTCGAGCTGATCGGGCCGCGCCGCCTCGGCCGCTGGCTGCAGCTGCTGCTGAACACGGTCGAGGAGCCGTCGCCGGCGGCCGCGACGCTGATCCGCGCGGCGGTGTTCCGGGGCCGGATGCTCGAGATGGTGGGCGCCGAGTATTTCTCGGGCGTCGACTGCGACAACCTGTTCCTGGTCGGTGCGTTCTCGCTGCTGCCCGCGATGCTGATGCAGCCGATGGCCGACGCGATCGCGTCGCTCGCGCTGCCCAAGGCCGTCGCCGACGCGCTGACGATGCGCCAGGGCCGCTTCGGCCCGCTGCTCGAGCTCGCCGAGGCGCTGGAGCAGGGCAGCTCCGAGCGCGTCGAGGCGCTCTGCGCGAACCTGACGATCTCGAGCCGCGCGCTGGTCCGCGCGCGGCGTTCCGCCCAGGCCGCGGTGCAGGAGGCCGCGCTCGCATGACCCTGTCCACGATGCCCGAGGACGCCGCTGCCGGCTCGCCCGCGACCGAGCCGTCGGCGTTCCTCGGACGCCAGCCGATCCTCGACCGCAACCAGCAGCTGATCGGCTACGAACTGCTCTACCGCGCCGACGCGGCCGCCACCGCGGCGCTGGTCACCGACGACGACTTCGCGAGCCTCGTCGTGGTCGCCTCGATGCTGCAGGACCTCGGCGCGGAGCAGGTCCTGGGCGGCAAGATGGGCTTCATCAACGTCGGGCCCGACACCCTCGGGCCCGACTCGCCGATCGTCCTGCTCGATCCCAGGCGGACCGTGCTCGAGTACGCCAGCCGCGAGTCGGCGAGCGCCGAGACGCTCGCGCGGCTCGGCGAGCTGCGCAAGTCCGGCTTCGGCGTCGCGGTGACGATCGACTCGCCGGCGGTCGTGCGCCAGCCGATCTTCGCGCTCGCGACGCACGCCAAGGTCGACCTGCTGCGCGTGCCGATGGAGCAGCTGCCGCTGGTGGTCAAGCTGCTGCGGGCCGCGGGCGGCCGGCGGATCCTGGTCGCCGAGAAGGTCGAGACCCGCGAGCAGGCGGCGGCGTGCCTCGAGCACGGCTTCGACTGCCTGCAGGGCTTCTACTTCGCCCGGCCCGAGACGCTCTCGGCGCGCAAGCTCGAGCCGGCGCGCGCGGCGGTGATGCAGGCGATCAAGCTGCTGCTGCGCAACGCCGACGTGATCGAGGTCGACAACGCGCTCAAGCGCGACGTCGCGCTGTCGGTGAAGCTGCTGCGCTACATGAACTCGGCCGGCATGGGGCTGGCGACGAAGATCGACTCGCTCAAGCACGCGATCTCGCTCCTCGGCTACCAGAAGCTCGCCCGCTGGCTGACCCTGCTGCTCGCGACCACCGACAGCAAGGACCCGACCGCGCCGCTGCTCGCGCGCACCGCGATCACCCGCGGCCGGCTGATGGAGCTGCTCGGCGAGGGCCGCTTCGACGTCGGCCAGCGCGACAACCTCTTCATCGCCGGCACCTTCTCGCTGCTGCCGGCGATGCTGATGGTGCCGATGTCGACGGCGCTCGAGGAGCTGCAGCTGCCCCAGCCGATCGCCGACGGGCTGCTGAACCGCACCGGCGACTTCGCCCCCTACCTGAAGCTCGCCGAGGCCGTCGAGGACCCGTCGCTCGCCGGAGTCGCGCAGCTCTGCAAGGAGCTGCAGATCTCGCCGAAGGCGCTGAACCTCGCGCAGATGCAGGCGACCGACTGGGTGAACCAGCTCGGGATCTGACCCGGGACGGTCCGGGGGGTTCGGCGAGCACCGCTCGCCGCGCGTCGCTTATCATCCCCCGATGGCCGCGCCCGCCCACGTCCCCCTCGTCGTCGCCACCCGCGGCGACGCCGTCGAGAACATCCACTACGGCTCGATCGCCGTCGTCGACCGGACGGGGCGCCTGCTGCACTCGGCCGGCGACCCGCACGCGCTGACCTTCACCCGCTCGACGCTCAAGGCCTTCCAGGCGCTGCCCTTCGTGCGCGAGGACGGCCTGAAGGCCTTCGGCTACGACGAGCGCGAACTCGCGCTGATGACCGCGAGCCACTCCGGCGAGCCGTTCCACATCGCCGCCGTCGACGGCCTGCTCGGCAAGGCCCGCAACCACTGGCGGCGCATGAAGTGCGGCTGCCACGTCCCGTACATGTACGAGACGCTCGGGCGCACGCCGCCGCCGCACCAGAGCTTCGACCCGAGGTACCACAACTGCTCGGGCAAGCACGCCGGCTTCCTCGCCTGGTGCCAGCTGAACAACGCGCCGATCGACACCTACGTCGAGCCCGACCACCCGCTGCAGCGGCGCATCCGCGAGGAGGTCGCCGGACTGCTCGGCGCCGATCCGGACGCGCTCGTCGTCGGCATCGACGGCTGCAGCGCGCCGAACCTGGCGCTCCCGCTCGACGGGCTGGCGCGCCTGTGGGCGCTGCTCGCCGGCGGCGGCGCCGGCGAGGCGACCGACGCGCTGCTCGACCGCCTGTTCGCCGCGATGACCGCCCACCCGGAGTACGTGTCGGGCACCGGCCGCAGCGACCTGCACTTCATGAAGGCCCGGGCCGGCGACTGGGTCGCCAAGGTGGGGGCCGCCGGCGTGCAGGTGCTCGGCATCCGCTCGCGCGGGCTCGGCATCGCGATCAAGATCGCCGACGGCCATTCCGACGCGCGCTTCGTCGCCGCGTTCGCGACGCTGCGCGCGCTCGGGCTCGTGGAACCGGACGACGCCGAGCTCGCCCGGTATGCGAAGATCCCCATCGTGAACGCCGCCGGCCTCGAGACCGGGGCGCTGCGGCCGGTCTTCGAGCTGGCCGCGCACTGACCCGGCCGACCGGCCGGACGTCGAACCGAGAGGTCGGAGGGCGGTCCACCGCCCCCGGGAGGAGACCCCGCATGGCCCGGATCCGCATCCGCGCGCTCGGCGCGCTCGCCGCCATCGGGGGCATCGCGCTCGGCGGCGCGGGCGCCTTGCCCCGCGCCGCGCGCGCGCAGTCCGGCTGGCCCTCGAAGCCGGTCCGCCTGGTGGTGCCCTTCGTCGCCGGCGGCTCGTCCGACATCGTCGCGCGCTCGGTGCAGCCGCGGATGCAGCAGGCGCTCGGGCAGAACGTCGTCGTCGACAACCGGCCCGGCGCCAACGGCGCGATCGCCGCCACCGAGGTCGCGCGCGCCCCGGCCGACGGCTACACCTTCATGGTCGGCTCGATCGGCGTGTTCGCGATCAACGCCGCGCTCTACCCGAAGCTGCCCTACGACCCCGCGAAGGACCTCGAGCCGCTGACGCTCGCGGTGGTCACGCCGAACGTGCTGGTCGCAGGCGGCAAGTTCCCGGCCGACGACGTGAAGTCGCTGGTCGCCTACGCGAGGAAGAACCCGGGCCGGCTGTCGTACGCGTCGTCGGGCACCGGCTCGTCGGACCACCTGTCGGCCGAACTCTTCAAGCTGCAGACCGACACCTTCGGCGTGCACATCCCATACCGCGGCGGCGCGGCCGCGATGGCCGACCTGATCGGCGGCAACGTCGACGTGTCCTTCCAGAACCTCGGCGCGGCGATGGGCCACATCAAGGCCGGACGGCTGAAGGCGCTCGGCGTCACCAGCGAGAAGCGCCACCCCCAGTTGCCCGACGTGCCGACCGTCGTCGAGCAGGGGCTGCCGGGCTTCGTCGTCACCTCGTGGCAGGCATTCATGGCGCCGCGCGGGCTTGCGCCCGAGATCCGCGCGCGGCTGCACGCCGAGCTGGTCGCGGCACTCTCCGCGCCCGACGTGCGCGAGCGCTTCGCGACGCAGGGCTTCGACGTCGTCGCCGGCACGCCCGAGCAGTTCGCCGCGTTCCAGCGCGAGGAGATCGTGCGCTGGACGAAGGTCGTCAAGCACAAGGGCGTCACGCCCGACTGAGGCCGGCTTCGGCCGATCCCCTTCCAACGTCCCGCACCCCGATGCCCACCGTCCTCGTCACCGAATCCATCCATCCCGACGGCCTCGCGATGCTGCGCGCGCGGCCCGGCCTCGAGGTCGTCGAGGGCGCGGGCCTGGCGCCCGACGCGCTGCGCGCAGCCGAGACGCGTGCCGACGCGCTGCTGGTGCGCTTCCACCGCTGCGACGCCGCGTTCTTCGAGCGCGCGCCGAAGGTCCGCGTCGTCGCGCGCTACGGCGTCGGCGTGGACCGCATCGACCTGCACGCGGCGCGCGACCGCGGCGTCACCGTCGCGATCACCGCCGACGCCAACACGCAGTCGGTCGTCGAGCACGCGACCTGGATGCTGCTGTCGCTGTCCAAGCCCTTCGACCGCTGGCGTCGCGGCATGGCGGCGCTGACCTCGCTGTCGCACGAGCAGTGGTCGGCGCTCACGCCGTCGACCTACGCGTCGCGCGACGAGGGCCTCGGCGGCGAGCTCGGCGCGAAGACGCTGCTGGTGGTCGGCCTCGGGCGGATCGGGCGGCGCGTCGCGCAGGTCGCCTCGGCGATCGGGATGAAGATCCTCGTCGTCGATCCGTACATCGACCGCACGCCGGGCGAGGCGCTCGGCTACCGCTTCGCGGGCTCGCTGCGCGAGGCGCTGCCGCAGGCCGACTACCTGACGGTGCACTGCCCGCGCAACGCCGAGACCCTCGGCATGATCGGCGCGGCCGAGCTCGCGCTGCTGCCGAAGGGCGCGGCGGTGGTCAACTGCGCACGCGGCAACATCGTCGACGAGACCGCGCTCGCCGCGGCGCTCGCGAGCGGGCACCTGTCGGGGGCCGGCCGCGCCGTGGTCGACGCCGAGCCGCCGCCGCCCGACCATCCGCTGCTCGCGCTGCCCAACGTGTTCCAGACCCCGCACTCCGCGGCCGCGACGCGAGAGGCCGCGTGGCGGATGTCGACGCACGCCGCGCGCAACATCCTCGACTTCCTCGACGGCCGGCTCGATGCGGCGATGGTCTTCCCGGTGCCGCCGCGCGCCTGAACCGGATCCACGATGAGCACCGTCCGACTCGATCCGCAGGCCGCCGCCCGGCTGGCCGAGCGCCTGTTCGTCTTCCGCGGCATGACCCCGGCCGAGGGCCGCGAGGTCGCCGAGCACCTCGTCGGCGCGAACCTCGCCGGCCACGACAGCCACGGCTACGTGCGGGTGATCCGCTACTGGTACGCGCTCGAGGACGGCGGCATCGTGCCGCGCACCGACGGCGCGGCGCTGCTCGACACCGGTCCGCTGCTGCTCGTCGACGCGCAGCAGGGGCCGGGACAGTGGGTCACCGCGCGCTGGACCGAGCGGGCGATCGAGCGCGCGAAGGCGCACGGCCTGGCGCTCCTCGCGTTGCGCCGTTCGGCGCACCTCGGGCGTGTCGGCCACTACGCCGAGATGGCCGCCGACGCGGGGCTGGTGTCGATGCACTGGGTCAACGTCGCCGGCAGCTTCCTCGTCGCGCCGTTCGGCGGCACCGAGCGGATGCTGTCGACCGCGCCGGTGTCGGTCGGCGTGCCGCGCGCGCGGCCGGGCGCGACCGGCGACGGCCGTTTCTCCGGCGGCGAGCACGTGATCCTCGACTTCGCGACCGCGCTGGTCGCCGAGGGCAAGCTGCTGGTCGCGGCGAAGAAGCGCACGACGATGCCGTTCGACGCGCTGATCGCGCCCGACGGCAGCACGTCCGGCGATCCCGCGGTGCTCTACGGTGCGACGGTCCACGACGAGGCGCCCGACAACACCGTCGGGCCCGGCGCGATCATGGCCTTCGGCGGCCTGCTCGCCGGCGGCCACAAGGGCTCGGGCCTGGCCGCGATGTGCGAGCTGCTCGGCGGCGTGCTGACCGGCACCGGCATCTCCACCGACGACGGACCGGTGCGCAACGGCATGCTGTCGGTGCTGATCGACCCGGCACGGCTCGACCCGGAGGGCGGCTTCGACGCCGGCGTCGCCCGCTTCGTCGACGGGCTGCGCGCGTCGCGCCCGATGCCGGGGGTCGAGTCGGTGATGGTGGCCGGCGACCCCGAGCGCCGCGCGCGCGCGCAACGGCGGCGCGATGGCTTCCCGATGCCGTCGCCCGCGTGGGCCGAGATCGCGGCGCTCGCGCGCCGAGCCGGCGTCCCCGATTCCGAGATCGACGCCACCGTCCGAGGCCACGACGCATGACCCCGCTGGATCCTTCGCTGCTCGAGGCGCTGCGGCGCTTCGACACCCCCACCGTGTGCAACGCGCTCGAGGTCGTCGCGCCGCAGCGCCGCGCGATCGGCTTCACGCGCCGGCCTCTGGTCTGCGTGCGACCGGAGCTGCCGCCGATGGTCGGCTACGCCGCCACCGTGACCTTCCGTGCCGCGGTGCCGCCGACCGGCAGCGCCGACGAGCGCCGCGCCCGGCGCATCGCCTACTACGAGTACGTCGCGAGCCTGCCGCGGCCGAGCGTCGTCGTCGTGCAGGACCTCGACGACGCGCCGGGCTTCGGCGCGATGTGGGGCGAGGTCAACACCGCGGTCCACCTCGGGCTCGGCGCGCTGGGCGTCGTCACCAACGGCTCGGTGCGCGACATCGACCAGTTCGCGCCGGGGTTCCAGGCATTGGCGGGCAGCATCGGGCCGAGCCACGCGTACGGCTCGCCGGTCGGCTGGGGCGAGCCGGTCGACGTGCACGGCATGACCGTGCGGCACGGCGACCTGGTGCACGCCGACCGGCACGGCGCGGTGGTGGTCCCGGCCGACGTCGCCGCGGCGATCCCGGCCGCGGTCGACCTGCTGGTGCGCAAGGAGAAGGCGATCCTCGACGTCGCGCGCGCGCCGGGCTTCTCGATCGAGTCGCTGCGCGCAGCGCTGAAGGCGGCGGACGAGATCCACTGAACCCGCGGCGGCCGGCGCGGCGCCGGCCTCGTGCGCGGGGTGCCTCGGTCAGCGCGGCGGTGGGTCCGCCGCGCGCCGCGTGGTGTCGATCAGCGCGCGCATCGTGGCCTCCTCGCGGCGTGCGGTCGCCTCGAAGCCGGCCTTCAGCGCGTTGACGCGCCGCTGCAGCTCGCGCGTGCGGCGCAGCGTCTCGGCGAGCTCGGCGTCGAATGTCGACAGGGCCGCTCGCGGCGCGGCGGCGCCCGGCGTCGGGGCCGTCGCCAAGGCCGGGGCCGGGGCCGGGGCCGGGGCCGGGGCCGGGGCG
>JBILTM010000043.1:0-28826 GCA_044371545.1 Burkholderiaceae bacterium
GCGTCCGAAGGGCTCGCGATCCGGACCGCGGTGATCGCATGATCGGCGCGCCCCCCCTGTTCGCGCGGGCGCTCGGCTCGACGTTCGACGGCCTCCCCTCGTCGCTGCGCAGGTTCCATTCGCTGCGGGGCGTCCACGCGCTGACCGGACGGGTCGACGTCGCCGAGCCGACCACGATCGTCGCGCGCCTGCTCGCGCGATGCCTCGGCACGCCGCGGGTCGCGGGCACCGGGCCCCTGCGGTTCGAGCTGAACGCAACGGGCGACTCCGAAACCTGGACGCGCCGCCTGCCGGGCACGACGATGGTGTCCCGGCTGTTCGTGCACGGACCGTGCATCGAGGAGCGGATCGGTCCCGTGCGGCTGTGCTTCGTGCCCGAGGCCGGTCCGGACCGCCTCGTGCTGCGGCTCGTCGGGCTGCGCGTGCTCGGCGTGCCGTGTCCGCGCCGGCTGCTCCCCCGGATCGTCGCCGAGGAGACCGCGAGCGCGGACCGGGTGCACTTCACGGTCCGGGCGTCGCTCGCCGGCATCGGTACCGTGGCCGGGTACCGCGGTCACCTCGACCTGCCCCCGGGAGACGCCGGATGATCGTCGTGTTCGATGCGCAGTGCCTGCTGTGCAGCCGATCGGTGCGGTTCCTGCTGCGGTTCGACCGTCGGGCGGTCTTGCGCTTCGCATCGATCCAGGGTGCGGCCGGACGATCGCTGCTCGCCCGTGCCGGACTCCCCGCGGACGGCGTGGAGACCTTCCTGCTCGTCGACGGCGACCGCGTCTGGCAGCAGACGGCGGCCGTCTTCCGGGTGCTGCACGCGCTGGGCTGGCCGTGGCGCGCGGCGTGGCTGCTGTGGATCGTTCCCGGGCCGGTGCGCGACGCGGCGTATCGCTGGGTCGCGCGCAACCGCACACGGCTCTCCGGTCGCTCGGACCACTGCCTGATACCCGACCCGGAGCACGCCGCGCGGTTCCTCGACTGAGTGCCGCTGCGGCGCGCATCCGCATCGCCCGGGCGCACGAGCCCGCACGGTGCCTCCGACCGACCCCCGCGCGCCTGGAGCCGGCCGGACGCACTGCGACGTCGTCAGTGCACGCTGCCGCGCTGCGCGACCTCCGCGGCGAACTTCTGCCCCGCCGCCTCCACCGCCTTCATGTGCACGTCGGCGAGCGCCGGCCGCGCCGCACGGGCCCGCTCGGCCGCCTGCATCGTCGACTGGTGCTGCCCCTGGAAGTGCGGGAACACGTGCCGCGCGATCAGCTCGTAGCTGCGCCGGGTGGCATCGAAGTTCGCCCAGTTGTGCGCGAGCATCAGGTACGCCCCGAAGCCGCCGCTCGACTGCGCCCAGAGCCGGTCGATCTGCGCCTTCACCATGTCGGGCGTGCCGATCGCGCCGAAGCCCGAGTCGTTGATGAACGAGATCATCTCCTTCACGTTCGCGCCCGGCACCGCCATCTGCGGGAACGCGGCGACCGCCTGGAAGTAGTCGAACCACTGCTCGATGCCGTACTCGACGTCGCGGTAGGCCTGCTCCATCGTCTCGGCGCAGTGCACGAGGCCCACGAGGCGCCACTTGGCGCGGTCGACGGTGGTGCCGTAGTGCGCGGCCTGCTGCTGCATCACGTCCCAGTGCAGCGCGAGCGCGTCGAAGCCGGCCGCGGTGGTCGCGCCGATCGACAGCAGCCCGCAGCCGTAGCGGCCGGCGAGCTTCGGGCCGGTCGGCGACGCGACCGCGGCGACCGCGAGGTCGAACACCGGGTTGGAGTACGGGCGCAGGTGCAGCCGCGCGTCGCGCAGCGTCCAGCGGTCGTTCTCGAAGTTGACCGGCTCCTCGCTGTGCAGCAGCTGGTGGATGATGCCCAGGCCGTCCTCGAGCAGGCCGCGGGTCTGCGTCTGCGACAGGCCGATCATCGCGCCGTCGGTCGGCAGCGAGCCCGGCCCGAGGCCGAGCATCACGCGCCCGCGCGTCAGGTGGTCGAGCTGCACGATGCGCTCGGCGACCCACAGCGGGTTGTGGTACGAGACGCTGACGACCCCGGTGCCGAGCCGGATGTGCTTCGTGCGCTGCGAGGCGACCGCCATGAAGATCTCGGGCGACGCCGACAGTTCGGTGCCCGCGGAGTGGTGCTCGCCGCACCAGGCCTCGTCGTAGCCGCAGCGGTCGAGCCACTGGACCAGCTCGAGGTCTTGCTCGAGCGCGAGCGTCGGGTTGATGCCGGGCTTGTGGAACGGGGCCAGGAAAATGCCGAACCTCATGCGATGACTCATCGCGCGTCTCCTCGTCGTCGTGGTCGTCGTACCCGGTCGGCGGACGCCGTTCCGGGGCCGCCGAGGACTCTCCGGTCCACGGCGTCGGCCCATGCTAGCATCGGCCGGAAACAGCCGGCAACGCGCGTCGCCACGCGCGCTCACCGGCCCGTCACGACCCGCGGAGGACGATGCTTCCCCCCCCACTCATCGTCGGCCTCGGCGGCACGACGCGCGCCGGCTCCACGTCCGAGCGCGCGCTCGCGGTCGCGCTCGAGGCCGCCGCGGCCGCAGGCTGCGAGACGCGCCTCTTCGGCGCGGGCGCGATGCCCTCCGAGACCTTCGACCCGACCCGCGGCGAGCGCAGCGACGCCGCACGCGCGCTGGTCGACGCGCTGCGCCACGCCGACGGCGTGGTGATCGCGACGCCGGCCTACCACGGCGGCATCTCCGGCCTCGTCAAGAACGCGATCGACTTCACCGAGGACATGAAGGACGACGCGCGCCCGTACCTCGACGGCCGCGCGGTCGGGTGCATCGTGGTCGCCGACGGCGCACAGGCGCTCGGCTCGACGCTCGCGTCGCTGCGCTCGATCGTCCACGCGCTGCGCGGCTGGCCGACGCCGTTCGCGGCGACGCTGAACGGGCGCGACCGGCCCTTCGGCGGCGACGGCCGCGCGCCCCACGAGGCCGCGCTCGCCGCGTGCCGGCTGGTCGCGAACCAGGTCGTCGAGTTCGCGGCGATGAAGCGCGCCGGCCGTCAGGCCTGAAACCCGCCTGCGACCCACGGGTCCGACACCGAGGCCGAGATGAGCAAGATCGAGAAGACCGATGCCCAGTGGAGGGCCGAGCTGAGCGCGGAGGCCTACCAGGTGCTGCGCCACGAAGGCACCGAACGCGCGGGCACCAGCCCGCTGAACGACGAGAAGCGGCCGGGCACCTTCGTGTGTGCCGGCTGCGGCACCGCGCTCTTCACGAGCGACATGAAGTTCGACAGCGGCACCGGCTGGCCGAGCTTCTTCACGACCCTGCCCGGCGTCTTCGAGACGAGCCGCGACTTCCGGCTGATCTGGCCACGCACCGAGTACCACTGCGCGACCTGCGGCGGCCATCACGGCCACGTGTTCGACGACGGCCCGGCGCCGACCGGGCTGCGCTACTGCAACAACGGCGTGGCGCTGAAGTTCGTGCCACAGGCGTGATCCGGCGCCGTCACGACGGCCGGGGGGGGGCGGGGACCTGATCGGTCCTCATCGCCGGCCCCGTGTCGACGCCCAGTCGGGGCGCATCGGTGCGGTTCGCCGCGCCGCGGTGAGATTCGCGACACCCGCCTGCGGTCGGTCGCCTCCCGGGCGCTCGCACGGCGGTTGCGGTCGAAGTCCTCGGTCACCGCAGCGAGCGACCGGCCGGCCGGCCGCGAGCGTGTCGCCGCGGTCCCGGCGATCTGTCAACTGGGCGACATCGTGGAGAGCCAGGGTCGGGCTCCGTCGTTTCGCTTCGACGTGTGCCTTGCGCGCCACCCGGGACACGAAGCCGCGGAACGGCGGCCAGTCGGATCGCGCTGGCGCAGAACCGCCTGTCGCCCGCCGACTTCGCGAAGCTGGGCACGACGCTGCCGGGACTGGGCGACCTCGTGAACCGCGGCACCTCGATCGCGGGCGTTTCGCCTTCCTCGATCACGTCGATGCAGGCGCTCGCCGACGCGGCGGGCAAGCTGAACGTGAACCCGTCCCAGGTCAAGGCGCTCGCGGGCTACGTCGGCAACTCGCTGAGCGGCTCGGGCGCGGGCAGCGCGGCCGACCTGCTCGGCCAGGCCTGGCGCTGACCCTCGACGCACTCGCCGCGGTCGCATCCGCGGTCGCGTGTATCCTCCCGACCGGCCCGCGGCGCCGTCCGCGCCTTTGACCCACTCAAGCACGAAGGACCGTCCCATGACATCCCTGATCGAATCCATCGCCGGCTCCTTCACGCCGGACATGATCGGCCGGCTCGGCGGCGCGCTCGGCGTCGACGCCCCGTCCGTCACGAAGGCGCTCGGCACGCTCGGCCCGCTGCTCGCCTCCGGCATGTCGAAGATGTCCGGCACCCCAGGCGGCGCCGACGCGCTGCTCGGCATGCTTCCGAAGGAGGCCGGCGCGTTCGGCGGCATCGGCGACCTGCTCGGCAGCCTGTTCGGTGGCGGCTCGGTGAAGGCCGGCGGCGACCTGATGTCGTCGATGTTCGGCGCCGGTTCGAGCGCGGTAGCGGGCACCCTGTCGCGCGCGCTCGGCTTCAACGTCGCCCCGCTGATGAACCTCGTCGCGCCCGCGGCCCTGAGCGCCGTCGGAGCCTTGGTGAAGGGCAGGGGCTTGGACGCCGCCGGCCTCGGCGCGGTGCTGAGGTCCGAGACCGACGCGTTCATGGCCGACCCGGCGCAACGCGAGAACGCGGCGCTGATCGGCCAGGCCTTCGAGTCGGCCGACGCGGCGAAGTCCAGGATCGCATCGTTCGGGGACGACTGGGCGAAGGTGCTCGCGGGTCCGGCCGCCGCGATGGCCGCAGTCGCAACCTCCGACCTGTCGGGCCCGATCGACTCGATCAAGGAGGCGAAGGCGGCCGCGGCAGCGCTCGAACAGGCGGCGCGCGGGTCGGCGCCGGGGTCGCTGCTGGCGACCGCTTTCGGCGCGGGTCTCACGCCCGACATGGTGCGGCGGATGCGCGAGCTCGCGCCGACCAAGGACCGGTTGATCGACCTGATCGGATCGTCGGCCGCGACGGTCGCGGCGCGATCGCCGGCTGATGCCGCTGCCTACCGCGACACGCTGAACGCGGTCGCCCGTGCGACCGCCGAGGCCTCGAAGGACGGCGGCTTCCTCGGCATCGGCGGCAAGCTCGTGAGCGACGACGAGCAGCGCGCGCTCGACGCCATCCGCGCGGCGCTCGGCTGATCCGGGGAGGCGGCGGCCGCACCGGCGTGCGTGGGGATCGCGGGCGGGTTCTGCCGGAGTCCGCGACCACCCGCCTGAGTGCGTGCCCCCTTGACCGCTGCCGTCGTCACCGCAGCGAGCCCCGTCCTCGTGCCGCGCTGCCGATCGCCAGCGGCGGCGTTACCGGCTCGCTGTCGCTCGAACAGATCGGCGGTTCGGCTCCATCTTCGTCGACGGCGCGCGCTTCGCCGACGGCGCGCCCCGTGCGCCCGTACCGGGGCGACCTGTGACGCAGTTCACCCCCGGACGCGGCGAACGAGGCCCGTGACGGCGCCGCCGCGCCCGGCGGTGACATTCGACACGACCGCCCGACACGGTCCAACGCAGAGTGCGTCGGGCCGGCGAGCCCATCCTGTACGACGCAGCCAGCCTCCTCACGCCGAGACCGGACATGCGCGAATGCCTGCCTCCCGACGCCTGGAACGCCACCGACGCCGAGCTGCCGCCCGGCGCGCCGCTCGGCCCGCTGTTCGCGCGCGGTGCGCGGACCGCGCCCGATGCGATCGCGGTCGAGCACGGTGACCGGCGCCTGACCCGCGACGCGCTGAACCGCGCGGCGAACCGCCTCGCGCACCGGCTGGCCGCGCTCGGCGCGGGACCGGGCACGCGCGTCGCTCTCGCGCTGCCGCGCGGCATCGAGCAGATCGTCGCGATCCTCGCGACCGCCAAGGCGGGCGCGGCCTACCTGCCGCTCGACCCCGACTACCCGGACGAGCGGCTCGCGTTCATCCTCGAGGACGCGGCGCCCGCGGTGCTGGTGACCGATGCGTCGCAGTCGGTGCGCTTCACGGCCTGCGCGGCGCACCGCCTGCTGCTCGAGCCGGGCGCCGAATTCGGCAAGGGGCCCGACGGCGATCCGCCGGAGCGGGCCTCGCCGGAGGATCCGGCGTACGTGATGTACACGTCCGGTTCGACCGGGCGGCCGAAAGGCGTGCTGATCCCGCGTCGCGCGATCGTGCGGCTGGTCGTCAACACCGACTGCGTCGAGCTCGGCGGCGACGATCGCATCGCGCAGGCCTCGAACCCGGCGTTCGACGCGGCGACGCTCGAGGTCTGGGGCGCGCTGCTGAACGGCGCCCGGCTGGTCGTCGTCGACCGCGACACGCTGCTGTCGGCGCAGCGCCTCGGCGAGGCGATCGTGCGCCACGACCTCACGCACCTGTTCCTCACCACCGCGCTGTTCCACGAGCATGCGCGCAGCGCGCCCGAGATCTTCCGCCCGCTGCGCCACCTGCTGTTCGGCGGCGAGGCCGCGGACCCGCGCGCGGTGCACCGCCTGGTCCGTGCGGGCGGCCCGGCGCGGCTCACCAACGGCTACGGCCCGACCGAGACGACCACCTTCGCCGTCTGCCACGACGTGCCGATCGCCGCATGGGCGGCGAGCGCGCAGGCGCCGGCCTCGATCCCGATCGGGCGACCGATCGCGAACACCCGCGCCTACGTGCTGGACGCATCGATGCGGCCGGTGCCGGTCGGCGAGACGGGCGAGTTGTGGATCGGCGGCCCGGGTGTCGGGCTCGGCTACCTGAACCTGCCCGGGCCGAGCGCGGAGCGCTTCGTCGACGATCCGTTCGTCGCGGGCGCCTCCTCGAAGCTCTACCGCACCGGCGACTTCGCCGAATGGCAGCCCGACGGCACGATCGCCTACCGCGGCCGACTCGACGACCAGGTGAAGATCCGCGGGTTCCGCATCGAGCTCGGTGAGATCGAGAGCGCGCTGCGCGCGTGCCCCGGGGTGCGCGAGGCCGTGGTCCGTGTGCGCGCCACCCCGCAGGGCGACCGGCGACTGGTCGCGATCGTCGAGCCCGTGCCCGGCGCGGACGCGAGCGCCGCGGGGCTGCGCGCCGCGCTGCGCGCACGCCTGCCGGCCCACATGGTGCCGGCCGCGTTCGAGACGGTGGCCGCGTTCCCGCTGAACGCGAACGGCAAGCTCGACCGGCGCGCGCTGGATGCGGCGGATGCGGCGACCGACGGACACGCGCCGTCGCCGGCGGATCCGACGGCACCCGCGCAGCCGGGGTCGCCCGCGGGCGCACCGTCGGTGCACGCGGACGGCTCGGCCCTCGAGGCCGCGCTGCTCGACGCGTGGTCGGAGAGCCTGGGCCTGCCGGCGCTCGGACGCGACGACGACTTCCTCGACATCGGCGGCCACTCGCTGCAGGCGGTGCGCATCGCGAACCGCCTGCGCGAGCGCGCGGGCCTGCCGGTGCAGGCGCACGAGATCCTCGCGCATCCGAGCGTCGCGCGGCTCGCCGCGCACCTGGCCGCGACCGGCCGCGGCACGGTCGCCGCGTCCGTCGCGCCGATCGCGCCGATCGCGCCGATCGTGACCGACGCGCCCGCCGACCGCTATCCCGCGACCGCCGCGCAATCGCAGGTCGCGTTCCTCGACCGGCTCGCGCCCGGCAACCGTGCGTACCTGACCCAGTCGCTGCTGACGCTGCACGGCGAGCTCGACGTCGACGCGCTGTACGGCGCGATCCAGCAGCTGACCGACCGCCACGAGCACCTGCGCACGCGGTATGCGTTCGACGAGCACGGCACGCTGACCGGCTGGATCGAGCCCGAACTGAGCGTCGAGCTCGCGCGGCACGACCTGCTCGAGGTGCCGCCGTGGATGCGCGAGGCCGAGGCCGCGCGGATCGTCGCCGCGGTGACCGGCGCGGGGATCGAGCCGGCGCGACTGCCGCTGGTGCGCTGGTGCCTGATGCGGCTCGGCACGCGGCAGCACCGGCTGCTGGTCGTCGAGCATCACTACGTCCACGACGGGTGGTCGTTCCGCAGGATGCTCGCCGAGCTCGCCGCGCTGTACGCGGCGCGGCGCGGGACGGGCCGCGCCGCGCTCGCAGCGCCGCTGCAGTTCCGAGAGGTCGCGCTCGACGAGGCGCGCTTTCTCCAAGGGGACGCGGCCCGCACCATGGCGGCCGACTGGGCCGTCCGGTTGCGCAACGCGCCGCCGCCGCTGGTGCTGCCGATGGCGGGGCCGCGCCCGGCGCGGCTCGCACTCGAGGGCGGACAGCACCGCGCGTGGCTGCCGCCGAGCCTCGCGTCGCGGATCGCCACGACCGCCGCCCGCTGGCGTCTGACGCCGTTCCAGCTGCTGTACGGCGGGTGGGCGACGCTGCTGGGGCGGCTGTGCGGCCGCACCGAGTTCCTGCTCGGCACCTCGTCGGCCAACCGCGACACGGTGGCCAAGGAATCCGCGCTCGGCATGCTGGTCAACATGGTGCCGGTGCGCGTGCGCCTCGGCGAGGACACGGTCGAGGCGACGCTGCGCGGCATCGCCGCGTCGCTCGGCTGGTCGGTCGAGCGGGCACGGCTGCCGTTCGCGCGGATCGTCGAGGCCGCGGCGCCCGGCTCGCAACGCCTCGACCGGATCCCGCTGATCCCGCTGCAGTTCAGCCAGCACCACGCGCTCGCCCGCGACATCGCGTTCGGCGGCCTGACGCTCGACCTCGTCGAGGGGCTGGGCAACGGCACCGCGAAGTTCGACCTCGGCGTGATCGCGATCCCCCACGGACCGGGCGGCGGCGTCGAGCTGCTGCTCGAGTACGCGTCGCCGATGCTCGACGAGACGAAGGTCTCGGCGATCGCGCGCGCCTACGCCGCCTGGCTCGACGCGCTGATGGCGCACGGGGATCGGCCGCTCGACGACGTGCCGCTCGAGCCGCTCGAATCGCGCACGCCGGCGCGGGGGCCGGCCGCGCCGCCGGTGCCGGCCCCGCTCGAACCGGCGCTCGCGGCCTCGTCCGAGGCGCCGCGTGCGGCGCGGGCCGACGCGCCGACGACCGACGCGATCGCGCGCCTGTTCGCCGAGGTGCTCGAGCGCGACGCAGTCGACGCCGATGCGGACTTCTTCGATCTCGGCGGCCACTCGCTGGTCGCGCTGCGGCTGCTCGCACGCATCGAGCGGCTGGCCAGCCGCGCGCCGACGCTGTCCGACCTGCACGAGGCGCCGAGCCCGCGCGCGCTGGCGGCGCGGCTCGCGGGCGCGGCCGACCCCGTGACGGCGCCGGCCCCGGCGACGGATGCGCACGCGCCGGTCGTCCGCGGCCCGTCGTCCGCCGCGGAGGCGCCGCAGCCGATCGACGCACCCGCCTCGACCCGGGCGACCGCGCCCACGCTCGCCGCCGATCCGCTCGCGATCGCGCTCAAGCCGCGGGGCCGGCTCGCGCCGCTGTTCTTCGTCCCGGGCTGGGGCGGTGCGGTCGTGCCGCTGCGCGCACTCGCCCGCGCGCTCCCGGCCGAGCGGCCGCTCCACACCTTCGACCTCGGCCGCTTCGGCGCAGACGGCCTGCCGGCCGGCACGGTCGGCGACGTGGCGGACGCGATCGTCGGGGCGATCCGACGGATCCAGCCCGAGGGCCCGTACGCGATCGCCGGCTTCTCGATGGGCGGGCTGATCGCCTACGAGGTCGCGCGACGCCTCGAGGCCGGCGGCGCACGCATCGAGCGTGTCATCGTGCTCGACGCGCGCGTGCCCGGCTCGCTGCGGCGCGCGCCGCTGCCGGTTCGCATCGCGCTGCACCTGCGCTCGATCGCGGCGCTGCCGCCGTCGAAGGCCGCCGGCTACCTCGGCGTGCGGATCGCGCATGCCTGGAACGCGTTCCTCGGCCGCACGCCGACGCTGGCGACCGGACCGCGGGACGGCGCCGAACCCTCGGCCGCCCTGGCCGCAGGCCGGCTCGAGGCCTCGGCCGCGGCGCTGTATCGCGCGTGCGCCGGCTACCGGCCCGGTCCGTCGACCTTGCCGGTCGCGCTGATCGGCGCACGCGACCGATTCCGGCGCGTCGGCGAGATCGACGACGACCCCACGCTCGGCTGGCGCGCGGTGACCCCGCATGCGGTGAACGTCGGCGAGCTCGCCTGCGAGCACTCGCGGATGATCGATGCCGAGCACGCGTCCGCGCTCGCGCGGCTGATCGCCGAATGCCTCGCCGACGACGGCGACCGGGCGGTGGGCCCGGCGACCCGCCCCATGCCGGCCGCGAAGACGGCCGACGTCTGAGGACGCGACGCCCGCGCGCCGCCTGCTAGAGTCGCGGCTCCACCGTTGCGCCGATCCCGCCCGCCATGACCACCACCGTCGTCACCGCACCGTCCCCCGTCCTCGTGCCCGTCACCGGAGGCGACCACTGGCCCGTGCGCCGCATCTACTGCGTCGGCCGCAACTACGAGGAGCACGCGAAGGAGATGGGCTTCACCGGCCGCGAGCCGCCGTTCTTCTTCATGAAACCGGCCGACGCGATCGTGGCGGTGCCCGAGGGCGAGACCGGCGAGATGCCCTACCCGCCCGGCACCTCGAACCTGCACTACGAGCTCGAGCTGGTCGTCGCGATCGGCATCGGCGGCATGAACATCAAGGCCGCCGACGCGATGAAGCACGTCTGGGGCTACGCGGTCGGGCTCGACATGACCCGCCGCGACCTTCAGGGCGAGATGAAGAAGCAGGGCCGGCCGTGGGAGATCGGCAAGGCCTTCGACTTCTCTGCGCCGATCGGCCCGATCGTGCCGGCGGCGAAGGCCCCGGGCGCGACGGCCGCGACGATCGAGCTGACGGTCAACGGCGCGGTCAAGCAGTCGAGCACCACCGCGAAGCTGATCTGGAACGTCGCCGAGACGATCGAGCACCTGTCGGCCGCGTGGCGCCTCGAGCCGGGCGACCTGATCTACACCGGCACGCCCGAGGGCGTCGGCGCGGTGAAGCCGGGCGACCTGATGGAAGGCCGCGTCGACGGCGTCGGCACGCTGAAGCTGCGCGTACGCTGATCCGGTAACGCGTCGCCATCGCGCGACGGATCCAGCTTCCGTTCGTTGGACGGCGCGCCGCCTTCGAGACCCCCAGCGGTCGTCGACGCGCTGCGGACGGTCGCGGCGGCGCGACAGGTGCCGTTCGTCGGCGCGCGCCAGTGTCCGATCGCCCGTTCGAGCGAGCCCGTGCACGACTGCCGTTTTGACAATGCAGTTGCACACGCACGGTGAAGGCCCTCGATCGGACGAGCGCTGCCGATGCGCGGAGAACGGAACCCGACATGCCTGTACCCATGCCTTCGCATCGCCTCTCGATCCTGGCGGGCGCGCTCGCGCTCTCCCATGCTCTCGCCGGGTGCGGCGGCGGCGGCGGCGGCGGCGGCGACGGTGCACAGGCGCCGGTCGCTCCCGTTGCTCCCGCGGCGTCGATCACGTCCGCGAACATGGACGTCGTGGCACGGAGATCCTATGCACTGGCCTTCGACGTCTACGATGCGTCGTTCGCGGCAGCAGATCAGCTCAAGTCGGCGCAGAACGCGCCGGCGACGAGCGCGACGTCCATCGCGCTGGGCCGGCTTCGCGCACTCGTCGGCGCGGACGCGCGCGGGTCCGGCACGAAGTCCCTCGCCGTGTCCAAGGCCGTGCTCAGCGCAACGGAGCCGTGCGAATCAGGCAGCATCAACCTCAGCTGGAACGACGCGAATGGCAACAACGACATCGACGCCGGGGAATCCGGGTCGTTCGTCTTCGCGAACTGCGTGCTGGGCGGTGTGCGCTTCAACGGCGGGCTCGGCATGCGCCTCACGGCCCTGAACTCCTCGTCCGCGGTCGACAGCGCGACCGCCGCGTTCACGTTCGACGCGCTGACCGCCGTGTCGCCCGGTGAATCCAGCTCGATTTCGGGCGACCTCACGCTCCAGGCGACGATCACCTACGCAGGTCCGAGCTTCACCACGGTGACGACAGTCGACGCCAGCATCTCCGGCTCACGGCTTGCGCTCGTCGATAACGGAGCTCCCCGCACGTTCGACAACTATGCCGGTCGCCTGCAGCTCGACGAGGTCGCGCGCCTCTACACGTTCTCGGTCTCGGGGACGGCCACCGGTGCGGGGCTGCCGGGCTCGGTTTCGTTCTCGACGCCGGTCCCGATCAGCGGCGGCTACGGCGTGGACCCGACCACGGGCGAACTCGTCGTCGTCGGCGCGGACAACGCGAGGTTGCAGCTCACCGCGTCCCGGAACGCCAGCCTGACGCTCACGCTCGACGCGGATGGCGATGGCACGGCGGACGCGACGCGCACGATCACGTACGCGCAGTTCGCAACGCTTTGACGACCGGCGGGGCGGCTCAGCCGCCCGGGTCGGGCCCGTCGAGCGCGCTGTCGTGCTTCGCGCCGGCCGCCGCGCCCGGCGCCACCCTCGCGGGCGCCGAGGCCGCCGGCCGGAGCATGGGTTCGGCGAGCGAGTGCGGCCCGGTCGCGTCGCCGGCCTTGACGGTCACCTCGCGCTGCGGGAACGGGATCTCGACGCCGGCCTCGCGGAACTTGCGCAGGATCGCGCGGTTCACGTCGGAGCGCAGACCGAGCGTGCCGTTCTTCGGGTCGTCGATCCAGAAGCCGACCTCGAGGTTGATGCTCGAGTCGGCGAACGCGACGAGGAATGCCATCGGCGCCGGCTCCTTCAGCACCCGCGGCTGCTCGGCGGCCGCCTCGACGATCACGGCCATCGCGCGCTCGACGTCGCTCGCGTAGGCGACACCGACCTGCACCGCCACGCGCGTGGTGGTGTTGGTGAAGGTCTCGCTCTCGACGACCGAGCTCACCAGCATCTCGTTCGGCACGATCGAGTCGACGCCGTCCATGCCGCGCAGCACCGTGTAGCGCGTGCGGATGTCGGCGACCGTGCCGCGCCAGGTGGCGACGCGGATCATGCGCCCCGGCTCGATCGACTTGTCGAGCAGGATGATGAAGCCGGACACGTAGTTGGCCGCGATCTTCTGCATGCCGAACCCCAGGCCCACGCCGAGCGCGCCGCCGAACACCGACAGCGTGGTGAGGTCGATGCCGACCATCGGCAGCGCGATCAGGAGCGCCAGCACCAGCAGCAGCGGCTTGGCGATGCGCCCGATCACGGTCCGCGCGCCGACGTCGATGCCCTGCGTGGCCGCGAGCCGGGAGTCGAGCGCCTTGCTGACCCACAGCGCGATCACGGTCGCGACGGCGACGGTGAACAGGCCGGTGATCAGTTGCATGGCCGTCAGCTTCGACTTGCCGAGCGGGATCCAGATCGACTCGAGCGTCTCGATCAGGACCGGAAGCAGGTCGAGCACGTGCAGCGCGACCAGCCCCCAGATCACGGAGGAGATCGTGCGCTCGAAGGTCGCGATCCAGGGCGCCTGGCGAAAGGTCTGCCGCAGCACCAGCACGACGGTGCGGACCGCCGCGAGCGAGAACATCAGCGCGATGCCGACCGACAGCAGGCTCACCGGCACGAAGCGCTGCAGCGCCGCACGCGCGACCAGCATCAGCAGCAGCGCGATCAGCGGCCACGCGACGCGGCGCGCCCACGAGGCCGCGAAGACGCCCTTGCCGCGCGCCTCGAGCTTCGCCTCGATCGCGTTCGAGGCGACGAACGCGATGCCGAGGCACGCGAACGCGGCGAGCGCCGCCCACCAGCCGTGCACCGTCGAGAGCTCGGCGACCAGCCGGTTCACCAGCGGGCCGAGCAGCTTCAGGTCGAATTCGAAACCGTTCATCCGGCAAGCATAACGGACGGACGCGCTACCATTCCCCACCCCACGAGGAGACACCGCAGATGGCCGAGACCGTGATCCACCCCGAGAAGGTGCACCGCTGGATGACGCAGCTCTGGCTGCGCGCCGGCTCGGGCGAGCGCGAGGCGCGCCTGACCGCCGACCACCTCGTCGGCGCGAACCTCGCCGGCCACGACTCGCATGGCATCGGCATGGCGCCGCGCTACGTGAAGTCGTGGAAGGTCGGCGAGCTGCAGCTCAACCGCGAGGTGTCGGTCGACGTCGACAACGGCGCGCTGATCACCGTCGACGCGCGCCACGGCATGGGCCAGTCGGTCACCTGGCAGGCGATGGAGCTCGCGATCGCGCGGGCCCGCGAGCACGGCGTGTGCGTGATGGGCCTGAAGAACTCGCACCACCTCGGCCGCGTCGGCCACTGGGCCGAGCAGGCGATCGCCGCCGGGATGGCCTCGGTGCACTTCACCAACGCGGTGGCCGCGGTGCCGATGGTCGCGCCGCACGGCGGCGGCGTCGCGCGCTTCCTCACCAACCCGTTCACCGTCGGCATCCCGCGCCCGGGCGGCGAGCCCTTCGTGCTCGACTTCGCCACCAGCGCGATCGCGCACGGCAAGGTCCGCGTCGCGTGGAACAAGAAGAAGTCGGACCCGACCGTTCAGGTGCCCGAGGGCTGCCTGATCGACGCGATGGGCCGGCCCACGCGCGACCCGAACGTGATGTTCGAGCCGCCCGAGGGTCCGCACGGCGCGCTGCAGACCGCCGCCGCGCACAAGGGCTACGCGCTCGCGATGGTCTGCGAGTTGCTGGGTGCCGCGCTCACCGGCGGCGCGACCGCCGCGCCCTCGCACCGGACGATGCAGTTCGCGATCTGGAACAGCATGCTCGCGATCGTCTTCGACCCGACCCGCATCGGGCCCGCCGAGCGCTTCGCGTCCGAGGCGCGCGAGTTCTGCGACTGGGTGCAGTCGGCCTCGCTGTCGGGCGCCACCGACCGGATCATGATGCCGGGCGACCCGGAGCGCCGCGCCCGCGCCGCGCGCGCCCAGGGCCTGCCGATCGACCCGGGCACCCTCGCCGAGCTCGACGAGGCCGCACGGATCGTCGATCCGTCGCTGCCGGCGCTGTCCTCGCTCGCCTGAGGCCGCGTCCGATGACCGCGCCGGTCCGCTCAGGCGTGCTGCCGGTGCACGTCGAGTTCGGTCACTGCGACCCGGCCGGCATCGTCTGGTACCCGAACTTCTACGAGTGGTTCGACGCGGCGACCCACCGGCTCGCCGAGCGGGCCGGCGTGGGCCTGCACGCGCTGCGCGCGCAGGGGTACCTCGGCCTGCCGCTGATGCAGACCGGCGCGAGCTACCATCGGCCGGTGCGCTTCGGCGACGACGTCGAGGTGCGCAGCGAGGTGGTGTCGTTCGAGCGCCGCAGCTTCCGCGTCGAGCACCGCGTGCTGAAGGGCGACGCGGTGCACCTCGAGGGCTTCGAGGTCCGCTTCCTCGGCGCGCCGCACGCGGACGACCCGGCGCGGCTGCGCGCGGCCGAGATCCCGGCGACGTTCAGGGCGGCGTTCGGTTTCGACTGAGGCGCGCGGCCGCCGCGGTCCCAACGACCGTACACCACCCGGTCGAGGCCGGCCGCCAGCTTGACCGCGGTCATCCCCGTGCCGCGACGCGGCGGCTATGATCGCCGCCATGAGCCGCCACCGCCTGTCGCCGCTGCTGGATCCCGGGAGCGTCGCGCTGTACGGCGCAACCGAGCGCGAGGGCGCGCCCGGGCGTCTGCTGCTCGAGCACCTGCAGGCCGCCGGCTTCAAGGGCCGCATCGGTGCGATCAACCCGAAGCTGCGCGAGGTGCTCGGCGTGCGCTGCGTCGCGAACGCGGCGGGGCTCGACTTCGTGCCCGACGTCGCGCTCGCCGCGGTGCCCGCGGCCGCGCTGCCCGCGGTCGTCGACGACTGCGCCGAGCGCGGCACGCGCTTCGTCGTGATTCACACGCCGGTGCAGGACGCCGCGGGCGAGGCCGGCCGCGACACGATGGCCGGGCTCGTCGCCCGCGCGCGGCGCCGGGGCGTGCGGCTCGTCGGCCCGTCGTGCGCGGCGCTGATGCGCCCGCAGGCCGGCTTCGACGCGAGCCTCGCGCCCGGCGGTGCCAAGGCCGGGCGCGTCGCGCTGCTGTCGCAGTCGGGCGCGCTCGTCGCGTCGCTGCTCGACTGGGCCACGCCGTCGGGCATCGGATTCTCGTCGGTGCTGTCGCTCGGCCGCGCACTCGACCTCGACTTCGGCGAGCTGCTCGACTGGTACCAGTTCGACCACCAGACCGACAGCGTGCTGATGTACCTCGAGGGCGTGCACGACGCGCGGCGCTTCATGTCGAGCGTGCGCGCGCTGTCGCGCGTGAAGCCGGTGGTCATCATGAAGGCCGGCCGCACGGACGGGTTCGGCGAGTCCGGCACGTCCGGCGCGGGCACCTCGCACTCCGACGCGCTGACCGGCAACGACCGCGTGTTCGAGGCGGCGATCGCGCGGGCGGGCGCGGTGCGCGCGAACACGACGATGCAGCTGCTCGCCGCGGCGCGCCTGCTCGCGCTGAAGAAGCGGCCCGCGGGCCCGCGGCTCGCGATCGTCTCGAACGGCGGCGGCCCCGGCATGATCGCCGCCGACGCGGTCGTGCAGGACCATCTCGAGCTCGCGCGGCTCGCGCCCGCGACGATCGAGGCGATCGACGCGCTGCGGCCGGCACCGAGCGCGCAGCCGCATCCGGTCAACCTGCTCGCCGACGCGTCGCCCGCGCGGATCGAGACGGCGCTGAAGGCCGTGCTCGCCGATCCGGGCGTGGACGCGGCGCTGTTGCTCTTCGTGCCGCAGGCGGCGACCGGCTCGGCCGAGGCCGCCGGCGCGATCGTCGCGGCCGCCGCCGGCGTGGCCAAGCCGGTCGCCGCGGTGATGGGCGGCGGCGCGTCGGCCGCGGCCGGCCAGCGCGCGCTCGATGCGGGCGGCATCCCGCAGTTCCTCACGCCCGAGAACGCGGTCGACGCGCTCGCGCTGCTGCAGAGCTTCGCGGTCAACCAGCAGAAGCTGCGCCAGGCGCCGGTCGCGATCGACGAGGGTTTCGTGCCCGACGTCGCCGCGGCCGAGGCGATCCGCCGCACGGCGCTGGCCGAGGGCCGCACGCTGCTCGACGAGGTCGAGTCGAAGGCGCTGCTCGGCCACTTCGGCATCGCGGCGCCGCCGTCGATCGTCGCCTCGGACCCGCAGGGCGCGGCCGAGGCGGCGAAGCGGCTGGGCTTTCCGGTCGTGCTGAAGGTGCTGTCGCCCGACATCGTCCACAAGTCCGACGTCGGCGGCGTGCGGATCAACGTGCAGTCGGCGGCGGCCGCGCGCGCGGCCGCGGAGGACATCCTCGAGAGCGTCGCGCGGCTGCGGCCCGAGGCGCGCGTCTCGGGCGTCGTCGTGCAGCCGATGGTGCGCACCCGCCACCAGCGCGAGGTGTACCTCGGCATGGCGACCGATCCGATGTTCGGCGCGGTGATCGCGTTCGGCGCGGGCGGCGTCGCGGTCGAGCAGATCGACGACGTGGCGATCGGGCTGCCGCCGCTCAACGCGCTGCTCGCGCGCTCGCTGGTGAACCGCACGCGCTTCGCGAAGCTGCTGCGCGCCTACCGCAACGTGCCGGGCGTCGATTTCCCGCAGCTCGAGCAGACGCTGGTGCGCTTCTCGGGCCTGGTCTGCGCGTGCCCGTGGATCGCGAGCCTCGACATCAACCCGCTGGTCGTCGACGAGGACCGCGTGACCGCGCTCGACGCGCGGATCCGGGTCAAGACGCCGGCCGAGATGCTCGCCGTGCACTGGCGCGGCGCCTACGGGCACCTCGCGATCCACCCGTATCCGCGCGAGCTCGAGGAGACGGTGACGCTGAAGAACGGGCAGTCGGTGCTGCTGCGCCCGATCCGGCCCGAGGACGCGGACCTCGAGCGCGCGTTCGTCGCGGCGCTGTCGCCGCAGACGCTCTACCGCCGTTTCATGATGCCGGTGAAGGAGCTGTCGGACGCGATGATCGAGCGCTTCACGCAGATCGACTACGACCGCGAGCTCGCGCTGGTCGCGCTGGAGAACCCGGGCGGCGGCACGCCCGGCGCGCCGGGCTCGCGGCTGTGCGGCGTCGCGCGGATCATCCCGACCTGGGAGGACGGCGCCGCCGAGTTCGCGATCGTCGTCGGCGACTGGATGCAGCACTCGGGGCTCGGCCGCGAGCTGATGCTGCGGATGTTCGACGCGTGCCGCACGCGCGGCTACGACGTGATCGAAGGCATCATCCTCGGCGAGAACGTGTCGATGCTGCGCTTCTGCGAGCGGCTCGGCTTCACGATCAAGGTCAACCCGGACGATCCGGCCGAGCGGATCGCGCGCCGCACGCTGTCCTGATCGCGGCCGCGACCCGGCGGGTTGCTCAGAACAGCGCGAAGTCGCGCACGCCGTAGGTCGTGCGGAAGTGATCGGCGAGCGAGCGCGCGCGGGCGCGCGCGTCGTCGACCTCGCCGATGGTCTCCTCGTGGCGGGCCGACTGCACGATCGCGACCGACAGCATCTCGCTGAAGTGCTCGACCGACTCGGCACCCGCCCCGCCCCAGCGCACGCGCAGCTGGTCGACGCCCTCCGGCGCCGAGCGCGGGTCGGCGACCGGGTGCATCGCCGCGACCAGGTGCCCGTGGGCGAGGTTGCGGACCGACTCGACCTCGCCCGAGCGCACCGAGCGGATCGGCGCGAAGCCGGCGAGCTGGCTCATGAACTCGACCGCCTTCTGGGCGGCGGTCTTCTCGCGGCTCGGAGTACGGGCGGCGACGGTGGATTCGGCATGCATGGAAGACTCCTGGCGGCATCGGGGCCGTCGTGCGTTCGAGGCCCATCATCGTGGTCTTCGGCCGCGCCGGCGCCGACCTTCGGGCCCGTAGCGCCTGCGGCCGACGGGCGGTCGATGCACCTCGGCACGGCCGCCCGCCGGCCCGCTGCCCCGACCTCTCGGCGCCCTCAGCCCCTCGCGCCGCGCAGCGCCGCCCACGCGAGGCAGGCCCAGCCGGCGAGGAACGCGACCCCGCCGAACGGCGTCACCGCACCGAGCGCGCGCACGCCGCTCAGCGCGAGCGCGTAGAGGCTGCCGCAGAACAGCACCGTGCCGGCGACGAACAGCACGCCCGCGGCCCCGACCGCGCGGGCGCGCGGCCAGGCGTGCGCGGCCGCCGCGACCGCGAAGAGTGCGAGCGCATGGTAGGTCTGGTAGCGCGCCGCGGTCTCCCAGACCGCGAGCGCGTCGGCACCGAGCCGCGCCTTGAGCGCGTGCGCGCCGAACGCGCCGGCCGCGACCGCGAGGCCGGCCGACACCGCGCCCGCGGCCGCCCAGCCGCGGTTCACCGCGCGGCCTCGGACGCCCCGCGGGCCGCGTCGGCGCGCATGCAGCGCTCGCCGAGCCAGCGCAGCAGGTCGCGCTCCATGCGCCGCCGCCCCACGTCGTGGTGGATCTCGTGGCGGCAGCCCGGGTAGGTCTTGAGCGTGCGGTCCGGATGGCCGCAGGCCGCGAAGAACCGCTGGCTGCCCTCGGGTGCGTTGATGGGATCGAGCGCGCCGTGCATCAGCAGCAGCGGCCTCGGGAACTCCGACGCGCGATCGAGCGTCGCGGTCATCGTGCGCAGGATCTCGGCGCCCCAGCGCATCGACGCGCGCCCGTGCACCAGCGGGTCGGCGAGGTAGGCGGCGACCTCCTCCGGCTCGCTCGAGATGCCCTGCGGGTCGATGCCGACCTCGGTGCTCGCCCGCGGCACGATCCGCGACAGCACCACCGCGGCGAGCTCGAGCAGCGGGCGGCGCCGGCCCGCCTGCAGCAGCGCCGGCCCGCTCGCGATCACGCCGGTGAGCCCGTCGGGGCGGTGCAGCGCGAAGTCGAGCACGATCAGCCCGCCCATGCTGTGCCCGAACAGGAACACCGGCCGACCGGGCGCGAGCGAGCGGGCGAGCCCGACGATCGCGGCCGCGTCGGTGCGGTAGTCGGCCCAGCCGTCGACGTGCCCGCGCGGACCGGGCGAGCGCCCGTGGCCGCGCAGGTCGGCCGCGCCGACGGCGTAGCCGGAATCGACGAACGCGCGCTGCAACGCCCCGTAGCGCCCGGCGTGCTCGCCGAAGCCGTGGATCATCGCGATCGCCGCCTTCGGCTCGCCCGCGGAGGGGCGCAGCGCGAGCCCGGCGAGCTCGAGGCCGTCGTCGGTGCGCAGCGGGGTGTCGCTCATCGTTCGGAGGGCGCCGGGCCCGGTCTTCGTGGAAGGACTAGACTACAACGAGCCCGCCCCGCCCCCAGGAGAGCCCCGTGGAACGCGCACTGTTCGTCGTCGATTCGATCGCGGTGGCCGAGCCGGCGATGGCCGGGGCCGTCGTCGTGTGCGGCTCGCACGGCGGCGTCTCGGCCGCCCGCTACGTGCTCGCGCTGCCGGTCAGGCCGCACGCGGTGTTCTTCAACGACGCGGGCATCGGCAAGGACATGGCCGGCATCGTCGGGCTCGCGATGCTCGAGCAGGTCGGCGTGATCGCCGCCGCCTACTCGCACGAGTCGGCGTGCATCGGCGATGCGGCCGACGGACTCGACAGCGGGCTGCTCAGCCGCGTCAACGAGTCGGCGATCCGGGCGGGGCTGCGCGCCGGGCAGCGCGTGACCGATGTCGTCGCGCGGCTGCGCGTCATTTCCCCTTCGCCGTCGCCGACATCATCTCGTTGATGTTGACGCGGCCCATGCCCGCCATCTCCATGTCGCCGGGCTTCCAGCCGGCCGGGCACGCGCCGGCCCAGCGCGCGCTCATCGTCACCTTGCTCTGCGAGATGCCCGCCATCGGCGGCTGGTAGCGCGCCTCGACCTCGCCGCGGTACGCCTTGTCGAAGTCGCCACCGAACACGCTGCGGCTGGTGACGGTCGAGCCGCCGGCCTTGCACTCCGACTCGCCGACGTACCTGTCGCCGTCGCGCCGGATCGTGTTCTTCGTGCACTGCTGCTGGGTCAGCCCCTGGCCGAAGCGCTGCATCTGCTGGTCGGTCTGCGCGTCGATGCACTGGCGCATCACCTGCGACGGTGCGTTGGTCACCTGCATCGTGATCTCCCACAGGCCGGGCTTGCGCGAGGGAAGCTCCTGCGCGGCGGCCAAGCCGGCGGCGCCGAGTGCGAGAGCCGCGCACGCGAGCCGGACGGTGGCACGGCGGAGGAGGGGACGACGCATCGCGGGATCCGGGTCGGGCCGAAGGTGGCCACACTGTAGCGCAGCGGCCCGGGCGGCGACGATCGCGTTCCGTCGGACGGCGGCGCCCCGGATCGTCCGGTCGGGTCGTCCCCGTTCGTCGCCGCGCCGCCAGGCTTGACGCGGGTCAACCCGGCGGGGCCGTCCGGGCGTATCGTCGATCCGTCGGAGCCGGCCGCGGAGGTCCGCGTCCTCCGGCGAGGAGGAGGGGCCATGGACCCGCGACGCAAGGCATGGCAGATGGTCGAACCCGTCGAGCCGCCGGAGATCGACGAGGACGCCTCCGCGGAGGCGCTGCGCGAGGCGACGCTGCTGCTCGACGTGCCCGAGTGGGTGGACCCGGAGACGGGCGAGCTCGCCGACGACGAGCCGCACCGGCTCGAGGAGCACTGAACGCCGGCGGCGCGCCGGTCAGGCCGCCGCCAGCAGGTTATCGAAGGCCTGCCCGAAGTAGGCCTCGTAGCTGTCGCGCTCGACGTAGCCGAGGTGCGGCGTGGCGAGCACGCGCGGGTGCCGCACCAGCGGGTCGGCGAGCGCGGGCTCGTGGTCGAACACGTCGAGCGCCGCGCGGGCCGGCCGGCCCGCGTCGAGCGCGGCGAGCAGCGCGCCCGGTGCGACCAGCCCCGCGCGCGAGGTGTTGACGAAGGTGGCGCCGGGCTTCATCGCGGCGAAGTCCGCGGGGCCGATCAGCCCGCGCGTGCCGGTGTCGAGCTTCACGTGCACGGTGAGCACGTCGCTCGCCTCGAACAGCGCGCGCTGCGACGCGGCCATCGGCACGCCGTCGGCCGCGGCGCGCTCCGCCGAACCGGCGCGGCCCCATGCGAGCGGCCGCATGCCGAACGCCCGGCCGAAGCCCGCGACCAGCCGCCCGATGGTGCCGTAGCCCAGGATGCCGAGCGTGCGGCCGCGCAGCGTGGTGCCGAGCCGCGTCTGCCACGCGCCGGCGAGCAGCGCGCGGTGCTCGGTGGCGACCTCGCGCACCGACGCGAGGATCAGCGCGAAGGCGAGCTCCGCGGGCGCGTGCGGCGAACCGGTGCCCGCGACGAGCTTCACGCCGCGCTCCGCGCAGGCCGCGGCGTCGACGTGCGCGCCGGCGCGGCCGGTCTGGCTGATCACGCGCAGCGCCGGCAGCCGCTCGATCAGCGAGCGCGGGATCGGCGTGCGCTCGCGGATCAGCACCAGCGCCTCGCGGTCGGCGAGCCGCGCGGCGAGCGCGTCCTCGTCGAGGGTCTCGGTCAGCACGAGCACGTCGTGGCCGGCGAGCTTCGCGAAGCAGTCGAGCGTGCGGACGACGTCGGCGTAGTCGTCGAGCAGGGCGATCTTCATCGGGGGATGATCGGGTCTCGCGACGAGGTCGGCAAGTCGCCGCCCGGCGCGCGGGCGGGACCCGGGCCGCCGATCACAGGATCGCGCCGACCGCGCCGGTCCGCGGGTCGCGCGGAGCGCCCCAGGTGTCGACGCTCGCGGGCCCCGCCGGCAGGTCCTGCGCGGGCCGCGGATCGCGCGCGTCGAACGCCTCCATCCCGAAGCTGTACTCGACGGTGAGCCCGTCCGGATCGAGGAAGTACAGGAACACGCTGCCCGACGGCGGATGGCGCCCGGGGCCCCAGACGATCGGCACGTCGTGGCGCCGCAGCCGGTGGAGCGCGCGACCGATGTCGTCGATCGACGAGACCATGACGTTCACGTGGTGCAGGCGCGGGCGGTCCGCGCGGCCGACGCCGATGCCGTGGTGCCAGGGACTCGCCCCCGGACGCATGAACGTCGTGCCGCCGGCGATCCGGTCGGACACGCGGAAGTCGATCGCGTCGCGCAGGAACGCCACCGACGCGTCGTGCCAGTCCGTCGCGACGACGACGTGCCCGAGGCGCAGGATCCGCGTGTGCGTCGCCACGAACGCGTCGCAGGCCGCGGCCGGCGCGGGCACGTGGAACTCGTGCGTCGCCCCGCTCGCCGGGTCGACGACGCGCACCGCCTCGCGCACGCCGAGCGTCGTGCAGGCCGCCGCGTCGACCGGCCGCACCGCGAAGCCCGAGCCGCGACCGCGCGCCCGCAGCACCTCGAGCGCGTCCGGGGCCTCGACCGCCCACGCGACGCACTTCAGCCCCGGCTCCGTGCTGCGGCCGAGCAGGACGGAACACGGCCGATCGTCGCACCGGAACGCGACCTCGGCGCCGATCGGCGCATCGACCTCCTGCAGCCCGACCACGTCCCGGTAGAAGGCACGCGAACGGTCGGGGTCGACGACGCCGAGGTCGACCCGGGCGAGCGCGCCGCAGCGGAACGGGCGGGCGGCGATCACGTCGCGCACTTGCATCGACGCCGTCATTCCGGCTTCAGCCCGGCGACCTTCACCAGCTCGCGCCACTTCGGCACGCCGTCGCGGATCATCGCTGCGAAGGCCTCGGGCGGATTGCCGATCGGCGTGCGCCCGGTCGACTCGTACGACGCACGGACGTCCGGGGCCTCGAGCGCGCGGGCGATCTCGCGCTGCATCCGCGCGACGATGTCCGCCGGGGTGCCGGCCGGCGCGACCACGCCCATCCAGCTGTCGTCGATGCCCGGGATGCCCGCGTCGCCGAACGTCGGCACGTCGGGCGCCGCCGCGAGCCGGCGCGTGCCGGTGACCGCGAGCGGCCGCAGCCGCCCCGCGCGCACCTGAGGCAACAGCACGCCGGTACCCTCGAACACCAGGTCGACGTCGCCGGCCAGCAGGCCGCCGATCGCGGCGGGCCCGCCGCGGTACGGCACGTGCACGAGATGCAGCCGGGCACGGTGCTCGACCAGCTCGAACAGCACGTGGGGCGGCTGCCCCACGCCCGAGGAGCCGTACGACAGCCGCCCGGGCCGCGCGCGGGCGACCTCGAGCAGCTGCGCGAACGAGCCGATCGGCGAATCGGGCCGGGTGGCCAGCATGATCGGCGACGAGAAGAGCGCGGTGATCGGCGCGAAGTCCGCGATCGGGTCGTAGGCCGGCTTGTCGAACATCCACGGGTTGACGGTGAGCTGCGTGAACGCGCAGACCCCGAAGGTGTGGCCGTCGGGCGCGCTGCGCGCGACGTGCTGCATCGCGACCAGCCCGCCCGCGCCGGGGCGGTTGTCCACGAGGACCGGCTGGCCGAGCGCAGGCGCCAGCTTGTCGGCGATCTGCCGCGCCGACAGGTCGAACAGCGCGCCGGGCGCCCCGGGCGCGACGATCCGCACCGGCCGGCCCGGCCAGCCCGCGGGCTGGGCCGCGGCCGGCCGGCCGGGAGCGGCGAGCGCGGCGAGCGCGGCCGCCGACAGCGAGGCGAGGCACCGGCGACGGGAGGGACTCGGGATCATGGTGGCACCGTGGGCGGAAGGCTGCGATGACTGCAGCATGCGCCCGCGGGCGCGGACGCGGAATTGACGGCACGTCCGCGCGGGCCTTAACGTCGGGTTAAACCCCTCTCCCGACAGGACGCTGAACGATGGACCGGCTCCGCGCGATCGAGTACTTCGTCTGCGCGGCCCGCGAGCGCAGCCTGTCGGCGGCCGCGCGCCGGCTCGACGTCAGCGTGCCGGCGGTCTCCAAGCTGGTCGCGTCGCTCGAGCGGCACCTCGGTGCGCGCCTGTTCGAGCGCGGCGCGCAGGGCCTGACGCTGACCGCGTCGGGCCAGGAGTTCCTCGACGCGTGCGCGCCGGCGCTCGAGCGGATCGTCGATGCCGAGGCCGCCGCCGGCGGCGCGCGGACCAAGGCGAGCGGCACCGTCGCGATCGCGATCCAGCACCTGCTCGCCTACCACTGCGTGCTGCCCGCGCTGTCGCGCTTCCACGCGCGGCACCAGAACGTGCAGCTCGACGTGCGCGACTACGTGCACGGGGGCGAGCCGGAGACCGAGGGTGCCGACCTGCGGGTCGCGATGGTCTGGGACCAGGCGCCCGACCAGGTCGTGCGCACCCTCGCGCGCACGCGGATGGTGGTGTGCGCCGCGCCGCAGTACTGGGCGCGCCACGGCATGCCGCAGCGCCCCCGGGACCTCGAGCACCACACCTGCTTCGTGATCCGGGCGGTGCGCGGCACGATCATGGACCACTGGCCGTTCCGGCGCGGCGACGAGGAGGAGGCGGCGGTGGTGCGCGGGTGGATCACCACCAGCAACACCCACCGCGACCTCACCGTCGCCGCGGCGCTCGCCGGAGAAGGCGTCGTGCGCAGCCTCGACCTCGCGATCGAGGCGCCGTTGCGCGAGGGGCGCCTGGTGCCCGCGCTGACCGACTGGGACGCGATCGATTCGCCGCAGGTGAGGCTGATGTACCGGCCGGCGGCAGGCAGGCTGCCGCGCGTTCGGCTTGCGATCGACTTCCTCGCCGACCTGTTCGGCGACGTCGAGCGGCGCTGCGCGGCGCTCGCGGGCGCCCGGCCGCACGCGAGCGCGCCGGCGTGGGCGGGGACACGCTCGTACCGGCGGGCGTCGAGCGCGGCGGACGTCGACCGGCGCCGGGACGCGCGCTGACGCGAGCCCGCTCGCCCCGGCGGCGCAGGTCGCGCCCGACGGGAACGGAACGCCGCGGCGGGTGGACTGCATCGCCTCCGTATGATCGACGCACGCCCGCCCACGGACCCGCCGATGCCCGCCCTCCCCGACCTCGACGACCGCATCGCCGACGCCTACCTCTACGCGTTCGCGGTCCAGGACCTCGCGCGCACGCGCTGGAACGCGACGCGCGACGCCGCGAACCCGAACCGCTTCGACGCCAACACGCTGTCGCACGCGCGACGGCTGCTCGGCCCGCGCGATCGGTGGATCACGATGCCGAACAACGACACGCTGTACACGATCGCGTGGCTCGACCTGTCGGCGGGTCCGGTGCGCGTCACGTACCCGGCGATGGACGCGCGCTACTTCAGCTTCGCGTTCCTCGACCCGTGGACCGACAACGCGGCGCTGGTGTCGCGGCGCACGCACGGCGGCGGGGCGCGCACGCTGTGGCTCGCGCCGCCCGGATGGACCGGCGAGCCGCCCGCGGGCGACACGCCGCTGCGGATGGACGCGAACGACGTCTGGATGCTCGGCCGCGTGCTGGTCGACGGCGAGGCCGACGTGCCCGCGGTGCACGCGCTGCAGGATGCGATGCGGCTCGAGGCGCCCGGTGCGCCGCGGCCCTGGGCGACGGTGCCCGACGAGCGCGACCCGCACGCCTTCCTCGCGCTCGCGAACGAAACCCTCGGCCGCAACCCCGTGCCCGGGCGCGACGCTGCGCTGCTCGCGCGCTGCGCGGCGGTGGGGCTCGTGCCCGGCGAGCCCGACGCCTGGCCGCGGCTCGACGACGCGACCCGCGAGGCGTGGATCCGGCTGATGCCCGAGCTGCGCAAGCGGCTGCGCCCCGGCGACCCCGCGCGCCGCTCGAGCGTCGGGCCGCACTGGTACTCGGGCCTCGACCACATCGGCCGCTTCGGCGAGGACCACGCCTACCGCGCGATGATCGCGCTGCTCGGCCTCGGCGCGCTGCCGCGCGAGGAGGCGATCTACGCGACCTGCGCGCAGGACCTCGACGGCCACCGGCTCGACGGCGCGAACGCGTACGTGCTGACGGTGCCCGCCGACCTGCCGGTGGGTTCGTTCTGGTCGCTGTCGATGTACCGGATGGAGCCCGACGGCCGCGGGTTCTTCGTCGAGAATCCGATCGACCGCTGGACGATCGGCGACCGCACGCCGGGCATCGTGCGCGAGGCGGACGGCTCGCTCGTGGTCCGGCTGCAGCACGCGGCACCGCCCGATGCGCGCGGGCGCGCGAACTGGCTGCCCGCGCCGGACGGCCGCTTCGTGCTGAACTGGCGGCTCTACGAGCCGGGCGAGGGCCTGCTGTCGCGGCGCTACGCGCTGCCCGGCGTCGCGCGCGCCTGAGTGCGCGACGCAGGGCGTGACGCCGGCCCGCGCCGGCGTCCCCTCACCGCGGTATTGGCCGCGGGCCGGCGTGCGTCCCCAATACGGGTTCAGGGCCCGGAGGCCCGCGAGACCCGTCGCCGATGGACCCGAACGCCGCCGCGCCGGCGCTGCCCCGACCGCTCCACCGGCTCGCCCGCCGCGCCGCGCTCGCGCTGTGCGTCACGGCCGGCATCGCCGCGCTCGCCGCAGCGTGGCCCGACGCCGCGCACCGCGCGGGCGCCTCGTGGGGCTGGGCGATCCCCGCGCTCTTCGTCTCGGCGGCGCTCGCGAGCGTCGCGGGCTTCGCCTTCAGCGCGATCGCGCTCGCCACCGCCGGCTGGTTCTTCGACGACCCGGTGCCGATGGTCGCGACCTTCCTCGCCTGCAGCATCGCGACGCAGGCGTGGTCGGTGTGGGTGCTGCGCGCGCACGTCGAGCCGCGCGTGCTGTGGCCGTTCGTCGCGGGCGGGCTCGTCGGCACGCCGATCGGCACGACGGTGCTGCTGAACCTCGACGCGAAGCCGCTCACCGCGATGCTCGGGGCGATGCTGATCGCCTGGTGCGTGGTGGCGACGCTGCGCCGACCGGGCCGCACGGTGCAGGGCTCGCCGCGCGCGGATGCGGTCGCCGGCCTGCTCGGCGGGGTCACCGGCGGGCTGGCCGCATTCCCCGGCGCGGTCACGGTCCCGTGGATCGGCCTGCGCGGCTGGCCGAAGGAACGCCAGCGGGGCACCGTGCAGCCGTACATCCTCGCGATGCAGCTCGCGAGCCTCGGCTGCCTCGCGGCGATGGGTGCCGCGCAGCCCGGCGGGCCGGCGCTGTCCGCCGTGCCGCGCGCGCCGGTCCTCGCGGCCGCGGCGGCGGCGCTCGCGGGCGCGCGGATCGGTCTCGGGGTGTTCGCGCGGATCGGCGACCGGCAGTTCGCGCGCTGGGTGCTCGGCTGCCTCGCGGCGTCGGGGGTGGTGCTGCTTTACAGGGGGCTCGGCGGCTGACGCCCCGTCAGGGCACCAGCACCTTCACCAGCCACAGGCTGATCCCCGGGAACAGCAGCAGCAGCGCCGTCCTCAGCACGTCGCTGATCAGGAACGGCACGACGCCGCGGTAGCTCTCGCCGATCGGCACGTTCTTCGCGAGCCCGTTGATCACGTAGACGTTCAGGCCCACGGGCGGTGCGATCAGCCCGATCTCGACGACCATCAGCACCAGGATGCCGAACCAGATCAGCTTCAGGTCGGGCGGCAGGCCGAACAGGTCCAGGCCGACGATCGTCGGCAGGAAGATCGGCAGCGTCAGCAGGATCATCGACAGCTCGTCCATCACGCAGCCGAGCACGACGTAGAACACGAGGATGCCGGCGACGACCGCGAGCGGCGCGATGCCCAGGTCCTTGACGAACGACGACAGCGCCGCGGGGAACTGCGACAGCGCGAGCGCCGAGTTCATCACGTCGGCGCCGAGGAAGATCATGAAGATCATCCCGGTGGTGACCGCGGTGTCGTAGAAGCACTCGAGGAACTTCGCGCGCGTGAGCTCGCCGCGCAGCAGCGCGGCGAGGAAGGTCGCCGCGGCGCCGATCGAGGCCGCCTCGGTCGGCGTGAACCAGCCGCCGTAGATGCCGCCGAAGACGATCAGGAAGATGACCGCGATCGGCCAGACGTCCTTCAGCGCGCCGCCGAGCTGGCGCCACGAGGCGCGGTCGGTCGCCGGCCCGTGCTCGGGAAAGATCCGCACGTAGATCGCGATCGCGACGCAGTAGCCCACGGTCGCGATCAGGCCGGGCAGGATCGCGGCGGCGAAGAGCTTGGCGATGTTCTGCTCGGCGAGGATGCCGTAGATCACCAGCACCACCGACGGCGGGATCATGATGCCGAGCGTGCCGCCGGCGGCGAGCGTCGCGGTCGCGAGCCGGCCCGAGTAGCGGTGGCGCATCATCTCGGGCAGCGCGAC
>JBILTM010000208.1:0-8592 GCA_044371545.1 Burkholderiaceae bacterium
TGACGAGATCCGCGCCGGCGCACGCGACCATCGGGTCGTCGACGACCTCGAGATGCGCGGCGTCGCGCGGCGACACGCGCGCCGGGTCGATCCGGTAGCCGGGCGGCGTCGAGATCCGGATCCGGAAATCGAGCAGGCCGGCGGCCTGGATCCAGGTGTAGGCCATGTTGTTCGCGTCGCCGACCCAGGCGACCGTGCGCCCCGCGATCGGCCCGCGGTGCTCGATGAAGGTGAACACGTCGGCGAGCACCTGGCAGGGGTGGTACTCGTTGGTCAGCCCGTTGATCACCGGCACGCGCGAGTGCGCCGCGAAGCGTTCGACGATCGACTGCTCGAAGGTGCGGATCATCACCATGTCGCACATCCGCGAGATGACCTGCGCGGCGTCCTCGACCGGCTCGCCGCGCCCGAGCTGCGAGTCCTTGGTGTTCAGGTAGACGCCCGCGCCGCCGAGCTGGTGGATGCCGGCCTCGAACGACAGCCGCGTGCGGGTCGAGGCCTTCTCGAAGATCATCACCAGCGTGCGGTCGGCGAGCGGGTGGTACGGCCGGTAGCGCTTGAAGAGGTCCTTGATCACGCGGGTGCGCGCGAACAGGTGCTCGATCTCGTCGCGCCCGAAGTCGACGAACTGCAGGAAGTGCCGGATCGCCATCGCGCCGCCCTCCGCCGCGCCGCTCAGGCGGCCCGGCCGGCCGCGGCGTCGCGGACGATCGGGGCGAGGGTGGCGACCGCGAGCTCGGCCTGCTCGCGCGAGAGGATCAGCGGCGGCAGCAGGCGCACGACGGTGTCGGCGGTGACGTTGACGACGAGGCCGGCCTTCAGCGCCTGCCCGACGACCTGCGGGCAGGGGCGCGAGAGCTCCACGCCGATCATCAGCCCGGTGCCGCGGATGTCGACGACGCCGTCGACGCCCGCGAGCTCGCGTCGCAGACCGCCCATCAGCACCTCGCCCATCGCGGTCGCGTTCTCGAGCAGGCCCTCGTCCTCCATCACCTCGATCGTCGTCAGCCCGGCGCGCATCGCGAGCGGATTGCCGCCGAAGGTCGTGCCGTGGTTGCCCGGCTTGAACACCTCCGCGGCCGCGCCGCGGGCGACCACCGCGCCCACCGGGATGCCCGAGGACACGCCCTTGGCCAGCGGCATCACGTCCGGCAGGATGCCGGCCCACTGGTGCGCGAACCACCGGCCGGTGCGGCCGGTGCCGCACTGCACCTCGTCCACCATCATCAGCCAGCCCTTGCGATCGCACAGCGCCCGCACCGCGCGCAGGTACTCGTTGCGCGCCGGCTGGATGCCGCCCTCGCCCTGGATCGCCTCGAGGAAGACGGCGACCACGTTGGGCCGCTCGGCGGCGACGCGCTCGAGCGCGGCGATGTCGTTGAGCGGCACGCGCACGAAGCCGGGCACCAGCGGCTCGAAGCCCTTCTGCACCTTCTCGTTGCCGGTCGCCGACAGGGTGGCGAGCGAGCGGCCGTGGAACGCGCGCTCGTAGACGACGATCTCCGGCAGGTCGACGCCCCGGTCGTGGCCGTACTTGCGGGCGATCTTGATCGCCGCCTCGTTGGCCTCCAGCCCGGAGTTGCAGAAGAACACGTTGGTCATCCCGGACAGCTCGACCAGTCGCTGCGCCAGCGCCGTGCGCAGCGGGATCTCGAACAGGTTCGAGGTGTGGATGATCTTCGAGGCCTGGTCGGCGATCGCCGCCACCAGCCGGGGATGGTTGTGGCCGAGGGTGTTGACCGCGATCCCGGCGAGCAGGTCGAGGTAGCGCCTGCCGTCGGTGTCGTAGAGCCACGCGCCGTCGCCTCGCTCGAACGCGACCGGCTGGGGGGCGTAGGTCGGCATCACGGGGCTGGCGGCGGTCATCGTGCGGTCCTCGATCGTCTAAGGGACTGAATTCTAGGGGATGTCCGCCGCACGGGCGAATCGGCGAGCGGTCGCGCGCGGGGCGTCGCTATAATCGGCGGTTTCGACCCGAACCGGCTCCTCCCCGGCCGATGGCGTCAGAACCTGCGTCCCAGACCGTCCCGGCGACCGGCCTCGAGCATCCGCCGACGGCGCCGTTCCTGATCGTCGGGGTGACTTCCTCCGGACGCGGCTTCCGGCCCAGCGACTGGGCCGACCGGCTCGCCGGCGTGATGGCGAGCTTCCAGCCGCCCGGCGCGGGGCCGCGCTCCCACCTGCAGTACTCGCCGTATGCCGTCCCGGGCGTGCACGGCCCGCACAAGTGCGTCCGCGTGGACCCGGCGATCGCCGAGGTCGAGCCGATGGCGCTCGCCTTCCTGCTGAACTTCGCCCGCGACAACGACCTGCAGCTGGTGCTGTCGAGCTGAGTTCCCGCGCCGCGTGAAGTTCGGGGCGTAACGTATTCAACACAAAGGATTATTTTTCCCGGAACGGCTTGCACGCGCGGCCGCACTCGGGATTAGAATCCGTCCGTCCCCACGCGACCGACCGCACCCGATCGACATGTCCCAGCCCGGCTCACGTTCCGATCGGCCCGCCACCGCGGTGCCCCCCGCTCCGGCCGAGCGTCCCGAGATCCGGGTCGCCGCGTTCGGGCTGGCCGGCAAGTTCCAGCGGATCCTGGAGATCGTGTTCCGGCACTCGCGGCACAACCCGTACCGCTTCGTGCTGGCGGCCTCGCGCGGGCCCGGCGACTACGACCTGGCGCTGGTCGACATGACCGCCAAGGGTGGCCCGGAGGTCGCCCAGACCCTGCGCCGGCTGCCCGAAGGGCGGCCGATCGTCACCGTCGGCCGCCGCGAGGACCCGACCCGGGCGCGCGACGACCTGGTGCTGCAGCGGTTCGCGCTGAACGTGCTCGGCGTGCTGAACGGCACGGTCGAGCGCAGTCTGGTGCGCCCCGCCGCGGCGCTCGCGCGCAAGGCGGCCGGCTGGTTCGGCGTGCCCGACGCGGAGCGGCTGCTCGGCCGCAAGGCGCGGGTGCTGCTCGTCGACGAGAGCCCGGCGGTGAGACGGCAGCTGTCGCTGGCGCTGCACCAGATGGGGCTCGACGCCGAAGGCGTGGGCACCGCCCGCGAGGCGCTCGACGTGATCGCGGTGCGACGCTACGAGCTGGTGATCCTGGAGGCCGCGCTGTCCGACATCGGCGGGCTGCGGCTCACCCGCGACATCAAGCGCGATCCGGCACTGCGGGGCATGCCGGTGATCGTGCTGTCCCGCCGTTCCGGTCCGCTCGACCTGCTGCGCGGCGCGATGTCGGGCTGCGACAGCTACCTGGTCAAGCCGGTGTCGCTGCAGACGCTGCGCGAGACGGTCGCGCGCTGCCTGCGCAAGTCGCTCGCCGCGATCGCGCGGCAGCCGGCCGCCTCGCCGGCCTGAGCAGGGCGCACCGCGCGCCGACGACAACGGGCGCCGAGGCGCCCGTCTTCACGTCGACCGGGGCGCGGCCCGTGGGCCGCGACCATCACTTGACCCGGCTCTTGTACTCGGCGGTGCGGGTGTCGATCTCGATGCGGTCGCCGATCTCGACGAAGGCCGGGACCGGCAGCTCGAAGCCGGTGGGCTTGATGCGGGCGGGCTTCATGACCTTGCCCGAGGTGTCGCCCTTGACCGCCGGCTCGGTGTACTCGACCTCGCGCACGACGCTGTTCGGCATCTCGACCGAGATCGCGCGGCCGTCGTAGAACACGACGTCGCAGGGCATGCCTTCCTCGACGTAGTTGAGCGCATCGCCCATCGACTCCGCCTCGACCTCGTACTGGTTGTACTCGGTGTCCATGAACACGTACATCGGGTCGGCGAAGTACGAGTAGGTGCACTCCTTGCGGTCGAGCACCAGCACGTCGAACTTCTCGTCGGCCTTGTAGACCGACTCCTGGTTCGAGCCGTTCAGCAGGTTCTTCAGCTTCATCTTCACGACCGCGGCGTTGCGGCCGGACTTGTTGTACTCGGCCTTCTGCACGACCATCGGCTCGGTGCCGATCATCACGACGTTGCCGGTGCGCAGTTCCTGGGCGATCTTCATGGCGGGAGGGGTCCGGGAGGGTGTGTCCTACGGTAACCCTCGATTATAGCCGGTCGCCGACGAACCCGACGAGACGGGTCGCGAGGTCCGGGGTCTCGGCGTTCGCGCCGGCCCAGCGGCGGCAGGCGGGCGCGAGCTCGTCGAAGGCGTCGAGCAGCGCGTGGAGCGCGCCGGGCAGCGCCGCGGCGCACTCGGCGGGCGGCGCGTTCCAGGCCTCGTGCGAAGCCGTGACGCCGCGCAGGGCGGGCGCGGACGGCGCCGCGTCGCGCGCCCAGGCGTCGACGAACGCGCGCACCTTCGCGCGGTGCGCGCCCCCGTCCTGCCGGTAGGCCTGCCACAGCATCGGCCGCGCGGCCCACAGGGCGCGTACGAACGACTCCTCGCCGCGCACCAGGTTCAGGTCGCAGCTCCAGAGCAGCGTGTCGTAGTCGCGCTGCGGCACGAAGGGCACCGGCACCGCGACCGGATGGCCGGCCGAGGCCGGCGCGACGCCCCGCGGCACGAGCACGCGCCACGGCTCGGGACGGGCCGCGAAGGCGTCGAGCAGCGCGACGATCGCCGCGTCCGGGTAGCAGAACAGCGACGCGAGGCGCTCGCCGGCGCGCGGTGCGACGCCGAGCGCGGCGAGCGTCGCGGCGCGCGCCGCCGGGTCGGCCTCGAAGGCCTCGCGCCGTGCGATCAGGTCGCGCTCGCGCAGCAGCCCGCCGGTCGCCGGGCCGAAGCCCGGGAAGAAGAAGTGCTCGACGAGCCCGTCCGGCTTCGGCGACGGCAGGCCGTGGTGCGTCGCGATCCAGGGCTCGGCCGACAGGTACTCGAACGCGACCCAGGTCGCGCGCGGCACGCGCGTGCGCATCGCCGCGCGGTAGGCCTCGGGCGGCGCGCCGGCGAGCATGCTGACGACCACGTCGGCGACCTCGTCGGGCGCGGTGGCGGCGAGCCGCGGGTCGGCCTCGTCGAGGTGCTCGATCCGCACGCCGTCGACGCTCGCTCCGGGCCGGGCGTCGGGCACCAGCGTCGCGAGCGCGTCGGGCCGGTCGATCCACAGGCGCGGCGCGAGGCCGTGCTCGGATGCGAGCTGGCGCGCGAGTCGCCAGCCGATCGCGGCGTCGCCGAGGTTGTCGACGACCGCGCAGAAGAGGTCCCAGCGCCGGCCCGGCGCAGTCGCGGTCCGATCGGCGGGGGCGGCGGGCGCGTGCATCGCGCGAGTGTAGCGGCCGGCCGAGAGCCGGCGCGGGCAGGACGAGGCGGCGGGCGGCCGCGTGTGCGGCGACGTGCTCGGCGACGTGGGCGCCGGTGCGCTTCAGCCGCGCGGCAGCACGAGCAGCTCGCGCAGCCTGCGCAGGCTGCTCGCGTCGCCCTTCCTCGAGAAGGGCAGGGGCAGCGGGTTGATGCCCCAGTTCGCGGTGCCCTTGAGCTCCCAGACGGTCTCGGGCATCGGGCCGGACAGCATCCGGGCGATCACGCCGCGCAGGTCGGCGGTGGCGACGTCGAACGCGATCGGCAGCTCCTTGGCGCCACCGGCGGGCAGCGTGAAGCGCTGCTCGGCGACCTTGCCCAGCGCCAGCGGCTGCCCGAGGATCGCGAGGTCGAAGTAGACGTTCGACAGTGGCACGTCGATCGGGTTCGGGTTCTGCGTCGCGATGCGCACCGTGAATCGCACCCGCTCGGCGGACACCGAGTCGATCGACAGGTCGGAGAACGCGACGCTCGGCGGCTTCAGGTCCGCCGGCGGCAGCAGCGCGCCGCAGGCCGACGCGGCGAGCCCGGCGAGCGCGGCGGCGAGCGACGAGGCGAGCGCGCGGCGGCGCGCGACGCGCACGCTCACAGCGTCGCGAGCCGCTGCAGTGCGAGCCGCAGGGTCTCGTCCTTCTTCGCGAAGCAGAAGCGCACCAGTCCTCGCTCGACCGGCTCGGCGAAGAACGCCGACAGCGGGATCGCGGCGACGCCGATCTCGGTGGTCAGCCACTTCGCGAACTCGGCCTCGGGCAGGTCCGAGATCGCGCTGTAGTCGACCAGCTGGAAGTACGTGCCCTCGCACGGCAGCAGCCGGAAGCGCGTGCCCGCGAGGCCCTCGCGGAACAGGTCGCGCTTGCGCTGGTAGAACGCCGGCAGCTCGAGGTACGGCGCGGGGTCGGCCATGTAGGCCGCGAGCCCCTGCTGCATCGGCGTGTTGACGGTGAACACGTTGAACTGGTGGACCTTGCGGAACTCCGCGGTCAGCGCCGCGGGCGCCGCGCAGTAGGCGACCTTCCAGCCGGTGACGTGGTAGGTCTTGCCGAACGAGGAGATCACGAAGGCGCGCTCGGCGAGCGCGGGCCAGCGGCTCGCCGAGCGGTGCGGCGCGCCGTCGAACACCATGTGCTCGTAGACCTCGTCGGCGATCACGAAGAGGCCGTGCGCGACCGCGATCGACTCGAGCCGCGCCATGTCGTCGTCGGACAGCGTCGTGCCGCTGGGGTTGTGCGGCGTGTTGACCAGGATCGCGCGCGTGCGCGGCGTCACCGACGCGGCGATGCGGTCCCAGTCGACGCGCAGGTCGACGGTCATCGGCACGCGCACCGCGACGCCGCCGGTGAGCTCGATGTTCGGGATGTAGCTGTCGTAGGCCGGCTCGACGACGATCACCTCGTCGCCGGGCCGCACGATCGCGAGGATCGCCGTGAAGATCGCCTGCGTCGCGCCCGAGGTCACGGTGATCTCGGTGTCGGCGTCGTAGCGTCGACCGTAGAGGCGCTCGACCTTGTCGGCGATCGCACGGCGCAGCGCGGGCACGCCGGCCATCGGGGGGTACTGGTTGTGGCCGGCCCGCATCGCGGTCGCGACCGCGTCGAGCAGCGCCGGGTCGCAGTCGAAGTCGGGGAAGCCCTGGCCGAGGTTGACCGCGCCGCGCTCGGCGGCGAGCGCCGACATCACGGTGAAGATCGTCGTGCCGACCTTCGGCATCTTGGTGACGAGCGTCGGCGGGGGCGGAGTGTGAGGCGCGTTCATGGCGGGCTCTGACGACGTTGCGGGCGATTATAGGCGGGGGGGTGCGCCGAACGCGGCGGCGGCCGTCCGCCAGTCCTCGGGCGTGCCGATCCGCACGCCGAAGCGCCGGCCGGCGATCCGGCGCAGCCGCAGCAGCGCCTTGTCGCGCGAGACGAGCCAGTCGACGCGCAGCGCGACCGCGAGGTCGACGAACATCCGGTCGTCCGGGTCGGTGCAGGGCAGCCGGCAGTCGGGGGCGGGCGGGTGCAGCGCGACGAGCGTGCGCTGGCGCGCGCAGGCGGCCTCGCGGGCGGCGGCGTCGAGGCCGAAGTGCGGCCGCACCAGCACCGCGGCAAGCTCGTCGAGCATCGGCGCGGTCGCATGCAGGACGACCTCGCCGGACTCGATCGCCGCGGCCAGCGGCGCGATGCGCGCGTCGCCGAAGACGAGCCAGTCGAGCCACACGTTGGTATCGAGGATCGCGCGCATCGCCGCCCCTATAATTCGGCCGCCCGAGCCCGGCCATTCGACGAGGACCGCCCCGCATGCTGATCGTGCTGTCGCCCGCCAAGACGCTCGACTATGCGTCGCCGATCGTCGACGTCGCGCCGACGAAGCCCGAATTCGCGGCCGACGCGAAGCGGCTCGTCGGGGTGCTGCGCGAGCTCGCGCCGGTCGAGGTCGCGCGGCTGATGGAGCTGAGCGACGCGCTCGCGGCGCTGAACGTCGCGCGATACGCCGCGTTCCGCGCGGCGCCGCGCGCGGCCGACGCGCGGCCCGCGGTGCTCGCGTTCGACGGCGACGTCTACGACGGGCTGCGGGCCCGCGAGCTCGACGCCGATGCGCTCGACTTCGCGCAGCGGCGGCTGCGCATCCTGTCGGGCCTGTACGGCGTGCTGCGGCCGCTCGACGCGATGCAGCCCTATCGCCTCGAGATGGGCACGCGCCTCGCGAACGATCGGGGCCGCGACCTGTACGCGTGGTGGGGTGACCGGCCCGCGAAGGCGCTGCGGCGCGCGCTGCGAGACGCGGGCGGCGGCACGCTGGTGAACCTGGCGTCCGAGGAGTACTTCCGCGCGGTCGACGTCGACGCGCTGCGCGCGCCGGTCGTGCAGCCGGTCTTCCAGGATCGGCGCGGCGACGGCTGGAAGGTGATCTCGTTCAACGCCAAGCGCGCGCGCGGCGCGATGGCGCGCTTCGCGATCGAGCACCGGCTCGACGACCCCGAGGGGCTGAAGGACTTCGACGCCGACGGCTGGCGCTTCGCGCCGCGCGCCTCGGACGCGTCGAGCTGGGTGTTCCGCAGGGACGCGGTGCCCGCCGCCTGAGCGGACCGCGGGCCGCGCGGCGCGCGGCCCGGGGGGCGTCACTCGACGTTGACCTCGACGCGGCGGGCCTCGCGGTCGTTGCCGTCGCCCTCGGTCTCGGCCGGCTTGCGCAGTTCGATCCGTTCGGCGGCGACGCCGGCGGCGACCAGCGCGTCGCGGGTCGCGACGGCGCGCTGCTTGGCGAGCTCGGCGTTCTGCTCGGGGTTGCCTGTCTTGTCGTGGAAGCCCGAGATCACGAGCTTCGCGTCGGCGCGCGCCTTCGCGGCGTCGACGAGCGGCGCGAGCGTCTCGGCCGCGTCGTCGGGG
>JBILTM010000209.1:0-8493 GCA_044371545.1 Burkholderiaceae bacterium
GGGGCGCGGGCGCCGCCCTCGCCCCCCCGCGCGGCGGGCGGGTGCGGCGCCGGCGACGGCCGCAGCAGCACCGCCGCCGCGGCCGCGAAGATCAGCGCGAAGCCGAGCGCGTCGGCCGCGGTCGGCCGTTCGCCGAGCAGCGCCACAGCGCCGAGCACCGCGACCACCGGCACCAGCAGCGTGCCGAGCGCCGCGGTCGAGGCCGGCAGCCGGCCGACGATCGCGAACCAGACGAGGTACGGCAGCGCCGTGCCGAGCAGCACGTGGTAGGCGATCGCCCACCACGTCGCCGCGTCGCGCGGCCAGCCGGCGGGCGCCCCCTCGGCGATCGCCGCACCCAGCGCGACCGCCGCGAAGCCCGCGGCCAGTTGCCACACGGCGATCGCGACCGGGTCGCCGGGGATGCGCGCGGCCTTCAGGTAGACGGTGCCCGCGGCCCAGGCGATCGCGGCGAGCAGCGCCCAGCCCATGCCGGCGGTCGAGCCGGCCGCCGCCGTGGGCCCGACGAGCACGCCCAGTCCGGCGACGGCGAGGCCGAGCGCCACGAGCCGGTTCGCGTCGAGCCGCTCGCCGAGCGCGACGCGCGCGAACAGCACGGACCAGATCGGCATCGTGAAGGTGACCATCGTGACCCGGGAGGTCGAGCCGGCGAGCTGCGCGAACGCGGTGAACACGCCGAACGCCGCGACGTTCAGCAGCCCGGCGAGCGCGAGCCGCGCGCGGTCGCGGCCCGGCGCGATCCGCAGCGGCCGGCCGCGCGCCCGCGCCCAGGCGAGCAGCGCCAGCGTCCCCAGGCCCATGCCGAGGCAGCGCAGGCTCCACGGCCGCACCTCGTGCAGCGCGACGCGTACCGCGATCCAGTTGAGCCCCCAGCACACGCCGAGCAGCACGACCAGCGCACGGGCGCGGGCGGAGGACGGCTCGGGGACGGGCATGCCGCCATCCTAAGCGAGCGCGCGCGCCGTCGTGGGACAATCGTCACCCGGCCGCGCCCCGCGCGCGGCGAGGAGCCGACCGATGGAACCGACCCGACGCCCGTTGCTGCGCGCGCTCGCCGCGCTGCCCGCCCTGCCTCGCGTGCACGCGCCCGCTGCGGCGCTCGCCGCCCTCGGCGCGCGCGCCGCGTCGGCCCAGCAGCACCCCGCCGAGCCCGACAGGCAGCCGGTCAACGCCGGCCCGTACGTGCCCTCGCCCGATGGCGTCGTCTCGAAGATGCTCGACATGGCCGGTGTCGGCCCAGACGACGTGCTGGTCGACATGGGCTCGGGCGACGGCCGCATCGTGCTGACCGCGGCGAAGCTGCGCGGCGCGCGCGGGCTCGGCATCGAGATCGACGAGAAGCTGGTCGCGCTGTCGGTCGAGGCGGCGCGCCGCGAGGGCGTCGCCGACCGCGCGCGCTTCGTGCGCCAGGACCTGTTCGCGACCGACGTGTCGGAGGCGACCGTCGTCACGCTCTACCTGCTGCCCGAGACGGTCAACATGCTGCGCGAGAAGCTGCGGCGCGAGCTGCGGCCCGGCGCGCGCGTGATCGTGCACGACTACCCGCTCGCCGGCTGGCTGCCGGAGTCCTGGCAGCGGCTCGACGAGCCCGAGAAGAAGAATGCGACCGGCGTGCCGACCGCGACCGTCTACCTGTACCGGATCCCGGCGAGCGTGCACGGTCGCTGGCAGGCGAGCGTGCCGCCGGAGCTCACCCGCCAGCGGGTCGCGCTGGACCTGCGCCAGCAGTGGCAGAAGCTCGACGGCATGGCGAGCGTGGGCGGGCGCGAGGTGCCGCTGGCCGACGTGGCGCTGCGCGGCGAGCGGGTCGCGTTCGCGCTGCCGATGGAGCGCGGCCGGATCGCGGCCTTCGCCGGCCGCGCGCAGGGCGATGCGATCGAGGGCACGGTGACGCTGGACGGCTCGGCGTTCCCGTGGAAGGCGGCGCGGGTGCGCTGAGCGCACCCCGCGCCCCGACCCCGCCCCTCAGGGCCCGACCGCCATCCTCGGGATCCAGGTCGTCAGCGCCGGCCAGTAGGTGATCGCGAGCAGCGTGCCCACCAGCGGCACGTAGAACGGCAGCATCTCGCGCAGCACCGACTTCATCGACACCTTCGCGATGTCGGAGACGAGGTAGAGGGCGAGCCCCATCGGCGGCGTCACCAGCCCGATCATCAGGTTGAAGACGACCACCATGCCGAGGTGCACCGGGTCGACGCCGGCGGCGACCAGGGGCTTCGCGATGATCGGCGCGATCACCAGGATCGCGGTCGTGCTGTCGAGGAACATGCCGACGACCAGCAGCATCACGTTGACGATCGCGAGCAGCACGAAGGGATCGGTCGAGACCGACAGCATCGCCGCCGCGATCCGCTGCGGCACCTGCTCGACCGACAGGATCCAGCCGAACAGCGCCGCGACCGCGACGATCAGCAGGATCCCGGAGGTCGCCTTGATCGTCTCGAAGGTCGCCTCCAGCAGGCCCGCCCAGGTGAGCTTGCGGTAGAAGAGCGCGCTGATCGCGATCGTGTAGGCGACCGTGACCGACGCGATCTCGGTCGGCGTGAAATAGCCGGCGAGCATGCCGACGATCAGGATCACCGGCGCGAGCAGCGCCGGGATGGCGGGCAGCATGTCGCGCACCACCTCGCCGCGCGTCGGCCAGCGCTCGGCGCGCGGATAGCCGCGGCGCTTCGCGAGCCACGCGGCCATCGCCATCAGCGCGAAGGTGCACAGCAGCCCCGGCAGGATGCCGCCCAGCAGGAGCTGCAGCACCGACGCGCCGGTGACCGTACCGTAGATGATCAGCGGGATCGACGGCGGGAAGATCGGCCCGATGATCGCCGACGAGCAGGTGACCGCGCTCGCGAACGGCACCGAGAAGCCCTTCTGCTTCATCGCGTCGATCTCGATGCGACCGAGCCCGCCGATGTCGGCGAGCGCCGAGCCCGAGATGCCGGAGAACACCAGGCTGCCGAAGATGTTGACCTGCGCGAGCCCGCCGGGCAGCCGGCTCACCGCGGTGTCGGCGAAGCGGTAGATGTAGGCCGAGATGCCCGAGGCGTTCATCAGGCTGCCGACGAACAGGAACACCGGCACCGCGACCAGCGGGAACGAGTCCATCGCATAGACCGTGCGCTGCGCGATCATCATCAGCGGCAGGTCGTTCCACAGCAGGTAGGTCACCGACGGGATCGCGATCGCGAGCACCACCGGGAAGCCGAGGACGAAGAGCGCGAGGAACGACGCGACGACGAGCAAGCCGGCCATGGGGGTCAGGTGAGGGTCGTCTGCTTGTCGTCGGCCCGGCCGCGCGACAGCGTGCGGGCGAACGCGATGCCGGTCTCGAGCGCGAGCAGCGCCCCGCCGACCGCGAGCGGCCCCATGAAGAGCCACATCGGCATCTCGAGCGTCGCGGTGGTGGTGCCGATCTGCGAGCGGATCGAGGCGACGCAGGCGATGGCGAGCAGCGAGAACAGCGCCACGCCGCTCGCCTCGATCGCGAGCTGCAGCAGCCACCGGGGCTTCGGCGGCAGCATCGCCTGGATCTCCTCCATCCGCACCTGGCCGCCCTCGACCGTCACGTAGGACGCCGCGAGGAAACACAGGCAGATCAGGAACCAGCGGGTCAGCTCCTCGGCACCCGACATCGGCGCGCCGAAGACGCCGCGCATCACCACCTGCGCGAGCGGGGTGAAGATCAGCAGCGCCAGCAGCGCGACCGAGACCCAGCGGACGGTCGCGCGGACCGCCGCCAGCAGCGAGACGGCGATGCTCAAGGCCGTGCCGTCATTTCACCGCGCGGATCTGCTCGATGTACGAGGTCCAGTCCGGGAAGTCCTTGTTGATCTGCGCGAGCACCGACTTGCGGAACGCCTCGACGTCGAGCCCGTCCTTCTGCTCGATGAAGGTCATGCCCTTGGCCTCGAGGTCCTTGCGGTACTTCGCCGAGGACTCGCGGTCCCATTCGAGCGAGCGCTGCCCGACCTCGCGCATCACGTCTTCCATGATCTTGCGATCGCCCGCGGGGATCGACTGCCAGATGCGCTCGTTGACGAAGACCGCCAGCACCGACTGCATGTGGTTGGTCATCATCACGAATTTCTGCACCTCGAAGAGCTTGAGGTTGAAGATGTTCGGCAGCGGGTTCTCCTGGCCGACGACCAGGCCGGTCGCGAGCGCGGTCGCGAGCTCGGAGACCTCGACCGGCGTCGCGGTCGCGCCCATGCCGGTGATCATGGAGGACCAGAGCTTGACCGGCACGCCGCGGTACTTCTTGCCCTGCATGTCCTTCGGCGACAGCACCTTCTCCTTCGAGGTGAGCTGGCGCGCGCCCTGGAACGCGTTGCCGACGATCCGCATGTTGCCGCGGGCGACCAGGTCGGCGTTGATCAGCTGCAGCGCGACCGAGGTGCGCGGGTCGGTCGCGCGCATCGAGTGCTCGGCGTCGCGGTAGACGAAGGGCGTGTTGAACACCGCGGTGCTCGGCACGATCCGCCCGAGCGACGCGAAGTCGTGGTGCCCCATCGCGATCGCGCCCGAGCGCACGCCGTCGACCATCTCGGCGACGCCGCCCAACTGCGAGTTGGCGAACACCTGGATCTCGACGCGCCCGCTGGTGCGCTCCTTCACCAGCTTCGCGACCTCGTCGGCGTACAGCGTCTGCGGCGCGTTGGCGACGCCGACGTGCGCGTAGCGCAGCTTGATCTGGGCGTGCGCGGCGGGCGCGGCGAGCGCGGCCGCGGCGGCGAGGGTCGCGGCGAAGGCGGCACGCCGGAGCGCGGTGCGCCGTGCGGTGGCGAGGGGGCTTCGGGTCATCGGGGGTCTCCTCCGTGTGTGCGTTCGTGTGTCAGCCCTTCGGGGGCTCGTAGAGCTTCAGCAGCGCCGAGGTGTCGAGCTCGGCGTGGCCGAGCCGGATCAGCATCCGGTAGAGCGACAGCGCCTGCCCGGCCATCGGGGCGGGCGACTTCAGCGCGCCGGCGAACTCGCTGACGAGTTCCAGGTCCTTCAGCAGCTGGCGCGCGTAGCCCTGCGGCGCGAAGTCGCGCGCGACCATCCGCGGGTAGAGCCGCTGCAGCAGCGAGCCGTCGGCGTGGCCGCCGGCGAGGCACTCGGGCAGGCGCGCGGCGTCGATGCCGGCGGCCTCCGCCATCACCACCGCCTCGGCGAGCACCGCGTGCGTGCAGCCGACGATCAGCTGGTTGATCATCTTCGCCGCGAGGCCCGCGCCGGGCGGGCCCATGTGCGTGACGCGCGCGGCGACGTCGGGCCACAGCGCGGCGGCCGCGGCGACGTCGTCCGGCTCGCCGCCAGCCATCACCGTCAGCGTGCCCGCGGCGCTCGCCGGCGGGCCGCCCGAGACCGGCGCGTCGACCCAGCCGCAGCCGGTGCGCTCGCGCAGCCGGGCGGCGAAGCCACGGCCGCGCTCGACCTCGACCGTCGAGAAGTCGACGACGCGCGCGGGCGGCGCGATGCCGCTCGCCACGCCGTCCTCGCCGAAGACCGCGTGCTCGACCGCGTCGGTGGTCGGCAGGTTGAGCAGCACGAGGCCGGCGCCGCGCGCGGCGTCGGCGGGCGACACCGCGGGCCGCGCACCCGCGGCCACCGCGGCGGCGAGGCGCTCGGGCACCACGTCGTACGCCCGGATCGCCCAGCCGCGCGACGCCAGGCGCGCGACCATCGGCCCGCCCATCAGGCCGACCCCGACGTAGCCGAGGACGGGCTTCGCGGATGCACTCATGACGGCAGCCCCATCGCGTAGACGCGGTTCGCGGTGTCGTGCAGCACCGCGCGGCGCTCGGCGGGCGACAGTGTCGACAGGATCTCCACGAAGCCTCCGAGGATCGTCCCGTAGGTCGCGCACAACGAGTCGACCGGGAAGTTGCTGCCGACCATGCAGCGCGCCGGGCCGAAGAGCCCGAGCAGCGTCTCGACGATCGGGCGGTTCGCGTCCACGGTCCACGCGCGCCCAGGCTGGCCGATGCCGGACAGCTTCACGTGCACGTTCGGGCACGCGGCCAGCCGCGCGCACGCATCGCGCCACGCGGCGAGCGCCTCGGGGCTGCGGTCGGACGGCAGCCCCGCATGGTTGACGACGATCGTCGTGCCCTCGAAGTCGGCGGCGAGCCGCGCGGCTTCGGCGAAGTGCCACCACGGGGTCTGCAGGTCGAAGCGCAGGCCGAGCGGCGCGAGCCGGGCGAAGCCGGCGCGCCACGCGGGGTCGGTGATGCCGCCGGGCGCGGCGTCGCCGGGTCGCGGGTTCGCGCGGGGCTTGTGGCGGATGCCACGGACGAAGGCGTGCGCGGCCAGGCCCTCGAGCACCGGCGCGCAGTCGGCGCGGTCCAGCCACGCCTGGCCGACCGCGACCGTCGGGAAGCCGGTGCGCGTGCGCAGCGCGGCGACCCAGGTCATCTCACCGAGCGGGTCGCGCGGATCCCACTCGGTCTCGACGTAGACCGTGCCGCGGACGTCGAAGCCCTCGGCATCGGCGAAGTAGTCGTCGGGCAGGTAGCGGCGGCGGATCGGGCGGTAGTCGCCGTAGCGGAACGGGATCGGCGGCTCGTCGCGCAGCCACGGGTGGTAGTTCGCCTGCGGATCCCAGAAGTGCTGGTGCGCGTCGACGATGGGCGGGCCCGCGGCCATGCGGCGATGTCTCCGTCTTTGTATTCCGTAATTATGGAGTTACAGTATGCCGATGACCGTCCTGCGTCAAGCCGCCGCCCCGCTCGCCGACCGGCCGATCGCGCGGCCCTCGCTGCACGACGAGGTGACCGCGCGGCTGCGCGACCTGATCGTCGACGGCACCCTGCCCGCCGGCGAACGCATCGCCGAGCTCGACGTGGCGCGTTCGCTCGGCATCTCGCGCACGCCGCTGCGCGAAGCGCTGAAGGTGCTCGCGACCGAGGGGCTGGTCGACCTGCTCCCCGGGCGAGGCGCGGTCGTCAAGGTGGTCACGCCGCGCGACGCGCAGGACATGCTCGAGCTGACCGGCGTGCTCGAGGCGCATGCCGGACGCCTCGCCGCGCGCGCCGCGTCGGATGGCGAGATCGAGGCGATCGTCGAGCTGCACCGGCGCATGCGCGCGCATTTCCAGCGGCGCGAGCGGCCGCAGTACTTCGAGCTGAACCAGCAGGTGCACGACGCGATCGTGCGCGCCGCACACAACCCGACGCTCGCGTCGGTCCACGCGATGCTGCGCATGCGGATGCGCCGCATCCGCTACATCGGCAACCAGTCGCCGGCGAACTGGGCGGCCGCCATGGCCGAGCACGACGCGTTCGTCGCGGCGCTGGTCGCACGCGACGGCGAGCGGCTCGGCGCGCTGCTGCAGGCCCACATGGCCGCGACCTGGCCGCGCGTGTCGTCCTCGGTCGCCGTCGTCGGCGACGTCGTCTGAACGCCCCCACCCGAGAGCCCCGACCATGTCCAAGCCCCGCATCGCGCTGTTCACCGGCGACCCGGCCGGCATCGGCCCCGAGCTGTCCGCGCGGCTGCTCGCCGACCCGGCGACGAAGGCCGCGGCCGACCTGCTGGTGATCACCAGCCGCGCGGTGATGGCCGACGCGGTGTCGGTCACCGGCCGCCCCTTCGCGTTCGTCGGCGGCGATCCGTTCGCCGCACGCGGCCGGGCGCTGGAGGTGCCGATGCTCGTCGACTGGGAGGGCGCCTCGACCGAGGGATTCGAGCGCGGCGTCGCCGGCCCGCGCAACGGCGCGTGGATGCTCGACGGGCTGCGGCTCGCGCTGCGGCTGAGCCGCGAAGGCGCGGCCGATGCCATCTGCTTCGCGCCGCTCAACAAGGCGGCGCTGCGCGCGGGCGGCATGGCCCACCCCGACGAGCTGCACTTCTTCTGCGAGGTGCTCGACTTCCACGGGCCCTGCGTCGAGTTCAACGTGCTCGAGGGCCTGTGGACCTCGCGCGTGACCTCGCACGTGCCGCTGAAGGACGTGTCCTCGCTCATCACCGTCGAGCGCGTCGCCGAGGGCGTGGAGCTGCTGTACACGGGCCTGAAGCGCAGCGGCCTCGCGAGCCCGCGGCTCGCGGTCTGCGGGCTCAATCCGCACAACGGCGACGGCGGCGCGTTCGGGCGCGAGGAGATCGACACGATCGGCCCCGGCGTCGAGCTCGCGCGCTCGCGCGGCTTCCCGGCGGACGGCCCCTTCCCCGCCGACACCGCATTCGTGCGCGCGACGCGCAAGGAGGGCGGCTACGACGGCGTGCTGACCATGTACCACGACCAGGGCCAGATCGCGATGAAGCTGATGGGCTTCGAGCGCGGCGTCACCGTGCCCGGCGGGCTGCCGATGCCGATCGCGACGCCGGCGCACGGCACCGCCTACGACATCGCCGGGCGCGGCGTCGCCAACGACGGCGCGATGAGGAACGCCTTCGCGCTCGCGTGCCGGATGGCCGGGGCCGCGCGCGCCGCCTGAGGGCGCGCCTCGGGCGAGGTCGTCGGCGGGCACGCAGGTCCGGGGCGCGCGGCCGTTCGGGCCCGGAGCGCGCACGGCGCGG
>JBILTM010000044.1:0-28705 GCA_044371545.1 Burkholderiaceae bacterium
CGGCCTGCCCGAGCTCGTCGAGGACGGGGCGAGCGGCCTGCTGGTCGAGCCCGGCTGCGCGCGCTCGCTGGCCCGCGCGATCCTGGCGCCCGACGCGGATCGCCTGCGCGAGATGGGCGAGCGCGGGCACGCTCGGTGGCGCGAGGCGTTCACGCTGCCGCGGCTCGGCGACGAGCTGCTCGGACTCTACGCGCGCCTGCTCGAGGCGGGTCGCGTCGAGGCGGGCGCGACCTGAGCCGGACCGCGCCGGGGCGAACGGACGACCCGGCTGGTCCGTTCGAACCAGCCCCGGGGTCGCGGTCACGGTCCGCGGCGTTCACGACCGACCCCGAGACTGCTCGGATCGCCGCACGGCCCGACGTGTCCCGTCCCGCTCCCATGGTCCGCCGATCCCGACGTTCGTTCCTCTGCACGGTGGGTGCGATCGGCGCAGGTGCCGTCGCGCCCGGGAGCCCGGCGCGTGCGGATTCGACGGCGCAGGCCACGTCGTTCGTGCCGCCCCGCGTCCCGCAGCCGATGCCGGTGCTGGCCGGCGCGCCGTCGTTCGTCGCGGCGGCCGGCGGTTCCGGCGCGGTCCGCCCGCCCGAGCCCGCGGCCGCGTCGGCCGGGTTCGAGGCGGTCGACGCGCTGGTCGTGCCGCCCGGGTTCGACGCGCAGGTGCTGCTCGCCTGGGGAGACCGGCCGTTCCCCAATGCCGCGGACTACGTCGGCTTCGATCACGCGCACCCGTGCTGGCTGCCGATCCGCGGCGCCGAGGAGGGCTGGCTCGTGGTGGCGCACGGCGCGGTCTCCCATCCGTTCCACGAGGCCGCGCCGTCGGCCCCGGTCGAGCGCGCCACCGGCGTGCCGGCCTTCGCCGCCGCCTCGCGCGCGTTCGACGCGGTCGTCGGCGAGCGGCTGCCCGATGTCGCGCCGGGCGTGGCGCCGGGGGCCGACCGCACGCTCGCCGGCGAGGCGCTCTACAACGGCGGCATGTCGCTCGTCCGGGTTCGGAGGCCCGCCCGCGCGGGCCGCTTCGAGGTGATCCGCGACGCAGGCAACCGTCGCGTGCACGGACTCTCGGGACTCGCCGCGAACGCCGCGCGCGCCGACGCCTACCGGGCGGTCACCGGATGGGCGCCGGCGGAGGCGACGGGCCCCGCGCGCGCGCGCCGGACCGGCGACCGGGCGGTGCTGGTCGGCACCGGGCCGGCGGCGACCGACGTGTTCCGCAACGTCGACACCGACGGGCTCGGCAACCGGATCGTCGGGACCTTCGGCATCGGCGCGGCGACCGCGACGCCGTGGGGTACCGTGCTGTGCGGCGAGTCCACGGTCTTCGGCACCGGCACGTTCGATCGCGACGTCTCGGACCGCTACCCCGAGCGCTACCCCCGCTGGGCCTCGGTGACCGAGGCGGTGCTGCCGAACGGCACGCAGGCCGGCTATCGCGCCGACACCGCGGGCGCGACCTTCGGGCTCGTCGGCGAGAAGTACGGCTGGGTCGTCGAGGTCGCGCCACCGCCGCCGGGCGCAAGCGCGTCGGCGGCGCCCGCATCGCGCAAGCACACCGCGCTCGGTCGGTTCCGCCACGGCGCGATCGCCATCCGCTGCACGCCGGGCCGCCCGCTCGTCGTGTACCTCGGCGAGGACCGACCCTCGGGGCACCTCTGGAAGTTCGTGTCCGCGGGCGTGGTCGAGCGCGTCGACGACCCGTCGAATCCGCGCCTGCTCGAGCGCGGCACGCTGCACGTCGCGCGATTCGCGCCGGGCGCGGGCCGGGCCGCGGACGGCGCCTCGGCCGACGGGTCGGGCACCTGGATCCCGCTTCAGCTCGACATGCCGACCGATCCGGTCGACCCGGCCGCGATCGTTCCGGAAGGCGGGAACGCCCGGGCGCTCGGGCGCGTGCTGCTGCCGCGGCGCGCGGGCATCGCGGGCGCTTCCGGCGAAGGCGGCGTGCTCGCGCTGACCGTCGAGACGCGCGCGATCGAATCGATCCCGCCCGGCGGCACCGAGCCGCAGTCGCGGATCGACCAGTACCGCCGACGGCCCGACGGCACGCGCCGCACGCTCGCCGACTTCTACACCAGCCCCGGCGCGCTGCTGTGCGACGCGCACCCGGCGGCGAACCTCGTCGGCGGAACGCCCTGCGGCCGCCCGGCCGGCATCGCGCTCGAGCCGTCCGACGGCTCGCTCCTCGTCTCGATGGCCGATCCGAGGCCGAGCCCGGACGGCGACGCCGATGCACGCATCGTCACCGTCTCCGCCGGGTCGGGCGAACGGGCCGCGCAGCCCGCGGGCGGCGTGTGGCGGATCGTCGACGCGCAGCCCGAGGACATCGGCGGCACCTTCCGCTGGTCGCGCGAGATCGCCGGCGGAGAATGGGGCGCCGGCGATGGCGTCGGCCTCGGCTACCCGTGCGACCTCCGGGTCGACGGTCGACGCAACCTGTGGATCGCGACCGCCGCCGAGCCGTCCGTCGAGCACGCGGTCGCCGACGGCCCCGAGCCGGCGGGCCTCGCCGCGGACCGCGGCTCGCCGCTGTTCGAGTCGGTGCGCCCGGGACTCTTCGGCGCCAACCTGCTGGCGGTCGTGCCGTCGCGCGGCGAGTGGGCCGGGCAGGTCGTGCCGTTCGCGATCGCGCCGCCGAGGGCGATCCTCTCGGGTCCGAATCCCGTCGGCAACGCGCTGCTCCTCGGGGTCCGCCATCCCGGCCGCGACGCGCCGTCCGGCGCCGCGATCGAACGCGTGCGCCGCGACGACCTGCCGATGCTGCGCCCCGACGGCGCGGGCGTGTTCCTGCAGTCGCGCACGCTGCCGACCGGCAGCGGCTGGCCGGCGGGAGACGGGCCCGTCGACCGGCCTGCACCGCGCCCGGCCACCGTCGCGATCCTGCGGCGCGGCGGCGGCTCCCTCCTCTGAGTCGCGACGCGAGGTCCCCATGCCGCTGCCTGCCCGCCTGGTCGTCGCGCTGCTCATCGCCGCTTCGGGGGCGGCGCACGGCGCGCGCACCGACGTCGACTTCCGATGGACGATCGACTTCGTCGCCTTCGCGGCCTCGGCGCTCGGCCTGCAGCCGGCCGGCACGATCGCCGGCACCGCGACCTTCGACGACACGATGGTCGATCCGGTGGCGCGTACGGTCACCGTGCCGGGCGACGCGCCTCCGGGCGGTCCGTCCTTCCGCGTCGAAGCGGGGAACCTCGTCTTCGAGCAGTCGGACGACCAGCTCGGCGGGCCGGTGATCACCCTCGACTCGGCCGGCCGCGTCGCGGGCGTCGAGTTCCTGCCCGGGCCGATCGCGCTGGCCGGCGGCGACTACCTGTTGAGCTTCTCGGGCAGCCAGTTCCTGCTGACGCCGTCGGGCAGCCTCGCCGACATCCTCGCGGCCGGCCAGCTCCAGCCGATCCCGGGGCCGTCCGAATGGCTCTTCGCGTCGCTCGGGTTCGCGGCGATCGGCGCGATCGCGGCGCGGCGCGCGCGGCGACGATGAGTGTCGCGCCACGCCGCCGCGCCGCGGCCTGCGTCGCCGCGGCCGCGCTCGCGGCCTGCGGCACGGCGGCCGGCACGCCGCGTCCCTGGGAGCAGGCCGGGCTCGCGTGGCGACCGGCGAGCGCCGAGGCGCTGCGGACCGTGAGCTTCCCGGCCCCCGAGGGCACGCCCGAGCTCGGCGAATCGGTCGACCTCGCCGAGGGCCGGCTGCGCATCGGGTCGGTCGATCTCGAACTGCCTGGCAACGGTGGCTTCGACCTGAGGCTGGTGCGGGTCTGGCGGGGTGGCGGGCCGATCGACCTCGGTCCGCGCGACGTCGCGCCCGACGGGTGGCACGTCCACTTCGGGCGGGTGCTGGCGGCCGGGGACGGATCGCCCTGCGCCGATCGCGACCGCGGCTCGACCGTGGACAATCCGGTGCTCGAGACGCCGGAAGGCCGGCGCGTCGTGTTCGCCCATCCGGACACCGCCGGCGAGCCGCTGCGCTCGGAGGACGGCTGGCGGCTCGCGTGCACGCCATCCGGCGCGCCCGTGGCGACCGCACCCGACGGGCTGCGGATCGAGTTCGGCCAGCGGGTCCCGCGGGGCGCGGTGCGCGCCTGGTACGCGACGCGGCTCGAGCACGGCACGCGCCAGTGGGCCGAGGTCCGCTATGCGTCCGTCGCGGCGGCGGAGCCGGTGTCGCTCGTCGCGAGCGACGGTCGCTCGCTGAGGCTGGACTACGCCCCGGCGGACGGGCGCCGGGTGCTGGTCGGCGCGACGGCCGGCGACGGGCGCGCGTGGCGCTACGAGCATGCGGGCGGCCGGTTGGTCGCCGCGGTCCGCCCCGACGGCGGGCGCTGGCGATACCGCTACGCGAACGGCGCCGACGCGTCCGGCGTGCCGCTGCTCGCCGCGACGGTCGCGCCCGGCGGCGGCGAGCGGCGCTACGACTGGACGGTGCAGCCCGCGAGAGCCGGCGCGCCGGCAGCCGAGCCGTTCGCCGCGCTGCGCGCGCGCACGCTCGGCTCGGGGAGCCGATGGTCGCTCGAGCACGCCCCGGCCGGCGGCGCCGCGGTTGGCGAGACGATCTGGCGCACGCCGGTCGCGACGCTGCGGATCGAGTGGGTGCGCCCCCAGGAGCCCGCCGCCCCGGAATCGTGGACGCCGGGCCTCGTCGCCGAGCGCGAGCTCGAGGGCGTGCGCATCGATGGGTTCGCGTGGCGCTCGGTGCCGCTGTCGGCAGAGCGCGACGCGGTCGCCGCCGCGGCGGGCGTGCCGGGCGCGATTGCTTCGGCGGTGCGGCTCGCCGAGTTCCGCTCGAGCGTCGACGGGATCGCCACCGACGTGCGCCACGAGCACGACGCGTTCGGGCGCGTGACCGGCACGGCGAACGACGGCGGCCCGACGGTCCGCCTTCGCTACGATCCGGCCGACGCGCATGCGGGCGCGCTGCCGGTCGAGGTCCGCGTCGACGACCGGGTCGAGCACCGGGTCGAGCGCTCGACGGACGGCGCGAGGCTGGCCCTGGTGCTCGCGGGGATGCGGGTCGACGTGACGACGACGCCCGACGGCGACGTCGTGTCGGCGGCGCGCGCGGGTGCCGAGCCGATCGCCTGGGCCCGATACCGCGGGGGGGTGCCCGAGCTGCGGTCCGAGGGCGTGCGCACCGTCGCGCGCACGTTCGACGCGAACGGCCGGGTCGTCACCGAGTCGATCGGCGAGAGCGGCGTCGCGCGTTTCGCGTATGACGCCGCCGGACGCCTGTCGCGGATCGACTGCCCGGGCTGCGTCACCGCAGCCCGTCACGAAGTCGGCGCGATCGCGATCGACTGCGCCGGCGTCGCGGGTCGCGTGGAGCTGGACGAATTCGGTCGGATCGCGCTCGTCGCATCGGGCGCCGCGACGCTTCGCGTCGGTCGCGATGCCGCGGGCCGCATCGTGTCCCTGTCGCGCGGCGCCGGCGCGGGCGAGTGGACGTACGCGTACGACGCCGCCGACCGGCCGGTGGAGATCGGCCTCCCGGACGGACGTCGCGCCGCGCTCGATCCGGTCGGGGTCGCGAGGGTCCTGCGCGGTGACGCGCTCGATGCCGCGCATCGTGCCTGGCTCGCCGCCGGGGCCGGCCTGCGCGCGCCGCCGCCGCTGGTGGACGCGCTGCGCGCGGCCGGCGTCCGCGCGGACCCGTCGGCGCTCGCGCGCCTGGGCGTCGCGCGCGACGTCCTCGGCAGTGCCGATCCGATCGGACGCGCGGTGGCCGCGATCGGAGCGTCCCGGTGAGCGCGGCGTCCCGCTGGGCACGGTGCATCCGCCCGGACCGCGAGCGTAGTCCGTTACGGCTAGGCGAAGAGGTCGCACGCGCGCATCGGGTTCATCGGCACACGCCACACTCGGACGAGCGTGGCATGGCACGAACGGTCTCGTGCGGCGACGCAGGCTTCCAGAGGAGCGCGGCCGCATGTGCGTGCTGCTGATCGATCCGCACACCGACCTCTCGTCGCGGCTGTCGTCGCTGCTGGGGCCGCACGGTCTGCAGGTGGTGTCGTTCGGATCGTGCGAGGAGGCGGACCGCTTCCTGCGAGGCAACGACGTCAGCGTGGTGCTGCTGAGTTCCGTGCTCCCCGACCGGTCCGGCTTGCAGTACCTGAAGCTGCTGCGGTCGTATCCGTCGACGCGCGACCTGCCGCTGATCATGCTCGGATCGCGCGCGACCGACGTCGACGTCGCGCTCAGCCTCGACTCCGGCGCAGACGATTACGTGCACAAGCCCGCGTCGCCGCACGAACTGCAGCGTCGCATCCTCGCGGTGATGCGACGCTGCCTGCCGCCGGTGCCCGAGCCCCGGCCCGATCCGGTCGCGCGCCTCGGCCGCATCGCGCTCGACGCGGCGAGCCGGCGTGCCTACTGTGACGGTGCCCAGCTCGCGCTGCGGCCCTCCGAGGTCGACCTGCTCGCCTGCCTGCTCGGCGCCCCGGGTCGGGTGTTCACGCGCGCGCAGCTGGTGGAGCGGCTGTGCGATTCGAAGGACGTGCGCGAGCGCGTCATCGACGTGCACGTGCGGCGACTGCGCGCCGCGCTCGCGCCGCACGGCGCCGAGGCGATGATCGACACCGTGCGCGGGCTCGGCTACCGGCTCGTCGATCCGCGGGAAGCCGGATCCGACGGGGCCGCCCCGACGCAGGCCCTCGAGCCGTGCGGCGTGTGAGCGGCCGCGCGCGGCACGGGCCGCCGGCCCTGCCTGCGTGGGTCGCGCTCGCCGGCGGCGCGATCGCGCTGGCGGGCGCACTGGCGGCCGCCGCCCCCGCGATCGCGGTGATGGCGGGTGCGCTGCCCGACACGCCGGCCGCCCGGGTCGACCCGAACGTCGCGTCGTCGCCGTATGCAGGCGTCGGCGCGGTGATCGTCGACGGTGCCCCGTTCTCGGGCGTGCTGATCGGTCGGCGGCACGTGCTGACCGCGGCCCACGTCGTCGGCGCCGCCGAACCATCGCGAATCCGATTCCGGCTCAACGCCGGCCCGCAGCCGGCGCTGTTCGACGCCGCGCAGGTGATCCGCCACCCCGGCTTCGTCGCGTTCGCGACGCCGAACGTGCACGACGACCTCGCGATTGTCGTGCTGGCCGCCGACGTGCCCCCCGAGGTGCCGGTCTACCCGCTGCAGCGTGCGGAGCTGCCCGTCGGCACGACCTTCGTCGCGGTCGGCTACGGCGGCAGCGGGCAGGGGGACGGCAGCGGTCGCGTCGCGGCGGATCCCGCGGTCAAGCGCGTCGGGCGCAACGCCGCCGACCGGTACGTGCGCGACGACGAGGGCGGCGGGGCCCAGGAGGTCTACCTGTTCGACTTCGACGGCGGCGGCGCGCCGAACGCGATGGGCGGCGGCACGCTCGGCAATCCGGTCGAGACGAGCTTCGCCTCGGGCGACTCGGGCGCGCCGGCGTTCGTCGCGGGCTCGACGCCCCCGCGGCTGTTCGGGATCAACACGTTCCTCAGCGCGTTCGCGGGCGGCCCGACCGACCCGGGCACCTTCGGCACGGGCGGCGGCGGCATGGTCGTCGCCGGCTACGCCGCGTGGATCGACGCGACCGTCGCCGCCACGACGCCCGCGAGCGTCGGCGCGGCCGACGCCGATGCGCCGCTGCCGGGTTGGCTCGCCGGGGTCACGGCCGCGGCGCTCGCGTCGGTGCTCGCCCGCACGCGCCGGCACGGGCGCGCGGCAGGCTGACGATCGCCCGCAGCCCCGGGCGCTGCGGCGGTCCGTCGCTGTCGTCGAGCCACGCGTCGCCGCCGTGGCCCCGGGCGACGCTGCGTACGATCGCGAGGCCGAGCCCGCTGCCTTCCGGCGCGGCGCCGCGCAGCCGATGGAAGCGGTCGAAGACCCGCTCGCGTTCCGCGACCGGGATGCCGGGCCCCCGGTCCGAGACGACGATGACCACGTTCGCCCCCTCTTCGCGCAGCGACAGCCTCACCGGGCCGCCACCGGCGTGCCGGATCGCGTTCTCGAGGAGGTTGCGCACCAGCGCCTCGAGCTGCGCCGGATCGCCGGCGACGTCGCAGCCGGCCGAAGACTCCGGCAGCTCCGCCTCGATCGTCGCGCCCGCGAGGTCGGCGACGGGCAGCACCGCCGCCGCGGCCTCGCGGCAGATCGCGGCGATGTCCACCTCGCCGTCGACCTGCCCGGCCGGCCGTTCGCTGCGGGCGAGCGTCAGCAGCTGGGCGACGAGCCGCGACGCTCGCTCGACGCTGCCCTCGAGCGCGTCCACGCGTGCCGCCTGCTCGGCCGGCGTGCGGCTGCGGCGCAGCACCTGCACCTGCAGTCGCAGCGCGGCGACCGGCGTGCGCAGTTCGTGCGCCGCGTCGGCGATGAACGCGCGCTGCATCGCGAGCGTGTCGCCGAGGCGCGCGAGCAGCGCGTCGAGCGCCCCGACCATCGGCACGAGCTCGCGCGGCAGGCCCTGCGTGCCGATCGGGGAGAGCGCGCCCGGGTCCCGCTCGCGCAACCGCGCGGCGAGCGAGTCCAGCGGGCGCAGCGCGCGCGCTACGACCGCCCAGGCGAGCAGCATCAGCCCCGGCACGACGACCGCGAGCGGCACGAGGTTGCGCAGCGCCGCGCGGCGCGCCTGCGCGTCGCGGACCCGCTCGAACTGCGCGACCCGGATCGTCCGGGCCCCGACCTGCGCCGAATAGACCCGCAGCCGGCCTTCGGGCGTGTCGACCGTCGCGAACCCCTGCGGCAGGCCGGCCGACGGTCCGGCGCCCGGATGCGAGGCCCACGCCGCCGTGCCGTCGTCGATCCGCACCATCAGGTCGGCCGCCGGCGCGATGCGGTCCGCAGGTGCCGCGCCGCGCTCGCCCGGCACGAAGCGGCCGCGCAGCACGAGCGCCGCCGCCTGCTGGAGCTGCAGGTCGAACTGCTCGCCCGCGTCCGCGCGCGCGACCCGCCAGGTGACCGCCGCGTGCACGACGGCCATCGCGGCGATCGTGCCGCTCAGCAGCGCCAGCAGGCGGACGCGGATCGAGGTCACTCCGGCACGCCCATCCGGTACCCGAGGCCGCGCACGGTCACGATGGCGCCTGTCCCGAGCTTGCGTCGCAGCGCGTGCACGTGGACCTCGATCGCGTTGCTGCCGACCTCCCCGCTCGCGCCGTAGACGCGCTGCTCGAGGCGCGCGCGGGGCATCAGCGCGCCGGGCCGCTCGAGCAGCACGTGGAGCACGGCGAACTCCCGCGCGGACAGGTCCACGGGCCGCCCGCGCAACGAGGTCTCGCGGGTGACCGGGTCGAGGCGCAGCGCATGGTGCTCGATCGCGTTGCTGCCGCGACCCGCGCTGCGCCGCACGACCGCGCGCAGTCGCGCCGACAGTTCGTCGAGGTCGAACGGCTTGACGAGGAAGTCGTCGGCGCCGCAGTCGAGCGCCGCCACGCGTGCGGAGAGCGTGTCGCGAGCGCTCGCGACCATCACCGGCAGCGTGTCGCCGCGGGCGCGCAGTCCGCGCAGCCAGTCCACGCCGTCGCCGTCGGGCAGCCCGAGGTCGAGCACCGCGGCGCTGAAGCCGTGGTCTGGCAGCAGTGCGTCCGCCTCGCGCACGCGGCGGACCCAGTCGATCGTCCAGCCCTCGTGCCGCAGCCCCGAGCGGATCGCGTCGCCGATCGCTTCGTCATCCTCGAGCAACAGGATCCGCATCTCGATGCGCCTCTTAAGGATCGCCTAAGGTGCTTGATGTAGCGTTGCAGGCTGGTGAAAACGGGGAGGCCGACATGGAAGGCCGGGACATGAAGCGTCTGTTCGAACTGCTCGCCGAAGTCGTCGACCACGAGCGCGCCGCGCGACCGGAGCCCGAGGTGATGGCGCTGATCCAGGCCGCCCGCCGGCTCGAGCCCGATCTCGATTGTCTGCTCGCGATGCGCCTGCTGGCGCTGACCGGCGATGCGCCCGGTGTCGGCCGACGCCGAGCGATGCTGTCCGCACTATAGGGCGGACGCCGTACGGACTAGGAGGCGCGCGGCCCGGTTCATCGGCGCGCACCCGCGCCGGCGATACGCTCCGTGAAACACCTCGGAGCCTGACGCCATGAAGATCGATCCGTTCCTGCGCCTCGGACGTGCCGCCGCGCTCGCGGCCTGCGTCGCCTCGCCTGCCCTCGCGCTCGCCGACACGCCGTCGGACGGCGCGCCCCGTCTCGAGGTGGCCGGTGGCGTCGACTTCACGCTGAACCCCTTCAACGACTTCTTCCCGGGCACGGTCGCGCGGATCGGCGGTCGGCTGCAGGTGTCGGCGCCGTCGCTGGTCACCTACCGGCTCGTCGGTGCCGAAGCGGCGCTGGTCAACGGGTTCGAGGTCGCCGGACAACGGCTGTTCGACGCCGCGCAGTCGGTCGCGGGAGGGTCGGTCGAACGCACGGTCGCGGCCGCCGCGGGCCTGCTCGACTTCGCCTTCAGCATCCCGCATCCGCAGCCGGGGTTCCGCTTCGTCTCCAACGCGAGCAACGAAGCAGGCCGTGCGCAGGGCTTCGGCGTCGTGATGCAGGGCGATCGCGCCGCCCGGGTGATGCTCGACGACTACGGCTGGCTCGACGCCGACTACGACGACATGGTCGTCGAGGTCTCGGTCACGCCGATCCCCGAGCCGGCCGAGTGGATGATCATGGCGGCCGGCCTGCTGCTGGCCGCGCGCACCGCGCGGCGCGCGCGCGGCCGCTGACCGGCGGGCCGGCCGCGGCGTGCGGCTCAGGCGCGCCTCGCCAGCGCGCCGACCGTCTCGACGCCGGCGTCGGCGAGCATCCGCCGGGTCGTCTCGAGGCGATGCAGCGGCGTGACGCCCAGCCGGGCGACGATCAGCGCGCCGCTGCAGCGCACGGCGACCGACAGCGCACGCCGGTCGACCGACCACGGTGGCGTGTCGACGAGGATCGCATCCCAGGCCCCGGACAGCGTGCCGATCATCGTCCCGAACGCGCGCGACGCGATCGCCTCGTCGCCGAGCGGCGCGTCCTGTCGTCCGAGCACGGCGAGGTCGACCGAGTCGAGCGCCGAAGGCAGCGAGATCGCCGCCTCGGGCTGCCCGATGGCCTCGGCGAGGCCGATCGGTGCAGGGGTTCCGCCGAGGGTCGCCTGCAGCGCCGGCGCCGACACGCAGGCATCCACCAGCAGCACGCGGCGGCCGGTCATCGCGAGCAGCAGGCCGAGCATGCAGGTCGCGAACGTGCGCCCCTCGGACGCGGCGTCGCCGATCACGGCCAGCGCACGTCGCTCCGGGTCGTCGCCGAACCAGCGCAGCTCGAGCTGCGTGCGCGCGTCGGTGTAGGCGCGCATCAGCGCCGGATCGTCGAGCGCGGCGCGGACCGCCGGGCCCAGCCGCACGCGATCGTCGGGCAGCAGCTGCGGCGTGCCGCGCTGGCGGGCGAGCGCCCGCTGCACCTGCTCGGGCGTGGCGAAGCCGAGCGACACGGCGATGTCGCCGAATCGCCCGCCGCGCTCGCGCTGCACGTCGAGAACGCGGTCGGCCTCCTCGATGCGCAGCGCGCCCTGGTCGACGAGGATCGCGCCGATGCGGCGCTGCGCGTCGACCGACCGCTCGGGGGGCGCGATGCCCGTCGGCAGGACGGGGGACAGGCGGGGGGGTGGCTTACGCACGAAGGCCTCCGTCGTCGTTCTCCCGGGCGGCGCCGATGCGCCGCCACGGCATCGCGAGCGCCGCGCCGGACAGCGCGCGCCGCGGAGCGGACGCGCGCCTCACCGCGCGGGACCGTGGCACGGTGGCGAGCACCGGACAGCCGAGCGCGCGCTCCAGGTCCGCCGGCACCAGTGCGCGCCGGCGCACGGCGCCGACGATCGCGACCGCGAGCAGGCCGAGCAGCGGTGCCGTGACCAGGCCGACCAGGACCACGACCGTCACGTTCGGGCTCGTCGGCTCGAGCGGTTCGACCGCCGGATCGAGGTGGACCGCGCTCGCCCCGCGCGACTGGCTCTCCACCGTGTTCTGCATCATCCGGGTCTGCAGCAGGTCGAGCGCGCGCTGCGCGGACTCCACGTCGCGCACCAGCACCGCCATCTCGTCGCGCTGGCGCTTGAGGGTCATCACTCGGGTGCGCTGCGCGGCGAGCGCGTCGCGCAGATCGGCCTCACGGGCCAGGTTGACCTCGTGCTGGCGCGCGAGGCTGCCGCCCACCGCCTCGACGTGGCGCGCGAGCTCGGCGCGCAGCGCCGCGAGCTCGTCGCGCGCGCGCTCGACGGTCGGGTAGCGTGGGCCGAACTGGTTGCCGAGCTCGGTCAGCTTCGCCTCGCCGCGCGCGATCTCCGAGCGCAGCTGCGCGATCACCGGGTTGTTGAGCACGTCGGGCAGCGAGGGGCCGCCCTCGCGCATGCGGGCGACCGCGCCCGCCTTCTCGGCCGACTCGCTGCGCACCGCCTGCAGCTGCGTGAGCTGCGAGGACAGCTCGTCGAGTCGACGGCTCTCGACGTCGAGCCGCTCGTCGACCGAGACGATGCCTGTGCTGCGCTGGTGGCGCGACAGACGGCGCTGCGCGGTCTCGAAACGCTCTCGCGCGGTCTTGACCTGCGTCTCGTAGAACTCGGCGAACTCGCGGGCCGGCTGCACCTTGAGCTCGAGCTGCGTGGCGATGTAGGCCCGCGCGACCGCGTTGGCCGCCTCCGCCGCGAAGCGCGCGTCGGGCGCGCGCAACGTGATCTCGATCACCGTGCTCTGCTGCGACGGCTGGATGCGGACGCGGTCGATCAGCCGCTCGGCGAAGAACTGCTCGAGCGTGCCGCGCCCGCCGGTCGCCTTCAGGTACAGGCGACGCGCGACCTCGCTGCGCTCGAAGCCGAGCAGCCGCACCGCCTCCAGCGCGACGCGCTGGCTGCGGATCACGTCGACCTGCGTCGCGAGCAGGCCGGGCGTGACCGCCTGCTGCGGGCTCGCTTCGAGGACGGCGTCGCGAGCCTTGCCGGTGTCGATCATCACGCGCGTGGTCGCCGCATAGCTGCGCGGCCACTTCAGCGCGATCGCGGCCGTCGCGGCCAGCACGAGCGCGCAGACCGCGGCGAACAGCAGCCGGCGGTGCCAGACGAGCCTCAGGAAATCGGTGATCGGCATGGTGCCTCGCGTCCTCCGTTCGATCGGGTGCCGGTCAGCGCAGCGCGCCGACGCCGCGGTCGACGTGCGTGCCGCCCGCCGCGTCGGCGGGCGCGCGGGCCGAGGTCGCGGCCGTGCGGGCCGGCGTCGGGGGCGCGCCGGACTCGCCGACCAGGACGATCCGCGCCTCGCGCCGCATCGCCGCGACCTCGCGGTCGACTGCGGCGCGGCGGCGCTGCTCGACCAGGTGGCGCTCGATCCACGGGGTGGCCTCGGAGAGACCGACCGGACGGGACTCGATTCGGCGGAGCTGCACGACCTGCAGGCCGCCTGCGGCCTCGAGCACCGCGAGCGCGCCTTCGCCGAGCGGCAGCAGCGCCGCGGCCGCCGCGGGACCGATGTCCTCGGGACGGACGGCGCCTTCGCGTCGTGCCGCGACCGCGCCGCGATCGCGCAACCAGTCGGCGACCTCGTCGAGGCGGCGCGCGCCCGCGGCCCGCGCACGCACCGTGTCCGCCGGCGGAGCGCCGCGCCCGATCGAGAGCTCGTCGACGACGTAGGTCCTGCGGCGCGCGAAGAGCGCCGGATGGGCATCGTGGAACGCGCGGACCTCCTCGGGGCTCGGCGCTCCGGCGGTCGCCGCGATCCGCTCGATCGACGCCGACGCGAGCACGCGCTGCGTCGCGCCGTTCAGCTGCGCGAGGACGACCGGATCCCGGTCGAGCGCGTCGCGACGCGCGCGTTCGGCGAGCAGGTGCTGGTCGACCAGCGCCTCGAGCGCGAGGCGCCGGGCCGCGGGATCGTCGCCGGGCGCGCGCGAGGCGGCGAGCAGGTGGTTCAGTTGATGCACGGTCAGCTCGCGCTCGCCGACGCGTGCGACGACCTGCCCGCCGGGCGCGTCGGCGCGCTCGGACGGCGGCGAGCACGCCGCGGCTGCGACGACGAGGCACGCGAGGGCGATGCGCAGGCCCGCCGGACGCTGCGCGCGCCGGTGGCCGGCGCCGATGGAGGTCGTTCGGATCATCACGGATGGCGCCATGCGCCGGAAGGAGGGCACGCCCTGACCGCGGGCTGACGACGACGGTAGGGGTCACCGATGACATGCCTGTTGCCGCGCGACGACGGCCCTCGAAACGCGCGTCGCCGATTGGACCGATCGATCCACCGCGTCGGCCGATCGGCGCGTTGCGAGCGCTCACGATGGTCCGAAGGGTCCAACGCACGCCCGCGACGATGCATCCGCGGAACCATTTGCCGGCGACGGAACGCCGACGTTCACGCCGATGAAATGCCAAGGCACAACAGTCACGGCTCGGCTGGCTCCGATGCAACCCTCCTCGTCCTTCATGACCCACTCTCGAATCAGCTCCGCGCCGGCGTCGGCCGCCGCACCGCCATCCGATCGGCGCGCCTCGCGTGCCGCGGGCTTCACGCTGCTCGAGCTGCTCGTCGTGCTCGCGATCCTCGGGCTGCTCGCGAGCCTCGTCGCGCCGCGGATGTTCGGGAACGTCTCGAAGTCCGAGGTGAAGGTGGCCCGGGCGCAGATCGCCGCGTTCGAGACGGCGATCGAGAACTTCCGCCTCGACGTCGGTCGCTATCCGAGCACCGAGGAGGGGCTCGCCGCGCTGACGCGGGCGCCGTCCGGCGCCGACGCGCGCTGGGCCGGGCCCTACCTGAAGAAGGCCGTGCCTGCCGATCCGTGGGGCAACGGCTACCTGTATCGCGCTCCGGGCGAGCGCGGCGATTTCGACCTGGTGTCGCTCGGCCGGGACGGCCGGCCCGGCGGCACGGGCGACGACGCCGACCTGGCCAACCGCTGAGGGGGAGCGACGTGCGATTCGAGCTGCTGCTGGTGGACCCCGAGGGCGCGCTCGTGCGGCGCAGGGTCGAGGCCGCGACCGAGTCGGCCGCCCGCGCGATGCTGCGCGCCGGCGAGCGCGTGCTCGCGTGCCGCGGCACCTCGTCGCCGGGGGCGGCGCGCTCGCGGGGCGGTCGGCTCGAGCGGCTCGCGTTCTGCGAAGCGCTCGAGCAGGTGCTCGCGGGCGGGCTCACGCTCGCCGAGGCGCTGCGGGCGCTGGCCGTCGACGAGGACTCGGGCGGCGCGCCGCTCGCTCGCGCGGTGCTGCACGGGCTCGACGGTGGGCTCGCGCCGTCGGACGCATTCGAGGCGACGGGTCACGACTGGTCGCCGTTCCTGCTCGCGCTGCTGCGAAGCGGCGAGCGAAGCGGGCAGCTGCCCTCCGCGCTCGAACGCTTCGTGCGCTCGGAGCGCGCGCTGCTCGAGATGCGCGGCCGCGTCGTGTCCGCGTCGGTCTATCCAGTGGTGCTGCTCGGGGTCTCCGCACTCGTGCTGCTGTTCCTGCTCGGCTTCGTGGTGCCGAAGTTCGCCGCTGCGCTCGACGACCTGCGTGCCGAGCTGCCGTTCGCGTCGCGCCTGCTGTTCGAGGCGGGCCGCTGGATGGGCGACCACGTCGTGGCGCTCGCCGCGGCCGCCGCCGGGTCGATCGCCGTGCTCGCCGCGCTGGGCGCGTCGGCGCCGGTGCGCACCCGCACGCTCGCGGCGCTGTCGCGCTGGCCGGGCGCGCGCGCGATCGCGGAGCTGGCCGGCCGCGCGCAGGCGATGCGCGTCGCCGCGGCGCTGCTCGGCGGCGGCTCGACGTTCCCTGCGGCGCTGCAGGTCGCGCGCGCCACGTCCGGGGCGGTGATCGGCGCGAGGCTCGAGCGGGCGCAGGCGCTCGTAGAGGGCGGTGCGTCGCCGTCGGCGGCGCTGTCCTCGTCGGGGCTCGCCGGACCGGTGGCGACGCAGCTGCTCGCGGCCGCGGAGCGCACCGGCGGGCTCGCGCCCTGCTTCGAGCGCCTCGCCGCGGCCGACGAGGCCCGGCTCACGCGGCTGCTCGAGCGCGCGGCCACCGCGTGGGGGCCGTTGCTGATGCTCGGCGTCGCCGCGCTCGTCGGCGGCGTCGTGATGGCGCTCTACTGGCCGATGCTCCAGGTCTTCGAGAGCATCCGATGAACGCGGCGGTCGAATCCGCGGCGCTCGGCGCCGCCCTCGCGCCGCACGGCGCCGCGACCGTGGAAAAGGGGTGGCCCGGCCTGCCGACCTGGTCGATCGACGCGCTGCACGCGATGACCGTCGACGTCGACGCGATCGACTTCGCCCGCGCCAGTCGCCGCCGCGTGCTGTTCGGGCACCTCGAGGGCCGACGCTGCGTCGTCGTGGGCGCCGGCGCGGCCGAGTCGAGCTGGGACTGGCTGCTGGGACGGGTGTCCGACGACGCCCGGGTCGGCGTCGTCGACGACGCCGATTTCGACGCGATGCTCGCGCGGCGCGGCGCGGGCCTGCGCGCGATGGACAGCGTCTCCTCCGGCGACGGCGCGGGCCCGGCCGGCGAGGCGCAGGTCGAGGAGCTCGGCCTCGCCGCGCTCGCCGCGGAGCCCAATCCGGCCGTGCGCCTGCTTGGCTCGACGCTGTTCGACGCGTTCCGCAGCCACGCGAGCGACGTGCACCTCGAATCCACTCCGCTCGGCGCGCGCATCCAGTTCCGGCTCGACGGCGTGCTCGCGCCGGGCGGTGCGATCGAGGGGCGTGCGCTCGCCGAGCAGGTGGTCTCGCGGATCAAGGTCCTCGGCGGCCTCGACGTCGGCGAACGCCGGCTGCCCCAGGACGGCCGCTTCCGCCTTCGGATCGACGGGCGCGACGTCGACTTCCGCGTGTCGCTGCTGCCCGGGGCGCACGGCGAGGATGCCGTGCTGCGGATCCTCGATCGCCGTGCGCTCGCCGACGAGCACGCGGCGCTCGACCTCGAGCGGCTCGGCTTCGGCACGCAGGAACTCGAGGCGCTTCGCGCGCTCGCCCGGCGTCCCCACGGCATGATGCTCGTGACCGGGCCGACCGGCAGCGGCAAGACGACGACGCTGTACGCCGCGCTGACCGAGGTCAACAGCGGTCTGCAGAAGATCATCACGATCGAGGACCCGGTCGAGTACCAGCTGCCGGGCGTGCTGCAGGTGCCGGTGAACGAGCGCACCGGGCTCACCTTCGCGCGCGGGCTCCGGGCGATCCTGCGCCACGATCCCGACACGCTGCTGGTCGGCGAGATCCGTGACCGCGAGACCGCGCAGATCGCGGTGCAGGCGGCACTGACCGGGCACCTGGTGCTGTCGTCGATCCACGCGAACACCGTGTTCGACGTCCTGGCCCGGTTCTTCCACATGGACGTCGACCCGTACGAGCTCACCTCGGCGCTGAACGGCGTGGTCGCGCAGCGGCTGCTGAGGCTCGTGTGCCCGCGGTGCGCCGAGCCGGTCGCGGCCCCCTCGCGGCTGCGCGCCCGATTCCCCTCGCTCGCGGAAGGCGTCAGGGGGCGCGGTTGCGGCGACTGCCGCGGCACCGGCTATCGCGGCCGCGCGGCGGTCGCCGAGGTGCTCCGGGTCGACGACGCGCTGCGCGAGGCGATCCTGCAGCGCGCATCCCCGCGGGCCCTGCGGGCGCAGGCGGTCGAGGCGGGCATGGTGACGCTGGCCGATCGGGCCGCGGTGCTGGTGGCCGGACGGCGGACATCCTTCGAGGAGCTGGAACGTGTGGCCGAGATGGAGTAGCGGCCGCGTCGTCGTCGTGGCGCGGCACGCGGTGGCGGTCGGCGGCGGGCCCGACGAGGTCATCGACGCGACGCGACGCGGCGCCGACGCCGACGCCGCCGCCGCGCTGTCCGCGCTCGCGGCATTGCGCGTGCCGCCGTCGCCGCGCTACGCGACGCGTCGCGCCGAGGTGTGGATCGACGACGGGTGGACCCGGATGTTCGGCGCCACCTGGCCCGAATCGATCCACGACGTCAGGGTCTTCCGGGAGTACGTGGCCGCGCGCTTCGAGCAGCGCTTCGAGCTGCCCGCGTCCGAGTGGACGATCGTCTCGCCCGGCGCATGGCCGGGTCGCCCGGTCCTGTGCGTCGCGGTGCGGACCGAGTTCGTCTCGGGATGCCGCGCCGCGCTCGCGCGCGCCGGCCTGCTGCCCTCGCGGATGCTGCCGCTGTCGCTCGTCGAGGTCGGCACCTCGTTCGCCGCGCGGCCGCGGACCCGGACGCTGTTCATCGGAAGCGCGGCCCCGCAGCGCATCGCGTTCCTGATGGTCGCCGGCCGCCTCGCCGACTGCGCGGTGGTGCCGGACGGCGATCACGTCGAGGCGCTGGCGACCGCGCTGTTCCGCGAGCGGGGCCTGCTCGACGGCGGCCTGCGACGGACGCTGCGCATCGACCACGATCGCGCGGCGGCGACCTCGCTGCTGCTGCGACGCGTGCCGCTGAAGGTCGTCGCGATCGAGCACGACCCGCCCCGGGATCGGGCGCACCCGATGCGCGCGACCGTGCCGGAGGCCCGGTGAGGCTCGCCCTGCCCGACCTGCTGCGCCGCGGACCGGTGCCGGCCGCGGTGCCGGTCGCGGTGGCGCTTCTCGGGGCCGTCGTGGCGATCGCGGGCGGCGTGCGTTGGGTGCAGGCCGACGGCAGGCTCGAGGCGGCACGCGCCGGCCACGAGGCCGCATCCCTGCTGGCCCGGGGTGCGGAGCGTGCGGGCGCGCCCGCGGCCACGGCGCCGCGCGCACGCGGCCGCGAGCGGTCCCCGCCGACCGAGGCGGTGGACACGGAGCGCGTCACGCTCGCCCGCTTCCTCGCGGTCGACTGGAACCGTCGACTGCTGCAGGTGGAGCAGGCGGGCGCCGGGCTCGTGACGCTCCTGGGGCTGCGCGTCGACGCGCAGCGCGGCCTGGTCGAGATGCGCGGCGAGGTCGATTCGCTGGAGCGGCTCGAGACGCTGAGGGCGCGACTGCTCGAGTCCGGCGTCGATGCGGTGCAGGTGCAGCGGCACGAGCGCGTGGCCCGGCCGACCGGCAACCGCCTCGCGTTCGTCGCGAGCGCGGAGTGGACACGATGACCGCCCGGACGCGCACACGCGGCCTCGTGCGGCTCGCCCGCCGCGCCTGGGTCGGCGCACGGGCGGGCGCCACGATGCTGCGCGACGGCCTCGGTGTCGCCGGATGGGGCGGCGTGATCGCGCTCGCGCTGGGAATCGGGGCCTCGATCGCCGCCTCGCAGGTCGAGCGCGAGGCGACCCGGCTCGACGCCGAGGCGGCGCAGGCGCGCGACGACGCGCGCCTCGCCGCGATCGAGCGCGCCCGCACCCCCGCCGGGCGTCCCGCACCGGTGCTCGCGCCGGCCGACCGGCTGGCGCTGCCCGCGGATCGCCCCGCGCAGTCGGTGCTGCCCGCGTCGTTCTTCGCACGGGCCGAGCGTCGCGGCGTGCGCGTCGGACCGGTCGAGTACCGCTCGGTGAAGCACAGCGCGTCGGTGCGTCGCGTCGACGTTGCGCTGACGGTGAGCGGCCGCTACCTCGCGACGCGGCAGTGGCTCGCCGAGTCGCTCGTCGCGCTGCCGCACGCGCAGCTGCTCGAGCTGACGATGCAGCGGTCCGATCCGGCGGACGCCGACCTGGAGGTCCGGGTCGTGCTGGCCGTGCACTTCGGGGAGCGCACTTGACCGCGCGGCCCGGGGTGCTGCTGGCCCTGCTCGCCGCTCTGCTCGCGTGGTGGGTGCTCGGCGAGCCCGACGCCGGCGACGAGGCCGACATGGTCGAGGCGGTGGCCCGACCCGCCGCGCGCGTGCCGGGTCCGCCGTCCGCCGCCGCGCCTGCCGCCGCGGCCGGACCCGCGCGGACGGCGCCGCCCGCCGCCGCGCCGGACCCGCTCGCCACGACGCCCGCCGGCACGAACGCCCGCCCGGATCGCCCCGAGGCGCCGCCGCCGGACACGCCGCTGCGCACCACGCTGCGCGCGAGCGCCGACCTGTTCCCGGTGCCGCCCGCGCCCCGCCCGCCGCCGCCTCCGCCGCCCGGACCGCCTCCGCCGCCGGTGGCCCCGAAGCCGCAGTTCGCGCTGATCGGGCGTCTCGTCGACGGCAGCGTGCCGACGGCCGTGCTGCGGGACGGGGAGCGCGTGGTCACGCTGCGGGCCGGCCAGAAGGAGGCGGGATTCCGGCTCGTCGGTGTCGACGAGAACGGCGTCTCCCTCGTCCACGAGGCGACCGGGCTGCCGGTTCGCATCGGATTCGGCGAGCCCGGCCCCGGCGTCGGCGTGCCGCGGCTGGCGCGCGCCTCGGGCGCCGTCGCGCCGAACGACGAGGGATCGAAGGATGACTGAACGCCGCCGCCTCGTCCTCGGGCTCGCCGCGCCGCTCGCGCTCGGCCTGCTGCTCGCCGCCTGCACGACGCCCGACCCGCTCGAGGAGGCCCGCGCGCTCGGCCGCGACGGCCGCCATGCCGACGCCGTCGAGCGCGCGTCGAGCGCCGCGCGGACGGACGCCCGGCCGGCGCCGCTGCGCGCGGAGGCGCTGCGGCAGCAGGAGCTGCGCGCCACGCAGCTCGCCGAGGCGTTCGCGTCCGCCCTGCGCGACTCGCGCGAGGCGGACGCCGCGGAGGCCCTCCGGCAGCTGGCGGCCGAGCAGCCCGGCCATCCTCGGGTCGCCTCGATGCGCGAGCAGCTCACGATCGCGCGGCGCCACCGCGAGGCCCTGGCCCGTGCGGGCGAGGCGTTTGCCGCCGGGCGGGAGGCCGATGCGCGACGCATCGTGCGCAGCGTGCTGGCCGAGGACCCCTCGAATGCCGGTGCACGGCGCCTGGCGGCGGCGATGCCCCCGGCGAATCCGGCCCCCGCGGCGCACGCGGACAGCGCCGAAGCGCTGCCGGACGCGCTTCGCCGCCCGGTCACGCTGGAGTTCCGCGACGCGACGCTTCGCAACGTGTTCGAGACGCTGTCGCGCACCGCGAACGTCAACTTCGTCTTCGACAAGGACGTCCGCAGCGACACCCGGGTCACCGTCTTCCTGCGCGGCGTCTCGCTCGACGAGGCGGTCCGCACGATCCTGCAGTCGCAGGCCCTCGTCATGCGCCGGCTCAACGAGGCGACCTACATGGTCTTCCCGAACACCGCGGCGAAGGGGCGCGAGTACCAGCCGCTCGAGGCGCGGGCGTTCTGGCTGTCGAACGCCGACGCGAAGCAGGCCGCCACGATGCTGCGCAGCGTCGTCAAGAGCCGCGACGTCTACGTCGACGAGAAGCTGAACATGATCGTCGTCAAGGACACGCCCGACGCGGTGCGGCTCGCCGCCCAGCTGCTGCAGTCGATCGACGTCGCGGAGCCCGAGGTGGTGCTCGAGGTCGAGGTGCTCGAGATCGGCGCGTCCCGGCTGCAGGAGCTCGGCATCCGCTACCCCACGCAGATCTCGTACGGGCTGCCGGTGCCGACGACGGCGCAGGGCAGCTCGACCGCCGCCGCGACCATCACGCGCCAGAACTGGGGCGAGCAGCTGGCCCAGATCGCGAGCCCGTCGCTGGTCGCCAACCTGCGGGCCACCGACGGGGCGGTGAACCTGCTGTCGAACCCGCGCATCCGCGTGCGCAACCGCGAGAAGGCCCGCATCCAGGTCGGCGAGAAGGTCCCGGTCTTCACGACACAGTTCGCGGCCACCGGCATCGGCGTCAGCAGCGCGATCGGCGCGTCGACGACCTACATCGACGTCGGGCTGAAAGTCGAGCTCGAGCCCCAGGTGCACCTGGAGAACGAGGTCGCGATGAAGGTCCAGCTCGAGGTGTCGAACATCCTCGAGCAGATCTCCGGTCCGGCGCAGACCACCGCGTTCCGGATCGGCACGCGCCAGGCGCAGACGGTACTGCGCCTGGCGGACGGGGAGACGCAGGTGCTCGCCGGCCTGATCTCCGACGCGGACCGCGTGACCGCGCAGCGGGTCCCGGGGCTCGGGCGCCTCCCGCTGCTCGGACGCATGTTCTCGAACGAGCTCAGCCAGACCGAGAAGAGCGAGATCGTGCTGATGATCACCCCGAGGATCGTTCGCGAGATCCCGCGGGGCCTCGAGTCGGCGCGGGGCGTATCGGCCGGCACCGATGCGGCCGCGGGCGTGCCGCCGCTGACGCTGGCGCCCGGTGCGCGGACGGGTGTGCTGACGACGGGCGGCGCCGGCCGCGCGGCGCCCGCGCCGCGCGAGGCCGAGCCGCCGGCACCCGCGCCCCAGGCGTCCGCCGCCCCGGCCGCGCCGGCGTCCGATGCCCGCGTGATGATGACGGTGCCGGAGACCGCGCGCGCGGGCCAGGACGTGGTCGTCGGGTTCGTGCTCGAGGGCGCGAGCGTCCGGTCGGCCGAGGTCGACGTCGCCTACGACACGCCGGCCTTCGGCATCCCGGGCCCGGTCGTCACCGGCTCCGGTCGCGCGACGGTCACGCTCGGCGGCGCGCCGGGCGGCGTGCCGAGCGGCCAGCTCGTGCTGCGCGCGAGCCCGGCGGGCATCTCCTCCGGGAACGTCTCGGTGGTCGCGGTCCGCGCGATCGGGCCGGACGGCAGCGCGCTCTCGGGCATCGCGGCGCCGGGCCCGGCGTCGCTGAGGATCGTGCCGTGACCGCACCCTGCCGCGACCACGCCGGCTTCACGCTCGTCGAGCTCGTCGCCGCGCTCGCGATCTTCGCGGTGCTCGCCTCCGTCGCGGTCGCGCCGCTGCGCATCGAGCGCCAGCGCGCGCAGGAGCGAGAGCTGCGGGCCGCGCTGCGCGAGATCCGCGACGCGCTCGACGCCTACAAGCGGATGGTCGACGAGAAGCGGATCCCGCCGGTCTCCGCGGATGCCTCCGGCTATCCGCCGTCGCTCGACGCCCTCGCCCAGGGCATCGCGCTCGAGGGTCGCCCGCCAGGCTCGAGGATCTACCTGCTGCGCCGCATCCCGCGCGATCCGTTCCATCCCGACCCCGACACTCCCGCCGCGGCGACCTGGGGGCTGCGCAGCAGCGCGAGCCCGCCGGAGCGGCCGCAGGCCGGCGCCGACGTCTTCGACGTCCATTCGCGCTCGGCCGGCGTGGGCCTGAACGGAGTGCCGTACCGTGAGTGGTGAGCGCCGTCCCGGACCGCGCGCCGCGGGGCGCGGCTTCACGCTGGTCGAGATGCTCGTCGTGCTGGCGATCGTCTCGCTGCTCGTCGCGCTCGCGGTGCCGCGCTACGTGGACCGCGTCGAGGACGCGCGGGAAGCCGTGCTGCGCGAGAACCTCAAGGTCGTGCGGACCGCGATCGACCGCTTCCAGGCCGACGCGGGCCGCTATCCGCGGGATCTCGCGGAGCTGGTCGAACGGCGCTACCTCGCGGCGTTGCCGCACGACCCGATCACGGATCGCAACGACAGCTGGGTCGAGGTCGGCGCGGACCGGATCGAGCCGGGCGCGAGCGGCATCGGCGACGTGCGCAGCGGCGCCGAGGGCGAATCGAGAGGGGGCAGGCCGTATGCGGAATTCTGAGCGCAGTCGCCCCCGCGCCGGCGGCTGGGCGCTGCTCACGATGCTGCTCGCGACGGCGCTCGTGGCGCTGTCGGCGAGCATGGCGCTCACCGTGCACCGGCTCGAGCGCGATCGCGAACGCGAGGCCGAACTGCTGCGCGCGGGCGTGGCGATCGCGACGGCGATCGCCCGCTATCGCGATTCGCCCTTCGCCACGGCGCCCGAGCTGCCGCGCGCGCTCGGCGACCTGATCGAGGACCGCCGCGGTCCGCGCACCCTTCGCCACCTGCGCCGCATTCCGCGCGACCCGGTCACCGGGCGCGCGGAGTGGGGCCTGCTGCGCGAGGGCGACCGGATCGTCGGCGTGCATTCGCTTGCAGGCCGGCCGCCGCTGCGCCGGCACGGCTTTCCGCCGGCGCTCGCGGCCTTCGAGAAGGCCGCGACCCTCCGGGAGTGGCGCTTCACCGCGCCGCCGCCCGGCGCCCCCCCGACGAGCGCGGCCCCGGGCCGCGTGCCGTCCGACGACCCCAAGGGCCCCAACTCATGACCGCAATCCTTGCCACGGTGTCCCCCATGAATCCTCCCAAGTCCTCGTCGACAGCGCCGGGCCCGGCCGCGGTCGCGGGCGCATCCGGCGCGAACGCTCCCCGGGACCTCGAGGACGGCGCGTTCGCCCCGACGCCGCAGGAGCTCGAGCGGCTGCTCTTCGCGATCGAGGCCTCCCAGCAGATCAACAAGCGCTTCCAGTTCTTCCTCTGGGCCCAGGGCGTGCTGCAGTCGTTCCTGCCGCACCAGACCCTGATCTGCGCGACCGGCAACCTCGACGCGGAGCAGTTCGACGTCGACGTGTTCTCGAGCGACGCGATCACCGAGGACCGCCAGCCCGAGCTCTGGCAGGCGGCGCGCGAGACGGTGCAGGTCGCCGTGCGCCACTGGATCCGCGGCGGACGCGAACCGCTCGCCTTTCCGGCCGAGATGCGCGAGAACGGCGTCGACGACGCGATGCTCCACGCGATCTGGGAGCTCGGCCTCGGGCACACGATGGTGCACGGCACGCGCGACCTGCGCGGCGCGAACTCGAGCTTCTTCGTGTTCGGCCGGCTCGCCCGGGCGCCGCGCCGCCGCTCCCAGGAGGTATGCGAGATCCTGATGCCCTACCTGCACTTCGCCGTGCACCGCTACGTGCTCCACGACGGCGGCGCGCAGCGCCGGCGCGCCCCGGCCGTGGACCTCTCGAGCCGCGAGATCCAGATCATGCGCGGCGTGCGGGACGGCAAGACGAACATGGAGATCAGCACAGAGCTCGGCATCAGCCCGCTCACGGTCAAGAACCACATCCAGCGGATCCTGCGCAAGCTCCAGGTGAGCAACCGCGCGCAGGCGGTCGCGCGGTGCCTGGCGACCCACGTCTTCTCGGCCGACGACTTCGACCGGGCCCCCTGAACCGCCGCCGATCACGGCACATCGACGCGGACCTCGACACGGATTGACTCGCCGACCCACTCAGGTTAGACTCGCAGGTTCTTCGGGATGCCCGTCCCGGCGCTCTTTGGTGGTGGATCCGCGTGTCCGTTCGCCCGCTGCAGCGCCTCGGTCGGGGTCGTCCCGGTGCAGGAACGGAAGTCCCGACGCACGTCCACGAAGCCAGAGCGAACGAATGCCCACCATCAACCAGCTGGTCCGCAAGCCCCGCGAACTGGCCCACGCCAAGAGCAAGAGCCCCGCGCTGCAGGATTCCCCGCAGCGGCGCGGCGTCTGCACCCGCGTCTACACGACGACCCCGAAGAAGCCGAACTCCGCGCTGCGCAAGGTCGCCAAGGTGCGCCTGACGAACGGGTTCGAAGTCATCAGCTACATCGGCGGCGAAGGCCACAACCTGCAGGAACACTCGGTCGTGCTGATCCGCGGCGGCCGCGTCAAGGACCTGCCGGGCGTGCGCTACCACATCGTGCGCGGCTCGCTGGACCTGCAGGGCGTCAAGGACCGGAAGCAGGCGCGCTCGAAGTACGGCGCCAAGCGGCCCAAGAAGGCGTAGCCGGTGCTTCGGCGAGCACTGCTCGCCGCCGGCGGAGCGGGCGCCGCATGCTTGCGGCGCACTGCTGCATCGAGAACGTGAATCCGCCGAGAGGCGGCCATTCGAATCGCCGGTCCGCGGACCGGTCCCGTGGCGGTTGATCGGCGCCTGCCGATGCCGTCGAGTAAGCGATCGTTCCCCCGGGTCCACCGGGTCCAGGACGGTCATGGAAGGGCAACCTTCCGGCTGAACCATTGAGGTGAACCATGCCCCGTCGTCGCGAAGTCCCCAAGCGTCTCGTCCTGCCGGATCCCCTGTACGGCTCCGAGGACGTCACCAAGTTCATCAACGTGCTGATGCTGTCGGGCAAGAAGGCCGTCGCCGAGCGGATGCTCTACGGCGCGTTCGACACCATCAAGACCAAGTCCGGCAAGGACCCGCTCGAGGTGTTCGGCCAGGCGCTGAACAACGCGCGCCCGATGGTCGAGGTCAAGAGCCGTCGCGTCGGCGGTGCGAACTACCAGGTGCCGGTCGAGGTGCGTCCGGTGCGCCGGATGGCGCTCGCGATGCGCTGGCTGCGCGAGGCCGCGAAGAAGCGCGGCGAGAAGTCGATGGGCCTGCGCCTGGCCAACGAGCTGATGGAGGCCTCCGAGAACCGCGGCGGCGCCGTCAAGCGCCGCGACGAGGTCCACCGCATGGCCGAGGCCAACAAGGCCTTCGCGCACTTCCGATTCTGAACACCGCTTCACCCTGACCGCCGGGCCCACGAGGCCCCGAAGGATCGACCATGGCCCGCAAGACTCCCATCGAGCGCTACCGGAACATCGGCATCTCGGCACACATCGATGCCGGGAAGACGACCACGACCGAGCGCATCCTGTTCTACACCGGCGTCAACCACAAGATCGGCGAGGTGCACGACGGCGCCGCGACGATGGACTGGATGGAGCAGGAGCAGGAGCGCGGGATCACGATCACTTCGGCCGCGACGACCTGCTTCTGGAAGGGCATGGACATGTCCTTCCCGGAGCACCGCATCAACATCATCGACACCCCCGGGCACGTCGACTTCACGATCGAGGTCGAGCGCTCGATGCGCGTGCTCGACGGCGCGTGCATGGTCTACTGCGCGGTCGGCGGCGTGCAGCCGCAGTCCGAGACCGTCTGGCGCCAGGCCAACAAGTACAGGGTCCCGCGTCTCGCGTTCGTCAACAAGATGGACCGGACCGGCGCGAACTTCTTCAAGGTCTACGACCAGATGAAGCTTCGCCTCAAGGCCAACCCGGTGCCGCTGCAGGTGCCGATCGGCGCCGAGGAGAACTTCAAGGGCGTCGTCGACCTCGTCAAGATGAAGGCGATCTGGTGGGACGACGCCTCGCAGGGCATGAAGTTCGAGTACGGCGAGATCCCCGCCGAGCTCAAGGACACCTGCGACGAGTGGCGCGAGAAGATGGTCGAGGCCGCGGCCGAGTCCAACGAGGAGCTGATGAACCGCTACCTCGAGGAAGGCGAGCTGTCCGAGAAGGACATCCTCGCCGGCCTGCGCCAGCGCACGATCGCCGGCGAGATCCAGCCGATGCTGTGCGGCTCGGCGTTCAAGAACAAGGGCGTCCAGGCGATGCTCGACAAGGTGGTCGAGCTGATGCCGTCGCCGGTCGACATCCCGCCGGTCAAGGGCATCGACGACAACGAGGCCGAGGTCCTGCGCAAGGCCGACGACAAGGAGAAGTTCGCGGCGCTCGCGTTCAAGCTGATGACCGACCCGTTCGTCGGCCAGCTGACGTTCATCCGCGTCTACTCCGGCGTGCTGAGCTCGGGCGACACCGTCTTCAACCCGATCAAGGGCAAGAAGGACCGCGTCGGCCGCCTGCTGCAGATGCACGCCAACCAGCGCGAGGAGATCTCCGAGGTCCGCGCCGGCGACATCGCCGCGTGCGTCGGCCTGAAGGAGGTCATCACCGGTGAGACGCTGTGCGACCCCGAGGCGCCGGTCATCCTCGAGCGCATGGTGTTCCCCGAGCCGGTGATCCACCAGGCGGTGGAGCCGAAGACCAAGGCCGACCAGGAGAAGATGGGCGTCGCGCTGCAGCGTCTCGCCCGCGAAGATCCTTCGTTCCGCGTCCGCACCGACGAGGAGTCCGGCCAGACCATCATCGGCGGCATGGGCGAGCTGCACCTCGAGATCATCGTCGACCGCATGAAGCGCGAGTTCGGCGTCGAGGCCTCGGTGGGCAAGCCGCAGGTCGCGTACCGCGAGACCATCCGCAAGGCGGTCGACGAGGTCGAGGGCAAGTTCGTCAAGCAGTCGGGCGGCCGCGGCCAGTACGGCCACGTCGTCATCAAGCTCGAGCCGCTGGCCCCGGGCGGCGCGGGCTTCGAGTTCGTCGACGCGATCAAGGGCGGCGTCGTGCCGCGCGAGTTCATCCCCGCGGTCCAGAAGGGCATCGAGGACTCGCTGCCCGCGGGCGTGCTCGCCGGCTACCCGGTCGTCGACGTCAAGGCGACGCTGTTCTTCGGCTCGTACCACGACGTGGACTCGAACGAGAACGCGTTCAAGATGGCCGGCTCGATGGCGTTCAAGGAAGGCATGCGGCGCGCGAGCCCGGTGCTGCTCGAGCCGATGATGTCGGTCGAGGTCGAGACGCCCGAGGACTACGCCGGCTCGGTGATGGGCGATCTGTCGTCCCGCCGCGGCATGGTGCAGGGCATGGAGGACATGGTCGGCGGCGGCAAGGCGATCCGTGCCGAGGTGCCGCTGTCGGAGATGTTCGGCTACTCGACGTCGCTGCGCTCGCTGACGCAGGGCCGCGCGACGTACACGATGGAATTCAAGCAGTACGCGGAGGCGCCGAAGAACGTCGCCGAGGCGATCATCGCCGCCCGCACGAAGTAAACGACGCAACACACACGTCCAACCGTTCTTTCGGATAGAGGTAGAGAAATGGCCAAGGGTAAGTTCGAGCGTACGAAGCCGCACGTGAACGTGGGCACGATCGGTCACGTGGACCATGGGAAGACGACGCTGACGGCGGCGATCACGACGGTGCTGTCGTCGAAGTTCGGCGGCGAGGCGAAGGCGTACGACCAGATCGACGCGGCGCCGGAGGAGAAGGCGCGCGGGATCACGATCAACACGGCGCACGTGGAGTACGAGACGAAGGCGCGGCACTACGCGCACGTGGACTGCCCGGGGCACGCGGACTACGTGAAGAACATGATCACGGGCGCGGCGCAGATGGACGGGGCGATCCTGGTGGTGTCGGCGGCCGACGGCCCGATGCCGCAGACGCGCGAGCACATCCTGCTGGCGAGGCAGGTGGGGGTGCCGTACATCATCGTGTTCATGAACAAG
>JBILTM010000210.1:0-8432 GCA_044371545.1 Burkholderiaceae bacterium
ATCCGGCGATCGCCATCCGCTCGACGAGGATCGAGCCGGTGCTGCGCGAGCCGCGGACGATCTCGTCGGCGCCCACCGCGACGATCGAGCGGAAGATGTCCTTCAGGTTCCCGGCGATGGTGATCTCCTCGACCGGGTACCGGATCTCGCCCTTCTCCACCCAGTAGCCGCTCGCGCCGCGCGAATAGTCGCCGGTGACACCGTTGACCCCGTGGCCGAGCAACTCGGTCACGAAGAGCCCGGTGTCGAGCTTGCGCAGCATCGCGCGCAGGTCGTCCTTCGGCCGCGTGAGGCTGCTCGACAGGCGCAGGAAGTGGGCGCCCCCGGCGTTCCCCGTCGACTTCATGCCGAGCTTGCGGGCCGAGTACGTCGACAGGAACCAACCGCCCAGCGTGCCGCCTTCGACCACCCGCCGGGGCGCAGTCGTGACGCCCTCGTCGTCGAACGGCGTGCTGCCGAACTCGCCGGGCCGATGCGGATCCTCGTCGATGTCCAGGTGCGGCGCGAAGACCGCGGTGCCGAGCGCGTCGACCAGGAAGCTCGCCTTGCGGTAGAGCGCGCTGCCGCTGGCCGCCTGCACGAAGTGGCCGATGAGCCCGCAGGCGAGCGGCGCCTCGAACAGCACCGGTACCTTGCGTGAGCCGAGCTTGGAGGCGCCCAGCCGCGCGAGCGCGCGCTCGGCCGCGTAGCGCCCGACCGCCTTCGGGTCGGCGAGGCGCGACGGGTGGCGCGCAGCCGAGTACCAGTCGTCACGCTGCATCGCGCGGCCGCGCCTGGCGATCGGCGCGCAGGCGATCGAGTGCCGGCTGTACGGATAGCCGCCGACGAACCCGAGGCTGTTGGCCGACACGAAGTGGCCGTGGCTGATCGACACCCCAGCGCCCTCGCTGTTGACGATCGCCGGGCTGACCGCGAACGCCGCCCCCTCCATCTCGCGCGCGATCTCGATCGCCTCGGGGGCCTCGATCGTCCACGGGTAGAAGAGGTCGAGCTCGCGATGCGCGGTCGCGAGCGTGTCCGGATCGGGCAGGCCCGCGCAGGCGTCCTCGCCCGTGAAGCGCGCGATCTCGTACGCAGCGCGGACCGTCTGCTCGATCGCGGTCTGCCCGAAGTCGCTGGTGCTCGCGTGGCCGCGGCGCGTGCCCACGTAGACCGTGACGCCCAGGCCCTTGTCACGGGTCTGCTCGATCGTCTCGACCTTGCCCTTGCGGACGTTGACCGACAGCCCCGAGCTCTCGGACACGTCCGTCGCGGCCGCCGTCGCGCCGAGCCGGGCCGCCCGATCGAGCACCGTGCGGGCGAGTTCCTCGAAGCGGGCGCGGCTGTGGTCGAACATCGTGCGGTCCGGGGACGGAAGGTGGTCGGGCTATCATAGCAAGGCCCCATGAACGCCCCTTCCGCCCCCACCGCCCCATCGCACGACGAGGACGACGTCGCGCTCGGACCGAGCAAGTCGCAGCGCAAGCGCGACATGCACGCGCTGCAGGCGCTCGGCGAGCGGCTGGTCGGATTGCCCGCCGCGCAGCTCGAACGCCTCGAGCTGCCGATCGAGCTCCTCGACGCGATCGCGCTCGCCCGCAAGATCACCGCACACGAGGGCCGTCGCCGCCAGATGCAGTACGTCGGCAAGCTGATGCGGCGCGTCGACGTCGACCCCGACGCGATCCGCGCGAAGCTCGACGTCGACGACGTGCAGCACCGCCTCGAGACCGCGGTGATGCACGCGGCCGAGCGCTGGCGCGACACGCTGATCGAGTCGCCCGACCGCGTCGCCGAGTTCGTCGACCGCTACCCGGCCGCCGCCCGCACGCTGCACCCGCTGGTCCGCTCGGCCCGCGCCGAACACGCGAAGCAGCAGCGCGGGCGCCACTACCGCGAGCTGTACCGCGAGCTGCGCGACGTGCTGCTCGCCGACGCCTCGCCCGCCACCGAGCCGCCCCACGCCGATGCCTGAGCTGCCCGTCGCCGCCACCGAATCGAACCCGCTGCGGGTCGGCCTCCTGTCGATCTCGGACCGCGCCTCGTCCGGTACCTACCAGGACGCAGGCATTCCCGCGCTGAAGGACTGGCTCGGCAAGGCCCTCGCCTCGCCCTGGGTCGCCGAGACCCGGCTGATCCCCGACGAGCGCCCGGTCATCGAGCGCACGCTGGTGGAACTCGTCGACGTCGCGGGCTGCCACCTGGTGCTGACCACCGGCGGCACCGGCCCGGCGAAGCGCGACGTGACCCCGGAGGCCACGCTCGCGGTCGCCGACAAGGAGATGCCCGGCTTCGGCGAGCAGATGCGCCAGATCTCCCTGCGCTTCGTGCCGACCGCGATCCTGTCGCGGCAGGTCGCGGTCATCCGCGGCGGCGCGCTGATCGTCAACCTGCCGGGGCAGCCGAAGTCGATCGCCGAGACGCTCGAGGGCCTGCGCGCCGACGACGGCACGCCCATCGTCCACGGGATCTTCGCCGCGGTGCCCTACTGCCTCGACCTGATCGGGGCGCCGTACGTCGAGACGCACGACGCGGTGTGCAGGGCGTTCAGGCCGAAGAGTGCCCTGAGGCCCGCCTGACGCTGATCGCAACGCCCACTCAGGGCGACGTGACCAGACCATCCATGCGGATGACCTCGAGATCCGAGCCCTTGACCTGCCCCAACTCGGAGATCAGCCGCGAGTTGTTCCAACGAGGGTCAGGCGCTCCGCTCAGGAACAGCGCTGAGCCATTGTCCGCCAGGAACATGCCGTAGGTCTTCAACGCCTCCAGGATCGCCCTGGCCTCGGTCGAGAAGCCGGATGGGATCACATAGCTCGCCTTGAGCCGCACTCGCATGCCCATCGGCGGCAAGGTCGGGTCGGTCGACGATGAGGCCCAGTGCGTCGCAGGAGGGACGTAGGCCCTTCGGGTGACTGGAACAGTGAAACGCAATGCATGCCGGATCGCACCAGTGGACGCCTCGTCGTAGCGGACGAGGCCAGGGAAGATCGGCAGGCCCGCTGCGTCCGCGCTGGTCCAGCCTGGCCGCGCCGTCGGGCGTACCGAGTTCGAATCGAGGTGGAACACCGCGCCGCAGGATGCTCGCCAACTTCCGTCCGGGTTGCGGAACGACGAGAAGGTCTCGTACAAGCGATCGTTGTCGCGATCGATGACGATCACGTGTCGATCCCCGCCACTTCCGCCGGGCTGGCCGACGGGCTCGCCTTCCACCGGCGCATCGAAAGGTATGGGATACGGTCCGGCATCGGACTCGGCCGGGTACTCGGTGAACTGAACGGCTACCTTCGGCTGGCTGCCGGACACCACGACATACGGGATTCCGATCGGCGCACCGTTCCAGGTGCCCGAACCGAAGTCAGGCCTGAGTCCTCGGGTCAGGCCGATCGTCGCCATCAGCGTGGCGGAATTCGGGTCGACCGGTGCCTGCGAGATGTCCGTGTTCCACGGGTTGTCCGCCGGAAACGGAATCGCCCCGTTCAAGCTCGCGTTCTGACCCAGTGATGCGCCCTTCAGCGTGCCATACCGGACCGCCGAGACCGGATCTCCCGATGCAGCGGATGTGCCCGCCGGGGTGGCCCGGGTATCGCTCCCCGAACCCGCTCCCGCGGCCTCGGTCGCGGTGCCAGCCACTGATGCCCCCCCCGATCCGCATCCGCCTGCGCAACCGCTGAATGCCGCGATCAGGATGAGCGATAACGTCGTTCTCCGCATCGACCTCTCCGTCCGAGTGGGACCCTTCGATCCTACGACCCCGAACGTTACCCATACACGCGGACGCGACAAGCCCGATGGGGGTCAACCGGCCCGGTGCACCGATGGCCGGTCCTCGAGTGGACTCACAAAGCGGTCGCGGAGCCCCGCCCCACGTCCGGGCGGCATGGCACCGGCGGTCAAAGTCGCCAGACCGAGTAGCCCAGCTTTTCGAGCGCCGCGCGGTCGTACGCGCTCTTCACATCGGCGAAGACGCCACCGTGGCAGAGCGGCGAGGTCAGTGCGTCTACCGGCATGTCGCGATAGGCACGGTGCCCGACCGCAGCGATGACGGCTTTCGCGTGCGGCAGCGCCTCCCAAGGGGTGAGTTCGATGCCGTACTCGTGCATCGCCTCCTCCGGGTCCGCGATGGGATCGTGCACGTACACCTTCATCCCGTACGACTGCAATTCCCGCACGACATCGACGACCTTCGAGTTCCGGAGGTCGGGCACGTCCTCCTTGAACGTCAGGCCGAGCACGATCGCGACCTGATTGGTCACCGGTTGCGCCTGCTGGATCAGCCGCTTGACCACCTGCTCCGCGACGAACTTGCCCATGCCATCGTTGATGCGGCGCCCGGCGAGGATCACTTGCGGGTGGTAACCCAGCATCTCCGCCTTGCGAGTCAGGTAGTACGGATCGACACCGATGCAGTGCCCGCCGACGAGGCCCGGGCGGAACGGCAGGAAGTTCCACTTCGTGCCCGCCGCCTGCAGGACTTCCATCGTGTCGATGCCGATTCGACCGAAGATCAGGGCGAGTTCGTTCATCAGCGCGATGTTCAGATCGCGCTGCGTGTTCTCGATGACCTTCGCCGCCTCGGCGACCTTGATGCTCGTGGCGCGGAACACGCCCGCCGTGACCACGGCCTCGTACAGCGCCGCGACGCGGTCGAGCGTCTGGGGCGTGTCGCCGGACACGACCTTGACGATGCGCGTGAGCGTGTGCTCCTTGTCGCCCGGATTGATTCGCTCGGGCGAGTAGCCGACGTAGAAGTCGCGCTTCCAACGGCGCCCCGAAGTCCGTTCGAGCACGGGTACGCACACCTCTTCGGTCGCGCCCGGGTACACCGTCGACTCGTACACCACGACTGCCCCGGGCTTCATCCTTTCGCCCACGGTCCGGCTAGCCCCCACCAGCGGGCCGAAGTCTGGCTGATGCGCATCGTCGACCGGCGTCGGCACCGCAACGATGAAGTAATCCGCCCCGGCAAGCTGCGAAGCGTCGGCGGTCGCCCGCAGGCGAGTCGCCGCAGCCAACTGTTCGGCCGAGACCTCGCCGGTGGTGTCGATTCCGCTCGCGATCCGCCCCACTTTCTCGGCGTCGAGATCGAAACCGATGGTGTCGTAGACGCGGCCGAACTCGACGGCAAGCGGCAGACCGACATAACCCAAACCGATTACCGCGACGGTGGTCATGAAGCCTCGAAGAAAGCGGGCGTAGGAAGACGTACCCTATCCGAACCTCGCCGAGTCGGATGTGACGAGGTTGCCGATCGGATGCACGGAACCGGCGGGCGGAAACAGGTCGCGACCTCGAGAACCTCCGCCATCTTCATCGCCGTCGCCCTTCGATGACCCCCGAGACCTCCCGCACGGCCGCCAGCGTTCGCTCCAGCTGTGGAATGCTCGGAACCTCGACGGTGAATTGCATCTGCGCGATGCCCGAGCGGCTCAGGGTCTGCACGGCGGTCACGTTCAAGCGGTCCTTGGCGAACACGTCCGAAATGTCCCGCAGCAGCCCCTGCCGATCGCGGGCTCTCACCACTACGTCGACCGGATAGGTCGGGCGCCCTCCCGACCCCTTGGCCGCGTCCGGATGTTCCCAATCGCCCCAGGTCGTCTCGAGCACCCGCTCCGGCGCTCGCCGCGCCATTTCGGCGAAACCGGGGCATTCCGCACGATGAACCGACACGCCGCGTCCCTTGGTCACGAATCCGACGATCGGATCGGGTGGGGCGGGGCGACAACACCGGGCGAGTTGGGTCAGCAGGAAATCGACCCCGACGACCCGGACACCCCCAGCGCCGCCGCTATCGGTGCGCATCGCGCGGGGCATGGCTCGATCGGTTCGAACCTCGCTCCCGCGTGCCGCCGCGTCCGCCGAGCCTTCGGCCGTCCCGCCGCCGCGAGCCGTGTCACCCCCGGACCGGACCGCCTCCTCCAGCGCACGAGGTCCGAGTTCGTCCCGCGCGACCGCGACGAACAGGTCGATCGCCTTCGGGTACCCGAGCCGGCGGGCAACCTCTTCGTGTGCAAGGGCGGTCCGTCCCTCCCGTTGCAGCACCTTCTCGACCTTCTCGCGGCCCGCTGCGAGATCCCGCTCCAGCTCGAGCGAGTTGAACCACTGGCGCACCTTGGTCCGCGCACGCGGGCTACCCAAGAATCCGAGCTGCGGGTTCAGCCAGTCACGCGACGGGCCTTCGGATCCACTCCCCGCGCGGGCCGCGACGATCTCGACCGTCTGGCCAGTCCTCAGACCCGTGTTCAGCGGCACCATGTGGCCGTCCACCCGAGCGCCCCGACAGCGGTGACCGAGCGCCGTGTGAACGTGATAGGCGAAGTCGATCGGCGTCGATCCCGCAGGCAGCTCGACAACCCGAGCCTGCGGGGTCAGCACATAGATCCGCGCGCCTTCACCGTCCGCGGAAGTGGCCACCTTTCCACCCAGCGTCGCGCCGACCTCCTGCTGCCACATCAGCAGTTGCCGCATCCACTCGACCCGCTCGTCTTCGATCGAACCCTGGGCCGCGGCCGAGCGCCCGCCACGGGTCCGCGCTGCGGCGCGCGGTGCTTCTCCCCCGTTCGAGGGACTACCTCCCAGCCCGACGGACGCCTCCTTGTAGCGCCAGTGGGATGCGATCCCGAACTCGGCGTGCCGGTGCATCGCCCGCGTCCGGATCTGCACTTCGAGGGGGCGGCCATCCTCTGCCACGACCACCGTGTGCAGCGACTGATACCCGTTCGGCTTGGGCCGTGAGATGTAGTCGTCGAACTCCCGAGGGATCGGCGGCCACATCTGGTGCACGATCCCCAAGACCGTGTAGCAGTCCTTGACGTCTTCGACCAGGACACGGAACGCCCGCAGGTCCTGGACCTCCGAGAAGGTGAGCCCCTTGGTCCGCATCTTGTTGTAGATGCTGTGGATGTGCTTGGGACGCCCGGTGACCTCGGCCTCGATCGATTGCTGGGAGAGTTCGCTGCGCAGCCGATCGACCGCCGCCCGCACGAAGCGCTCGCGCTCGGCGCGTCGTTCCTCCAATTGCCGAGCGATGCCCTTGTAGACCTCGGGCTCCAGGAACCGGAACGCCAGGTCCTCGAGCTCCCACTTCAGCTGCCCCAGCCCCAGCCGATTCGCGAGCGGCGCGAGAATCTCGAGTGTTTCGTGCGCGATCGAGGTGTCAGGAAGGGTGCGGGTCTCGGCGTGCCAGCGCAACGTCTGCAATCTGGAGGCCAGGCGCACGAGCACGACGCGTATGTCGCTCGCCATCGCGAGCGTCATGCGACGAAGCGTCTCGAGCTGTGCACCCGTACTCGCCCCGTTCGACCGCAGCGTGACGTCCTTCAGGCGCAACAATTGCCGCATCCCGTCGACCAGGGTGCGAACCTCCGCGCCGAAACGCGGCTCGATGGTGTCGAGCGGGATGGCGTCGCCCGCGCCGAAAAGCACGGCGGCGACGCGTGTAGGTGCATCGACGTTCAGCACCTCCAGGATGGAGAGCGTCCCCTGTGCATGCGAATGAACGGGTTCCCCGCTCCCGCCTCGCACCTCGCCGACGCATTCGCCGAGCAGCGCGAGCGCTTCTGCCGCGCCGGAAGGAGGCTTCGCCTCGCCGGGCGCGACGGGGTCGGCGGCGGTGGACGCGGGCATGGGCAAGGGGGGTGGGCAGACAGCCGGGACGCGAATGCGGGGAACCGACCGATTGTTGGCATTATAGACCCCCACGACCGCCGACCTTCCAACCATGATCTGGCCGATCGGACCGCGCCGCACCGTCGAGATCGATCGCCACGCCTGGGACGCCTTGCAGGAAGAACTGCCGTGCGTGCATGGGCTGTCGGACAGCGAAGAGGCGCGAATGCGCGAGCTCGTCGCAGCGTTCCTGTCATCGAAGACGTTCACGGGCACGCACGGGCTCGAACCCGACGACCGCATGCGACTGCTCGTCGCGGCTCAGGCGTGCCTGCCCGTGCTTCACCTCGGTCTCGGCGCCTACGACGACTTCGTGGAGATCGTCATCTACCCATCCGCGTTCAAGGTGCGGCGGCGAATCACGGATGACGACGGGCTCGTGCACGAGTTCGACGACACGCTCGCAGGCGAGGCGATGGACCGAGGTCCGGTCGTGCTGTCCTGGGACGACATCGCCGGATCCGACAGGGACCCGGGCATGAACGTCGTCATCCACGAGTTCGCCCACAAGCTCGACCTGGCCGACGGAGAGGCCGACGGTTGCCCTCCGATGCCCGCACACCGTCGGGCAGCCTGGAGACGGACACTCGAGGCGGCCTTCGACGCCTTCGTGGATCGGGTCGAGGCGGTCGAAGCGGCGATTCCCGCGCACGTGGATCCCGAGGACGAGACGGCCGACGCGTGGTATTCGACGCTGCCACTCGACCCCTATGCGGCGACGGACGAAGCGGAATTCTTCGCCGTCGCGGTCGAGGCCTTCTTCGTGGATCCCGAGGTGCTCGCTG
>JBILTM010000045.1:0-28571 GCA_044371545.1 Burkholderiaceae bacterium
ACGCCCACCCCTGGCGCCCGGCACGCCACCCGGTTGCGCCCGCCGCGCTTGGCCGCGTAGAGCGCCTCGTCGGCCTGCCGCAGGCGCAGGTCGAGGCCGGCGTCCTCCGGGCCGAAGGGCGCGATCCCGAAGCTCGCGGTGATGCGCAGCGCGCCGGCCGCGGTCGGCGCAGCCGGTCAGCCGCGCGGCACGATCCGCGCGCCGGTCAGCTGCTCCTGCGCCTCGACGAGCGAGGGCACGAACTTGCGGCCGTGGCCGAGCGCGCTCGCGAGCGCGAGCGACTGGTGGACCGCCTCGCCGACGACCGTCGGGATCGACAGCCCCTCGGCGAGGTGCGTGTAGTAGCGGACGTCCTTGCGCGCGTTGTCGAGCTCGAACTTGAGCCCGGCGAGGTCGCCAGACAGCGTCTTCGCCATCGCCTGGAACAGGCCCGAATTGACCGCGCCGGCCGACACCAGCTCGACCAGCTTGCGCGGGTCGATGCCGGCGCGCTGGCCGACCGCGAAGGCCTCGGCGGTCGCGGTGCAGATCGCCTGCGCGATGAAGTTGTTCAGCAGCTTGACGATGTGGCCCGCGCCCGGGCCGCCGACGTGGAAGACGTTCTCGGCGAACGCGCGGATCAACGGGTCGAGCTTCGCGAAGGTCGCCTCGTCGGCGCCGATCATCACGTTGAGCCGACCCTGCTCGGCCTCGACCGGCGTGCGCGCGAGCGGCGCGTCGACGAAGGTCGCGCCGACCGCGGCGGCGAGCTCGCGCAGCTTCGCGGTGGAGTCGGGCTCGCTGGTCGAGCAGTCGACGATCGTCAGGCCCTGGCGCTTCGTCGACAGCAGGCCGTCGACGCCGGCGACCACCGCCTCGACCTGCGGCGAGCCGGTCACGCAGATGAACACGATGCTCGACTGCGCGGCGAGCGCGGCCGGGCTCGGTGCCTCGGTGGCGCCGGCGGCGAGCAGGTCGGCGACGCGCTCGCGGTTGCGGTACACGGTGATCGCGACCGGGTGGCCCTTGGCCAGCAGGTTCTTCGCCATGCCGTGCCCCATCAGGCCGGATGCGCCGATGAAGCCGATGCGTTCGCCGCCCATGTCCCTCTCCTCCTGTGTCGGTCGCGCATGCTAGCGCGGCACGGCGGGCGCCTCGGCGCGCAGCGCGCGCAGCAGTTTCATTCCGGCGCGTCCGTCCTGCGCGACGCCGAGCCGCGCCTGCTCGTCGCGGATGGCGCGGCGCGTGAGCGAGCCGACGAGCCCGTCGGGCTCGCCGATCGCGTGGCCGCGCGCGAGCAGCAGCGTCTGGAGCTCGCGCCGCTCGACGCGCGACAGGCCGGGATCGTCGGTGGGCCAGGGCGTGGCGAACGGCTCGCCGCCGCGCAGCCGGTCGGCCAGGTGCGCGATCGCGAGCGCATAGCTCTCGGCCGCGTTGTACGCGTAGATCGCGTCGAAGTTGCGCAGCACGACGAAGGCCGGCCCGCTCGCGCCCGCGGGCAGGATCAGCCCGGCCGCGGCGCCGGCGGGCTCGCGCGGCCGGCCGTCGACGCGCTTCACGCCGCGCGACGCCCAGTCTGCGAGCGGACGTCGCTTGGTGCGCCCGGCGAGCGACGCGTCGAAGCCCGGCGGCAGTCGAACCTCCCAGCCCCACGGTTCGCCGGAGCGCCAGCCCGCGCGCCTCAGGTAGTTCGCGGTCGATGCGAGCGCATCGGGGACGGTGTCGACGATGTCGCGGCGGCCGTCGCCGTCGAAGTCGACGGCCGCCTCGAGGAAGGTCGTCGGCATGAACTGGGTCTGCCCGAACGCGCCGGCCCACGAACCCGTGAAACGCTCGGGCGCGACGTGGCCGTCGACGAGGATCCGCAGCGCCGCCATCAGCTCGCCGCGGAAGAACGCCTGGCGGCGGCCTTCGCACGACAGCGTGGCGAGCGAGCGCACGATGCCCTTGCGCCCGACCGATCGGCCGAAGTCGCTCTCGACGCCCCAGACCGCGACGACGGTGGCCGCATCGACGCCGTGGCGTGCCTCGACGGCGGCGAGCGCGTCGCGCCAGCGCTCGAGCATCGCGCGGCCGTCGTCGACGCGCTGCGCGTCCACGAGACCCGCGAGGTAGTCCCAGATCGGCGTCCTGAACTCGGGCTGGAAGTCGAGCGACTCGAGCACCGACGGATCGCGCTCGACCGCGCCGAGGTGGCGCTCGGCGGCCGCCGCCGGCACGCCGCGGGCGACCGCGTCGGTGCGCAGCCGCGCGAGGCAGGCGTCGAAGCCGGGCGGGTTCGGCGCGGCCGGTGCGGCAGCGCTCGGCGCAGGCGGGGGCGTCGGTGCAGTCGATGGCGGCATCGTCGGCGCGGTCGACGGCTGCGCCGTCGCCGGCGCGGTCGCGACGCAGGCCAGCGACGCCGCGATCGCGGCGAGGCGGCGGATCACGGGCATCGGGTGCGGGCTCCTGAAAGACGAAGGGGAGCTCGCGCTCCCCTTCGTTCGTGCTCGGGATGACGGATCAGGACGACTGGGCCGGTTTCGACTGCTGCGGGACCGGCCGGTCGGCCTTGGCGTCCTTCATCGAACTGCCCGGGCAGGCGACCGCGACGGACGTGCCGAGGGACAGCATGGCGAGCACGACGGACAGTTTCTTCACGGATCACCTCCTTTCGATGGTTGAGGGCAGCGATCCGACGGTATCACCATCGGCGCGCGATGCCTACCGTGGCCGCGCGGGAGCTCCGGTCAAGCCGGCACGAGCCGGTAGCCGTAGCCGTAGACCGACTGCAGCGTCCAGCCGGTGCTGCCGTCCAGGCCGAGCTTGCGGCGCACGCGGCTCGCATGGGTGTCGACGGTGCGCGAGTCCAGGTCGGGCCCGACCGACCACACCGACTCGTGCAGCTGGGCCCGCGTGACCAGCGTGCCGGGGTTGCGGAACAGGTGGGCCGCCAGGTCGAACTCCTTGAGCGTCAGCACGATCGCGCGCCCGTCGAGCAGCACGGCGCGACGCGAGAGGTCGACCTCGAAGCGGCCGGCGCGCACCGGCACCGAGCGGCCGACGCCCGCGCGGCGCGCGAGCGCCTCGATGCGCGCGAGCAGTTCCAGCCCCTTGGGCGGCTTGACCACGTAGTCGTCCGCGCCCAGCCGCAGCGCGTCGACCACGTCGGCCTCGCCGTCGCGCGCCGTCACCACGATCACCGGCAGCTCGGGCGCCGCGCCGTCGCGCAGCGCGCGCAGCACCGCGTCGCCGGAGATCTCGGGCATCACCCAGTCGAGCAGCAGCAGGTCGATCGCCTCGCCGCGCGCGACCGCCTCGAGGAGCGCGGGCCCGCTGTCGAAGGCGATGGCGCGATGGCCCCCGCTCTCGGCCAGCATCGACAGCAGCCGTCGCTGGTACGGGTCGTCGTCGAGGATCGCAACGTTCATGTCGAGGAAGATATGGAAGGTGTCGCGCGCCGTGACCCGGGTCGACGCCTAGTGCGACCCGTCGCGGCACGTCGGGGCGACGGGCGGCGGCGCAGGGCCGATCGGAGGTCGTCGGGGTGCGGCGGGCGTCGGGGGGAGCGCCACGGCAAACGGGTCGCCGCGGCTGGATCGCGTCGGGTCCGGTGGGGGTCGGCTCGGCCGCGACGGTGCCTGCGCGCGGTGCGCACGGCACGCAAACGAATGTGTCGGGACGCACGCGGGCCCGCGGCCCCCGCGCGAGGCGGTCAGCGCAGGACCATGTTGTCCCGGTGGATCAGTTCCGGCTCCTCGACGAAGCCGAGCACCGACTCGATCTCCGACGACGGCCGGCGCGCGATGCGCCGCGCGTCGGAGGCGCCGTAGTTGATCAGCCCGCGCGCGAGCTCGCGGCCCTGCGCGTCGAGCACCGCGACCGCCTCGCCGCGCTCGAAGTCGCCGACGACCTCGACGACGCCGATCGCCAGCAGGCTCTTGCCGTCGTCGCGCAGCGCGCGCCCGGCGCCGGCGTCGACGCGGACCGCGCCGCGCAGCTGCAGGTGGTCGGCGAGCCACTGCTTGCGCGCGGCGAGCCGCGGCGTCTGCGCGACGAACTCGGTGCCGACCCGCTCGCCGGCCGCCAGCCGCACCAGCACGTCGGCCTCGCGTCCCGAGCAGACCACCGTCGACGCGCCGCCGTGCGCGGCGCGCTTCGCCGCGAGCACCTTGGTGATCATGCCGCCCTTGCCGATCGAGCTGCCCGCGCCGCCCGCCATGCCCTCGAGCGCGGGATCGCCGGCGATCACGCTCGGCAGCAGGCGCGCGTCGGGGTCCCGGCGTGGGTCGGCGGTGTAGAGGCCCTGCTGGTCGGTCAGGATCACCAGTGCGTCGGCGTCGATCAGGTTCGTCACCAGCGCACCGAGCGTGTCGTTGTCGCCGACCTTGATCTCGTCGGTGACCACCGTGTCGTTCTCGTTGATGATCGGCACGACGCCCAGCCGCAGCAGCGTGAGCAGCGTCGAGCGTGCGTTCAGGTAGCGCGTGCGGTCGGCGAGGTCCTCGTGGGTCAGCAGCACCTGCGCGGTCTGCAGCCCGTGCGCGCGGAAGCACGACTCGTAGACCTGAGCGAGGCCCATCTGCCCGACCGCGGCCGCCGCCTGCAGCTCGTGGATCTCGCTCGGGCGGCGCGGCCAGCCGAGACGCTTGACGCCCTCGGCGATCGCGCCGGACGACACCATCACCACCTCCTTGCCGAGCGCGCGCAGCCGCGCGAGCTGCGCGCCCCACCGATCGATCGCGACCGGGTCGAGCCCGCGGCCCTCGTCGGTGACCAGCGCGGAGCCGACCTTGACGACGATGCGGCGCGCGTCGCGGAGGCAGGAGGTCTCGCTCATGACGGGTCGACGGGTCGGAAGCGGGGGTCGTCGGAGTCCGGCGCGGGCGCAGCCGGCACGGCCTCGGGTTCGGTCGACGGGGCCGCCGCGGCCGTGGCGGTCAGGTCGTCCTCGATCGGCGGCACCGGCTCGCGGGTCGCTGCGAGGTGCTCCCAGATCGCGCGGCACAGCGCCTCGCAGCCCTCGCCGGTGAGCCCCGAGATCTCGAAGGTCGGCCCGCTCCAGCGGAAGCGGCGCTTGAACTCCGACACCGCCTTCGCGCGCGGCGTGCCGCGCTCGCCGGGCGTGCCCTCGAGCGTGTCGAGCTTGTTGAGCACCAGCCAGCGCGGCTTCTCGTGCAGGGCCGCGTCGTACTTGCGCAGCTCCTTGACGATGGCGCGGGCCTCGGCGACCGGGTCGCGCGCGTCGTCGTACGGCGACAGGTCCACCAGGTGCAGCAGCAGCCGCGTGCGCTGCAGGTGCCGCAGGAACTGGTGGCCGAGCCCCGCGCCCTCGGCCGCGCCCTCGATCAGCCCGGGCACGTCGGCGACGACGAAGCTCTTCTCGTCGGCGACGCGCACGACGCCGAGGTTCGGGTGCAGCGTGGTGAACGGATAGTCGGCGATCTTGGGCCGCGCGTTCGACACCTGAGAGATGAAGGTCGACTTGCCGGCGTTCGGCATGCCGAGCAGGCCGACGTCGGCCAGCACCTTCAGCTCGAGCCGCAGCTTGCGCGCCTCGCCGGGCGTGCCCGGCGTCGACTGGCGCGGCGCGCGGTTCGTGCTCGACTTGAAATGCAGGTTGCCGAGCCCGCCGTCGCCGCCCTTGGCGAGCAGCACCCGCTCGCCGTGCTTCGTGAGGTCGAACAGCAGCTCGCCGCTGTCATCGTCGAACACCTGCGTGCCGACCGGCATGCGCAGCACGATGTCGTCGGCGCCGCGGCCATAGCGGTCGGAGCCGCCGCCGCCGTCGCCGTTGCGCGCACGGTGCAGCCGCGCGTAGCGGTAGTCGATCAGCGTGTTGACGTTCAGGTCGGCGACCGCCCAGATCGAGCCGCCGCGTCCGCCGTCGCCACCGCTCGGGCCGCCCTTGGGGATGTACTTCTCGCGCCGGAACGCGACGGCGCCCTTGCCGCCGTCTCCGGCGATCACCTCGATGCGGGCTTCGTCGACGAACTTCATGGTGTGCGCCTGGATCGGCCCCGGAGGGCCTCGGTGCCCGCGGGGGGCCGCAAAAACGAAGGCCCCGCGTCGCGGGGCCCTCGTGCAGCAGCGCCGCGGAGCGGGGCTTACTGGATCGGGTCGACGCTGACCGTCTGCCGGCGCATCGGGCCCTTCACCGCGAACCGCACGGTGCCGTCGATCAGCGCGTACAGCGTGTGGTCCTTGCCGATGCCGACGTTGGTTCCCGGGTGGAACCGGGTGCCGCGCTGGCGCACGATGATCGAGCCGGCGTGGATCGCCTGGCTGCCGTACGCCTTGACGCCGAGCCGCTTGGATTCGGAGTCGCGGCCGTTGCGCGTCGAGCCGCCGCCTTTCTTCTGTGCCATGTCGTGTGCTCCTCGATCAGGCCTGGGTTGCGGCCTGGACAGGGGCCTCGGCGGTGACCTGGCCGAGCTCCGACGCGATCTTCGCGATGAACAGCTCGGTGTAGTTCTGCCGGTGGCCCTGGCGCTTCTGGTAGTGCTTGCGGCGACGCATCTTGAAGATGCGGACCTTGTCGTGCCGCCCGTGGGACAGGATCGTCGCCGAAACCGTTGCACCCGACACCAGCGGCGCGCCGACGCAGAGCGAATCGCCCTCGCCGACCGCGAGCACCTGGTCGATCACGATCTCGGTTCCGACGTCCGCAGGTATCTGTTCTACCTTGAGTTTTTCGCCGGCGGAGACCTTGTACTGCTTCCCGCCGGTTTTTATGACCGCGTACATGTGGAACCTCGAATGGGATGGTGTGCCGCCGCCGTCCGGCCCGCCCCCGGGGATGCCCGTCGGGGACCCTGCCGGCGCGCGAACGCCGCCCGGAAGGCAGGGAACCCTAGATTCTACGAAACCGTGCCCGTCGGGTCAACTCGCAGGGTGGCCGGGAGCACCGGTCGCTATAATCGCCGGGTTTCGGTCCACGGCGACGCCACTCCTTCCGGATCGCATCTTGCGAACCCCCTCCCTGCCCCCCGCCATCGTCGCCGACCTCGCCGACATGGACCGCCTGATCGGCCAGCGCCTGCGCTCCGAGGTGGTGCTGGTCAACACCGTCGCCGACTACATCGTCGGCGCGGGCGGCAAGCGGCTGCGCCCGGTGATGCTGCTGCTGTCGGCGCGGGCGCTCGGCTACGGGGGACGTCCCGAGCACGCCGCCGCGCACCACGTGCTGCTCGCGACGGTGGTCGAGTTCATCCACACCGCGACGCTGCTGCACGACGACGTCGTCGACGAGTCCGAGCTGCGCCGCGGGCGCCAGACCGCCAACGCCGCGTTCGGCAACGCAGCGTCGGTGCTGGTCGGCGACTTCCTCTACTCGCGCGCCTTCCAGATGATGGTCGAGGTCGACCGGATGCAGGTGATGCGCATCCTGGCCGACGCCACCAACACCATCGCCGAGGGCGAGGTCCTGCAGCTGATGAACTGCAACGACCCGGACGTCGACGAGGAGCGCTACCTGAAGGTGATCCGCTACAAGACCGCGCGTCTGTTCGAGGCGGCCGCGCGGCTCGGGGCGGTGCTGTGCGACGCGTCGTCCGAAGTCGAGGAGGCCGCGGCCGAGTACGGCCGCCGGATCGGCACGGCGTTCCAGCTGATCGACGACGTGCTCGACTACTCGGGCGTGACCGCCGACATCGGCAAGAACGTCGGGGACGACCTGCGCGAGGGCAAGCCGACGCTGCCGCTGATCCATGTGATGCGGCACGGCGCGCCCGAGCAGCGCGAGCAGGTCCGCGAGGCGATCCGGCAGGGCCACACCGAGCACTTCGACGCGATCATGGCGGCGATCGGCTCGACCGGCGCGCTCGACTACGCTCGTCGCCGCGCCCGCGAGGAGGTCGACGCGGGGCGCGCCGCGCTCGAGCACTTCCCCGACGGCGAACACCGCAGCGCGCTGATCGCGCTCGCCGAGCACGCGCTCGAGCGCGACCGCTGACCCGCCCGCCGGGCCCTCAGCGTCCCGGGATCTCGAACGGCGCGCGCGACGCCGGGCAGGCCGCCGAGCGCGCCGCGGGCGCGCGCTCCCACCACCGGCCGTCCAGCGCGTCGGTCGTCCGCGGCACGTACTCCGCGGCCAGCCAGGCCTCGATCCGCGCGAGCACGTCCGGATACCGGCGCGCGAGGTCGTCGCGCTGGTCGGCGTCCATGAACACCAGGTCCGGCCGCGCCGCGCGCAGCTCGTCGGGCAGGCGCTCGATCTGCGCCGGCAGGAACGCGCCCCAGAACACGCCGTTGGTCGCCATCGCGCGCTTCAGCCCGGTCGCCGACTGCAGCCCGTCCTGGTCGCCGATCGCCACCGAGGTGCCGCAGACGAGCGTCGCGCCGCGGGCGACCTCGCGCGCGGTGTCCATCACGGCCCGGTCCTTCGCGGCGTACGGCCAGTCGGTGCCGCGCAGCCACTTCGATCCGAGCAGCGCGCCGTGCAGCGCGAGCCCCGCGGCGCCGACGCCGATCGCGACGAGCGCGGCCGTGCGCAGGCGCCCCGCGCCCGACCACGCCGACGCGCAGCCGACCGCGGCGAGCAGCCCCATCGGCCAGACCAGCAACGGCATGTGGTACGCCCACCAGGAGAACTTCTGAGCGAGGATCATCGCGAGCCCCGCGACGCCCCAGGCGAGCGCGCCGGCGACGACGCGGGCGAGCGGCGAACGCGGCGCGCGCCACGCGGCGACGAGCGCGAGCGCGATGCCGGGCACCAGGATGAACGTCGTCTTCGCGAGCCAGCCGAGCGTCGCGACGAGCCGCGCCGCGGGCGCGCGCTCGGTCGCGCCCACCGCGAGCCGCGGATACTCGAAGCTGGTCCACCAGAACGCGTCCCAGGCGCCGCGCGCCGCGAACCATGCGAGCACCGGCAGCCAGACGAGCGCGACGCCCGCGGTCGCGCACGCGAGCGCGACCGCGAGGTGCCGGGCGGGCAGCCGGTCGGTCGCCATCCGCACGACGAACACCGCCGCGGCGATCGCGACCGCGACCGGCGCGAGCACGAGCTTGAGCAGCGCGACGAGGCCGGCGAGCGCGCCGATGGCGACCCAGCGGCCGCGCGCCGGCGCGCCCGCCGGCTCGGCGCGCGATGCGAGCAGCAGGATCGCCGACAGCGGCAGCGCCACCCATTCCTCGATCTGGGCGACCTGGTCGGGGTTCGAGCGCAGCCAGACGACGCCGAGCGTGAACGGCACCGCGAGCAGCCACGCCCGGCCCGCGGGCACGGCGAAGCGCGCGACCAGCGCGCCCGTCGCGGCGGCCGCGCACATCCACGCCGCGTAGCCGGCGAGCACCTTCGTCCAGCCGGCGCCGAGCAGCGCCTGCATCGCGGCGTAGAGCCAGAAGATGCCCGGCTGCTTGTTGTCCCACAGGTCGACGTACAGCGTCGCGCCGCCGAGCAGCTCGGTCGAGTAGTCGAGGAACAGGGTCTGGTCGGTGCCCGGCTTCAGCGCGAGCGCGAGCGGGACGAGCAGCAGCGAGAGCGCGAACGCGAGCGCCCACCCGCGGGTCGCGCCCGCCGTCGCCGACCCGGTCCCGCCGGCCGCCGCCGACGGCCCGGGCTCAGCGGCCACGCCGGCCCCAGGTGTAGAAGGAGGAGGTCGTGTAGTTCCACACCGCGCCGACCAGGATGCCGGCCAGCGCCGCGACCACCCACCCCTGGCGGTGCTCGGAGAACAGCCAGTCGGCCACACCGACGTTCGCGACCGCGCCGAGGCCGCAGACCAGCATGAAGACGAGCAGGCCGCGGACCATCGCCGCGCCCTCGAGCTTCGAGTCGCGGTAGGTCAGCGCGTTGTTGAGGAAGAAGTTGAACACCATCGCGACCGCGCTCGCGACCGCCTGGCCGGTGCCGAAGCCGGCCAGGCCGGTGCGGAACAGCGCGGCCAGCACGACCATGTGCACGACCACGCCGAGCCCGCCGATCATCGCGAACGACAGGAACCGCACCGGCACCCAGCGCCCGACCACCTTGTCGAGCAGCAGCATCCCGAAGTCCCAGGCGACCCGGTTGTCGAGCTTGCTCTCGCCGGCGTGGCGCTCGCGGAAGCGGTACGGGACCTCCACGAAGTTCAGCGCGCGGGGGCTCGACGCGAACAGGTCGACGAGGATCTTGAAGCCGAGCGAGGACAGGTCGCGGACCGCGTCCATGAACACGTCGCGCCGGACCATGAAGAACCCGCTCATCGGATCGGCGAGGCCCTCGGGCACGACGACACGGCTGATCCGCGTCGCGAAACGGCTGATCCTCGCGCGCCCCTCGTCCCACTCGCCGATGCCGCCGCCGGCGACGTAGCGGCTGCCGACCGCGACGTCGGCGCCGCGCTCGCGGATCGCGCGCAGCATCTCGGGCAGGATCGTCTCGTCGTGCTGCAGGTCGGCGTCCATCACCGCGACCGTCTCGGCCGAGGTCGCGAGCACGCCCTCCACGCAGGCCGACGACAGGCCGCGGCGGCCGATGCGATGCAGGCAGCGCACGCGCGGGTCCCTGCGGCCGAGCTCGCGCACCGTGTCGGCGGTGCCGTCGGGCGAGTCGTCGTCGACGAACACCACCTCCCACGGGATGCCGACGAGCGTCGCGTCGAGCCGCCGGACCAGCTCGGCGACGTTGTCGCGCTCGCGGAACGTCGGCACGACGATCGCGAGCACGGGCGCCGGGCGGGCCTGCGACGCGGTCTCGTGGGCGGCCGGGCTCGCGGGCGCGACGACGGCCGCGTTCACGGCCGGCTCCATCGGAAGGTGGGGGTCGAGTCGGTGCACGGAAGTAAGGGAAGGAGGATCGAGCGGGGACCGTCGGTGCGTCGGGGGCGCCGCGATCCGTCCGCACGACGCGTCGGAACGCGCCGTCCGGTGCGATCGCAGGCCGCCTCGAATCGACTCGAGTGTGACACGGGTGGCGTGTGCCGGCAGGGTGGGAGACGACCTGCGGCCAAGCAATCGCGATGCCCGGAACGCAGGTCCCCGGGTCCGTGGGCGGACGTCACGGGCCGGTCACAGGGCGTTCACGGCGCTTTCACGGCGGGCGCGCCCGCCCGGCGTCGTCGTGGCAAGGCCGGGCGCGCCCGACTGACAGGGCCGGGGCAGTTCTGCTACACTCCCCGACTCTCTTGCCGTGCAAGCGCGGCGGGAGCCTCGGGGTGTAGCTTAGCCTGGTAGAGCGCTACGTTCGGGACGTAGAGGCCGGAGGTTCGAATCCTCTCACCCCGACCAGGACCTTTCTGTCGAGACCCACTCGCTCCTCGGGGCCGGTGGGTCTTTTGTCGTGGGCCGTGCGCCGGGTCGGACAGGCCCGACGGCCGACCATCCAGGAGCGACCATGCAGCCGATCCCCGTTCTCGAGAAGCGTCGGCTCCAGGCGCAGGTCATCAAGCCGATCTGGGAAGAGCTGGTGGCCCGGCTGGGTACGGCGCAGGCGCGCGACATCCTCGACACGGCGATCCGCAAGGCCGCGATCGAGGAAGGCCGGGCGCTCGCCGCCGCATCGCCCGGGGGTGACACCGGCATGCCGGCGTTCATCCGCCTCTACGACAACTGGAAGACCGGCGGCGCCCTCGAGACCACCGTCCTGCGGGCGGACGCGGAGGCCTTCGACTTCGACGTCACGCGCTGCCGCTACGCCGAGATGTACCGCGAGATGGGCCTCGAGGCCATCGGCGACCTGCTGTCGTGCAACCGGGACGGCACCTTCGTGCAGGGCTACAACCCCGACATCGCGATGGACCGCGAGCACACGATCATGCAGGGACACGGTCGGTGCACGTTCCGCTACCGGATGACCCGCGGGCCGGACGGCGACGCCGAGGCCGGGCAGGACGGGGCCGCGGCGCCGCGCTGAGGGCCGCGCGCCGGCCCCGGCGGGGCTTCGCCGCGGCCCGATCCCCGACTCCCGCAAGCCGCCCCCGTGTCCGAGGCCGACCTAATGCGCCCTTCTCCCGCTCCTGCCGACGCGGCCACCGTCGAGGCGCTGCTGTTCGATCTCGGCGGCGTCGTGCTCGGCATCGACTTCGGGCGCGTGTTCGCCGCGTGGGCGCGCGCCGCGGGCCGCCCGCCGGACACGGTGGCCGCCGCGTTCGAGTTCGACGAGGCCTATCGGCGGCACGAGCGCGGCGAGCTCGACGACGCCGGCTTCTTCGCGCACGTGGATCGTCGGCTCGCGCTGGGCATCGGCATCGACGGCGTCGCGGCCGGCTGGCGCGAGATCTTCACCGGCCCGGTGCCCGGCATGCAGGCGCTGGTCGATGCCGCGCGCGTGCGGCGGCCGGCCTACCTGTTCTCGAACACCAATCCGGCCCACCACCGGCAGTTCGGCCTCGAGTACGCGGCGCTGCTCGCGCCGTTCGCGCGATGCTTCATGTCGTACGAGATCGGCGCGCGCAAGCCAGAGGCCCGCGCATTCGCCGCGGTGGCCCGGTCGATCGGCGTGCCGCCGTCGCGGATCCTGTTCTTCGACGACACCGAAGTGAACGTCGAGGGCGCGCGTGACGCGGGCCTGCGCGCCGAGCTCGTGCGCTCGGCCGACGACGCGCGCGCCGCGCTCGCGCGGCACGGCGTCTCGCCCGGCTGAGGGCGCGCCGGCGAGCTGCGCCGGGGCCCCGGCCGCGCTGCGGCACGCGGGCCCTGCGCGCCTCCAGCTCGCGATTCAGCGACTCGTCCGTGGGGTCGCCCGGTCCGCCGACGAAGCGGGATTCATCGCGCGCGCTCGGCCTCCAGGCGCTCGGCGAGCAGGCGGCGGAACTGCACCAGCGCGCCGTCGATCGGGATCGGCACCATCGGTGCGTCCGGCGCGAGCAGGATGTTGCGGTGCTGAGCGGTGATCATGTCGCGGTCCTCGTTGAACGCGCCGATCAGGCTCTGGAAGATCGACTCGGTGAGCCGCTCGTCGCCGTGCCCGGCCGGGTGCGACTGCTGGAAGAAGTAGTGCGTCGTGGTCTCGGTCTCGGGCGTCAGCGTCTGGCAGCTGTGCAGCCGCACCGCGTCGCGGTCGTCGCCCTCGGGCCGGCCCGCGGGTCGACCGCCCGAGTGCATCAGCAGCGTGCCGGGCAGCAGGAACTGGTAGTCGAACCACCGGTCGAGCGGTCCGTCGAACGCACGCATCCGCAGGTAGAACGGGGGCGCCGGCACGTTCGGCACGCGCCGCACGACGCGGATGCCCGGCATGCCGGGGCCGTCGACGCGCGTGATCTCGGGCCGCGCCTCGGCGATCGCGGTCGAGCCGCCGAGCGTCGACGCGTGCACGTACGACAGGTGCGAGAAGTCGAGCAGGTTGTCGCAGATCAGCAGGTACGGCGTGTCGTAGTGCAGGTAGCCGGGGCGGTTTCGCCAGTCGGGGTGGTCGCACGAGAAGTTGTCGGGCAGCAGCGCCGTGTCGGCCTTCGCGGGGTCGCCCATCCAGACGAACACCCAGCGGTTGCGCACCGCCACCGGATACGCGCGCACGCACGCCTTCTCGGGGATCGTGGTCGTGCCGGGCGCCTCGATGCAGCGGCCGCGCGCGTCGAAGGCCATGCCGTGGTAGCCGCAGCGCACGCCGTCGCCCTCGCGGCGGCCCTTCGACAGCGGCGCGAGGCGGTGGCAGCAGCGGTCCGCGAGCGCGGCGAAGCCGCCGTCGGCGGTGCGCAGCACGAGGATCGGCTCGCCGAGCACGATCCGGGTGAACAGCGCGTTCGAGTCGGCGGCCGGGATCTCGTGGTCCCAGGCGATCACGTACCAGCAGTCGCGCAGCCACATCGCGTCGTCTCCCCGTTCTCGTCACAGGTGGCGATGGTAGCCGCGCCGCGCGCGCCGCTCACGCTGCGCTGCGGCGGCGCTCAGCGCGCCAGCCAGCTCGCGAACGCCCAGTACAGCGGCAGCCCGGCGAGCAGGTTGAACGGCAGCGTGACGCCGAGCGACGAGGTCAGGTAGATGCCCGGGTTCGCCTCGGGCAGCGACGCGCGGCACGCGGCCGGCGCGTCGATGAACGAGGCGCTCGCGCAGATCGCGCCGAACACGAACGCGCCGCCCGTCGACAGCCCGACCGCGTGCCCGATCGCGACGCCGGCGAGCCCGTGCACGATCGGCAGCGCGATGCCGAAGGCGACCATGAACGCGCCGACCTGCCGGAACGCCGCGATCTGCCGCGCGGCGGTGATGCCCATCTCGAGCAGGAACAGCATCAGCATGCCGCGGAACAGGCCCTCGTAGAACGGCGAGATCTGCGCCCACTGCTTGTCGTTGGCGATCGCGCCGATCGCCATGCCGCCCAGCAGCAGCAGGATGCCGCGGCCGCGCACGACGCTCAGCACCAGCTCGGCGACCTTCAAGCCGCCGCCCTCGCGCCGGCCCGAGGCGACGCGCGCCAGCACGAGCGAGTAGATGACGCCGAACTCCATCAGCGCGACCATCGCCGCGAGGTAGCCCTCGGCCGGCGCGCCCATCGCGGTCGCGAAGCTCATCGACGCGAAGAAGGTCGCGGTCGACACCGAACCGTAGTGCGCGGCGAGCGCCGCGGCGTTCGACACGTCGAGCCCGCCGAGGCGCCGCGCGACCAGGTACGCGCCGCTCGGGATCGCGAAGGTCAGCACCGTGGTCGCCGCGAGCAGCGGCAGCACGTCGCCGATCTCGGCCTTCGCGAGCTCGCGTCCGCCGGTCAGGCCGAGCGAGAACAGCAGGTAGATCGACAGCAGCTTGATGACCGGCTCGGGCAGCTCGAGCTCGCTCTTCACGAAGCCGGCGATCGCGCCGAGCAGGAACGCCAGCACGATCGGCTGGAGCAGGTTGGACAGCAGCAGGTCGAGGCCGGGCATCTTCGGGTCCGTCGCGGGGAGGTGACGGAGCGGGATGCTAGGCAGTCGGGCTCATTCGATCCAATTCATCGTTTTCGCGAAACCGTTCTATCGAAGCGAACGGACTGCTCAGACCGTGCCCTCGGCGCGCAGCGCCGCGATGTCCTCGGCCGAGTAGCCGAGCTCGGCCAGCACGTCGTCGGTGTCCCAGCCCTTCGGCCCGAGCGCGCGCTCCAGCCGGCCCGGCGTGCGCGACAGCGTCGCGGTCGGCGCGAGCACCTCGAGCTCGCCGCGCGTCGGATGCGGCACGGTCGCGACCATGCCGCCGTGCACGACCTGCGGGTCGGCGAAGACCTCGTCCACGCGGTAGATCGGGCCGCAGGGCACGCCGAGCGCGTTGAGCCGCTCGATCCAGTCGTCGGTCGTGCGGCCGCGGAACACCCCGGCGAGCGTCTCGTTGAGCGCGACCCGGTTCGTCGCGCGGTCGACGTCCTTCGCGAAGCGCGGATCGTCGCGCAGCCCCGGCAGCTCGGCGCAGAGCGCCGCGCACAGCCGCGTCCAGATCGAGTCGCCGCCGGCGCCGAGGTTCAGCCACCCGTCGGCCGTCGGATACGCAGAGGTCGGCATGCTCGTCGGATGGTCGTTGCCGACCTGCGGCGGCACCTGCCGGTCGACCAGCCAGCGTGCGGCCTGGAAGTCCATCAGCCCGAGGCCCGACTGAAGCAGCGAGGCCTGCACCCACTGGCCGCGGCCGCTGCGCTGGCGCTCGAAGAGCGCGGTCATCACGCCGAGCGCCGCGTACAGGCCGGTCGCGACGTCGACCACCGCGGCGCCCGCGCGCATCGGCCCCTCGCCCGGCCGTCCGGTCACCGACATCAGCCCGCACATGCCCTGTGCGATCTGGTCGAAGCCCGGGCGGTCGCGATACGGCCCGTCCTGCCCGAAGCCGGAGATGCTCGCGAGCACGATCCGCGGATTGATCGCCGACAGCGTGTCGTAGTCGATGCCGAGCCGCGCCTTGACGTCGGGCCGGTAATTCTCGACGAGCACGTCGGCGGTCGCGACGAGGCGGTGCAGCACCTCGCGCCCGCGCGGCGCCTTCAGATCGAGCGTGATCAGCCGCTTGTTGCGGTGCAGGTTCTGCATGTCGGCGCCGTCGCGCGGACCGGTGACCACCTCGACGCGGCCCGAGGCCGGCGGCGACTCGATGCGGATCACGTCGGCGCCGAAGTCGGCGAACTGCTTCACGCAGGTGGGCCCCGAACGCACCTGCGCGAGGTCGATCACGCGCAGGCCCTCGAAGGCGCCGCCGGAGGAAGGTCGGAACATCGTGCGCCTCAGCCGTCGATGGTGATGTTCGCGCGGCGGATCACCTCGCCCCACTTCACCTGGTCCGCGCGCATCGCCTCGGTCACGCGCTCGACCGGGATCGCGCCGATCTCCTCGACGCCGGCCTTGCGCAGCGCCGCCTGCACCTCGGGGTCCGCGATCGACTCGCGAAGCGCCGTGCGCAGTCGCTCGAGCGGGCCCGCCGGCACGCCGGCCGGCGCGACGAACACGTTCCAGGGCTTCTCGTCGAAGCCCTCGACGCCCTGCTCGGCGATCGTCGGCACGTCGGGCAGTGCGGCGGAGCGCTTCACGGTGGACACGCCGAGCGCGCGCAGCTTGCCGGTCTGGATGTGCGGCGCGGCCGGGCCGATCGTCGACACCGCGAGGTCGACCTGCCCGCCGAGCAGGTCGGCGATGTACTGCGCCGCGCCCTTGTACGGCACGTGGTTCATCGTGATCCCGGTGCGAGACTTGAACAGCTCGCCGATCAGGTGGTGCGGCGAACCGACGCCGGCGCTCGCGCAGTTGAGCTTGCCCGGGTTGGCCTTCGCGAACGCGACCAGCTCCGGGATCGACTTCACCGGCACCGACGGATGCGCGACCAGCACGAAGGGCAGCGCGCCCAGGTGCGCGAGCGGCACGAAGCCGCCGATCGGGTCGTAGCCGACGCGTCGCATGTTCGGCACGTAGGCGAACGCGGTGCTGTCGTACAGGTGGATCGTGTGGCCGTCGGCCGGCGCGCGCGCGGCAGCCTCGGCGCCGATCGTCGTGCTGCCGCCCGGGCGGTAGTCGAAGACGATCGGCTGGCCGATCACCTTCTCGAGCCGGCCCGCGACGATCCGCGACCAGGAGTCGGCGCCGCCGCCGGCGGGGTACGGCACGATCAGCCGGATCGGCTTGTCGGGGAAGGCCTGCGCGCGGGCGCGCCCCGCGACGCCGCAGGCGAGCGCTGCGGCGCCCGCGGCCAGCAGCGTCCTGCGCGGGCGCATCGGCCCCGCCGTCGTGGTCGTGATCGTCGTGGTGGTCTTCGTCGTCGTCATCGTCGTCTCCTCCCGGCCTCGTCCCGGCGCCCGCGCTCAGCGGCCCTTGAACTCGGGCCGGCGCTTCTCCATGAACGCGCGGCGCCCCTCGACGTAGTCCTCGCTCGCGAACGGCCGCTTCGTCGCCGCCTCCATCCGCGCGGTGTCGAGGTGGGGTGCGCCACGCGTCAGCTCGTCGACGATGGTCTTGATCGAGGCCATCGTCAGCGGCGCGTTGGCGGCGATCGTCTCGCACTCGGCGCGGATCTCGGCCTCGAGCGTGCCGCGCTCGACGACGCGCGAGACGAAGCCCATCCGCAGCGCGTCCTCGGCGTCGTAGCGGCGCGCGGTCAGGAAGATCTCGCGCGCGTTCGGCGCGCCGACGGTGTCGATCAGCTTCTTCACGCCGCGCCAGCGGTAGCCGAGCCCGAGCCGTGCGGCGGGCACACCGAAGCGCATCGACGTGTCCGCGATCCGCAGGTCGCACTGCAGCGCGATCGCGACGCCGCCGCCGATGCACCAGCCCTGCAGCATCGCGATCGTCGGCTTGGAGCAGCCGGCGACGCGCGCCATGCCGGCGTCGCCGATCGCCTCGTAGCGCTCGTTGGCCTCGACCGAGTCGCGGACCGCTTCGAACTGCGAGATGTCGGCGCCCGAGACGAACGCCGCATCGCCCGCACCGCGCAGCACGACCACGCGCACCGCCGGGTCGGCCTCGAGCGCGTCGACCGCGGCGGGCAGGCCCTCCCACATCGCGACCGACATCGCGTTGTGGCGGCCGGGGTTGTCGAACACGATCCAGCCGATCGCGCCGTCGGCGCGGTGGTGGACACGGGACTCGCTCTGGGTCATCGGTAGGTCCTCGGGTGCCGATCGGTGAGCCGGGGTCGCTGCGCTCGCCCGGCGCCCTCGAGCCGCCCGTGACCTCGATGTCGACCGGACCGGTCACGAAGCGCCGGATGGCGCCGCGTGCGTCGGCCGGGCCGTGACGGACGGTCGCGCACGCATCGCCAGCGACGATACGGGCGCCGTCGCGCCGCACGCAAGCGCGCACTCCGGAAAGACCGTCACCGTCCTGTCACCGAGCGCTGCGACGCTCTGGCGCGTCCGCGTCGCCGGACCGGTGCCGCCGCAGCGGCGGCACCGAGCTATCCTTGCGCCGCGATGACGAACTCCCGCCGACCCGCGCCCCGCGCGGCACGCCGCCGCGACGCGCGGCTCCGCCTGGTCGAACCGATCGCGCTCGCCTGCGCCCTCGGGCTCGCACCGGGCGGCCCTGTCCGGGCCGCCCGACCGATGGTGACCGACGATGCACGGATCGTCGATCCGAAGGCGTGCCAGGTCGAGACCTGGGTGCGCTCCTACCGCCAGGGCGGCGACGAGCTGTGGGCGCTGCCCGGCTGCAACCCGTTCGGCAGCTTCGAGCTCACCCTGGGCGGCGCCCGGCTGCACCCCGCGGACGCGGCGTCGCGCTCGGTGTTCCAGGGCCAGGTGAAGACGCTGTTCCGGCCGCTTCGCACCGACGACTGGGGCTGGGGCGTCGCCTTCGGCACGCTGAACACGCTGCCGCGCGAGACCGTCGACGGACGCAACCACCCGTACTTCTACGTGCCGGTCTCGGTGTCCACGATGGCCGACCGGCTCGTGCTCCACCTGAACCTCGGCGCGACCCGCGGGCCCGATGGCGGCAGCGACGTGCAGGGCACCTGGGGCGTGGGGTTCGAGTACGCGATGCATCCGCGCGCGCTGCTGGTCGCGGAGACCTACGGGGTGACCGGCGAGCGCGTGCAGGGCCAGGTCGGGCTGCGGCTGTGGGTCGTGCCGGACCGCGTCCAGGTCGACACGACCTGGGGCAGCCAGCAGGGCCCCGGGGGCGTCGGCCACTGGTTCTCGATCGGGCTCAGGCTGCTGTCGCCGCCGTTCCTGCCCTGAGGGCGGTCCGGGGCCGCGAGGCCCTGCGAGGGTACGATGGGCCGTCCCGCCGCCCGCCGCCCGAACACCCGATGAGCATCGACCCCTCGCACCCCGCCTCCTCGCTCGGCCACGGCCACGCGCCTCACGACCACGACCCCGCACCCGCCGCGCCGCCCGGCATCGGCATCGCGCGGCGCGACGCGTTCGACGCGCCCGCGTTCGAGCGCGCGGTCGGCGACCTGCTGCGCGCCTGCGGCCTCGCCCCCGACGCGAAGCACATGGGCCGCACGCCGCAGCGCGTGCGCGAGCTCTGGCAGCGCCGGCTGCTCGGCGGCTACGACCTCGACCCGGCCGACGCGCTCGGCGAGGGCTTCGCCGACCCGCGCGAGGACCTCGTCGTGATCCGCGGCATCGCCGTCCACGGCGTCTGCCCGCACCACCTGGTGCCGTTCCGCGGCGTCGCGCACGTCGGCTACCTGCCGGGCGGGCGGCTGCACGGCTTCGGGCGGATCGCGCGGATGGTCGACGCGATCGGGCACCGCTTCACCTACCAGGAGTGGATGACCCGCGACATCGCCGAGGCGCTGGTGACCCACGGCCGCGCGCGCGGCGCGGCCTGCGTGATCGAGGCCGAGCAGCTGTGCCTGCTGCTCGGCGAGGACCGGCGCGGCGACGAGCGCGTCGTCACGCAGGCGTTCGCGGGCTGCCACGCCGACTCCGACCGCGACCGCGCGGAGTTCCTGCGCGCGATCGAGTCGCGCGGGCGCTGAACCGCGCCGCGTCAGTCGCCGGCACGGATGCCGTGCTCCTTGACGACCCTCGCCCACTTCGCCGCCTGCTCGTCGATGAACCTCGCGAACGCCTCGGGCTGCGAGGCGACGATGTTCATTCCCTGCGAGGACAGGCGATCGCGGATCTGCGGGTCGCGCAGCAGCTTCGCGAGTTCGGCGTTCATCCGCGCGACGATCTCCGGCGGCGTCTTCGCCGGCGCGAGCACGCCCCACCAGGCGGTCGCCTCGAAGCCGGGCACGCCGGACTCGGCGACCGTCGGCACGTTCGGCAGCACCGGGTCGCGCGCCGCGGTGGTGACCGCGAGCGGCACCAGCGCGCCGCTGCGGATGTGCGGCGCGAGCAGCGCGACGCTGCCGATCGCGATCGGCACGTGGCCGGCGAAGGCGTCCTGCGCGAGCGGCCCGCCGCCCTTGTAGGGCACGTGCGTGCCGGTGAATCCGGCCTGCACGCCCATCTGCGTCATCGCGAGGTGGGCGAGGCTGCCCGAGCCGATCGTGCCGTACTGCGGCTGGCCCTTGTTCGCCTTCGCGGCCGCGAGCAGCTCGGGGAACGTCTTGTGCGGCTGCGCGGTCGAATGGCCGGTGATCACCATCGCGCCGGTCGCGACCAGCATCACCGGCGCGAGGTCGGCCTTCGTGTCGAACGGCAGGTTCGGGATCAGGCTCGGGTTGACCGCGTGCGTGTCGAACACCACCACGAAGGTGTGGCCGTCGGGCGGGGACTTCGCCACGAAGCCGGTGCCGATCGAGCCGCTGCCGCCGGCCCGGTTCTCGACGATCACCTGCTGGCCGAGCGCCTGCGACAGCGGCGGCGCGAACACGCGCGCGAGCAGGTCGGTGGTGCCGCCGGGCGGGAACGGCGAGACCAGCCGGATCGGCTTCGACGGCCACGCGTCGGCCTGCGCGAAGGCGGGCGCCGGCACGGCGAGGGGCAGCGCCAGCGCGAGCGCGGTGGCGAATGCGGCGAGGCCGCGTCGCTTCGACTGATCCAAGGTCGTCTCCTCGTGGGTGCGGCCTCGTGGGGTGGGCCGCGTCGGCGAAGTGTACGACCGGTGCGCCGCGTCAGCCGGCCGCGCGCCGCGCGTCGACCGCCCTGGCGAGCCGCGCCAGCGCCGCGACGGTGTCGTCCCAGCCGACGCACGCATCGGTGATGCTCTGCCCGCGGCGCAGCGCGGCCGGATCGTCGCGGCCCGGCACGAACGGCTGCGCGCCGGCCTCGAGGTGGCTCTCGATCATCGTGCCGAACACGCGGCGGCTGCCGCCGGCGACCTGGGCCGCGAGGTCGGCGGCGACCTCGAGCTGGCGCTCGTGGCGCTTGGCGCTGTTCGCGTGCGAACAGTCGACCATCACCGAAGGCGCGAGCCCCGCCGCCGCGAGCGCGTCGCAGGCCTCGGCCACGCTGGCGGCGTCGTAGTTCGGCGTGCGGCCGCCGCGCAGGATCGCGTGGCAGTCAGGGTTGCCGCGCGTGCGCACCATCGCGACGCCACCGTTCTTGTGAACGCCGAGGAAGTGGTGGGCGCGCATCGCCGCCTGGATCGCGTCGATCGCGACCTTCACGTTGCCGTCGGTGCCGTTCTTGAACCCGATCGGCGCCGACGCGCCCGAGGCGAGCTCGCGGTGCACCTGCGACTCGGTCGTGCGCGCACCGATCGCGCCCCACGCGACCAGGTCGCCGATGTACTGCGGCGAGACCGTGTCGAGCAGCTCGCTGCCCGCCGGCACGCCGAGCCGCGCGATGTCGATCATCAGCTGCCGCGCGATCCGCAGGCCCTCGTTGATCCGGAAGCTGCCGTCGAGGTAGGGGTCGTTGATCAGCCCCTTCCAGCCGACGGTGGTGCGCGGCTTCTCGAAGTACACGCGCATCACCACCTCGAGCCGGTCGGCGTGGCGCGCGCGCTCGTGCACGAGTCGGCGCGCGTAATCGAGCGCGGAGGCCGGGTCGTGGATCGAGCACGGCCCGACGACGACCAGCAGCCGGTCGTCGCGGCCCTGCAGGATCGCGCGGATCCGCTCGCGCGTCGCCGCGACCAGCGTCTCGACCGGCGTGCCCTGGATCGGGAAGAAGCGGATCAGGTGCTCGGGCGGCGGCAGCAGCTGGACCTGCTCGACGCGCGCGTCGTCGGTCGACGAGGTGCGGTCGGGCGGAGCGGCGTCGGTGCGGAGGTCGGCGGTCATCGGCGTGCGGGGCAGCGGGCGGGGAGCGGGCAGGGCGGCGCGAGACAGGGTCAGGCGGCAGTCTAGTCGATGCGCCGCGCGGCCCGTCCGGGCATCCGGCGCCCGCCGGGCCGCCGATGGCATGATCGTTCCCGCACCATGATCCGAGTCGTCTGGTTCAAGCGCGACCTGCGCGTCGTCGACCACGCCCCGCTGTCGCACGCCGCCGCGAGCGGCGAACCGGTGATTCCGCTGTGGATCGCGGAGCCCGCGCTGCTGCGCGAACCCGACGCGTCCGCGCGCCACCTCGGCTTCGCGCGGGAATGCCTCGCCTCGCTCGACGCGGCGCTCGCCGCGCTCGGCGCCCCGCTGTGGACCGCGCGCGGCGACGCGGTCGCGGTGCTGGCCGCGCTGCACCGGCGCTTCGGCGCGTTCGAGCTGCTGTCGCACGAGGAGACCGGTCACGCGGCCAGCTATGCGCGCGACCGCGCGGTGGGCCGCTGGATCCGCGCGAACGGGCTGCGCTGGCGCGAGTGGCCGACCAACGCAGTGGTGCGCCGGCTCGACGACCGCGACCGCTGGAGCGCGATCTGGATGGCGCGGATGCAGGCCGAGCCGCTGCCCGCGCCGGCCGCGCTGAGGGCCGTCGCAGGCGGCTCGAACGCCGAGGCCGCGCGCGCCGCCTCCGAGCCGCGGCGCCCGGCCCGGGCCCTCGGCGCCGAGCCCGGCGCGCCCGCGACCGACGGCGTCGAGCACCCGCCCGTCCCCGGCCTCGCGGCCGTCCCCGACCCCTCGGCCTTCTACCCGGGCGACCCCGACCCCCCGCTGCGCCAGCGCGGCGGCCGCGCCGAGGCGATCGCCTGCACCGAGCGCTTCCTCGGCGAGCCGCTCGCCCGCTACCGGGCCGGCATGGCCTCGCCGCTGACCGCGCCCGACGACTGCTCGCGCCTGTCGCCGCACCTCGCGCTCGGCACCGTGTCGGTCCGCGAGCTGGTGCGGGCCACCTGGGCCGCGCGGCGCGGCGAGACCGACCCCGCGCGCCGCGCCGGGCTCAAGTCCTTCGAGTCGCGGCTGCACTGGCACTGCCACTTCGTGCAGAAGCTCGAGAGCGAGCCGGCGATCGAGCACCGCAACCCGCACCCGGGCTATGACGGCCTGCGCAACGAGGGCGCGCTCGACGACGACGAGCGCCGTCGCTTCGAGGCCTGGCGCGACGGCCGCACCGGCTGGCCGATCGTCGACGCCTGCATGCGCATGCTCGATGCGACCGGCTGGCTCAACTTCCGGATGCGCGCGATGCTCGCGAGCGTCGCCGCCTACCCGCTGTGGCTGCACTGGCGCGGCACCGGCCTCGTGCTCGCGCACCGCTTCGTCGACTACGAGCCGGGCATCCACTGGCCGCAGCTGCACATGCAGTCGGGCGTGACCGGCATCAACGCGACCCGTGTCTACAGTCCCGCCCGCCAGCAGGCCGACCAGGACCCCGAGGGCCGCTTCGTGCGCGCCTGGATCCCCGAGCTCGGCACGCCCGACTACCCGCCGCCGATCGTCGAGTGGTCGCGGGCCGCGCGCGAGGCACGCGAGCGGATCTGGGCGGTGCGGCGCGACCCGGACGCGCGCCGCCTCGCGCAGGCCGTCTGGACGCGGCACGGCAGCCGCCACCCGCAGCGCGAGCCGGTTCGCCGCGGGCGGCCCAAGGCGGCGGCCGACCCGCGCCAGCTCGGCCTCGGGTTCGACGACGACTGACGCAGCCGGGCGCCCCGCCGCGCGCGGTCCGCCGGCTTGACCCCCCCGCCCCCATCGCGAACAATCGGCCGACCCGGCACGGCCCGAGCCCTGCCGCGACGGCCCCGACCTTCCGAGGGCCGCGACGCACGACGACGCGACCCTGGGAGACACCGGCGCCATGATCCAGATCGAACCCACCGGCGCCGCCTGCGGCGCCTTCGTCCGCGGCGTCGACCTGTCCGCGCCGCTCGACGACGCGACGATCGCCGCGCTCCGCGCGGCCTGGCTCGATCACGGCGTCGTCGCGTTCCCCGAGCAGGACATGTCGATCGAGGACCTCGAGCGCTTCACGCTCGCGCTCGGGCCCCGCGGCGACGATCCGTTCATCGCCCCGATCCCCGGCCACGCGCACGTCGTCGAGATCCGCCGCGAGCCCGACGAGCAGGCGCGGATCTTCGCCGAGACCTGGCACTCCGACTGGAGCTTCCTGCCGGTGCCCCCGGCCGGCACCGCGCTGTACGGCACGATCGTGCCGCCGGTCGGCGGCGACACGCTGTTCGCCTGCGGCGCGGCCGCCTGGGACGCGCTGCCCGCGGCCGAGCGCACGCTGCTGCGCGACCGCCGCGCGGTGCACTCGGCGCGCCGCGGCTACGCGCGCGACGGCATGTACGGCGAGCAGGACCGCGCGCGCGGCCGCTCGATGGCGATCCGCTTCGGCGACGACGCGCTCGCCACGCGGGCGCACCCGGTCGCGCGCGCGCACCCCGAGACCGGCCGCGTCGCGCTCTTCGTGAGCCCCGGCTACACGATCGGCATCGAGGGCCTGCCCGCGGACGAGAGCACGGACCTGCTCAAGCGCCTCTTCGAGCACCAGAAGAAGCCCGAGTTCGTCTACCGCCACCGCTGGGCGCCCGGCATGCTGCTGCTGTGGGACAACCGCCGCCTCGTGCACGCGGCCACCGGCGGCTACGAGGGCCACCGCCGGCTGCTGCACCGGGTCACGATCGCCGAGCGCGTGCCGCTCGAGCCGGCGCCCGCCGGGAGCGTGCATTGACCGCCGAGGCGCCGGTCTACGACCCGACCGACGAGGCGGTCCGGCGCGATCCGTACCCGCTGTTCGCGCGGCTGCGCGACGAGGACCCGGTGCACTGGAGCCCGGCGCTGCGCACCTGGGTGGTCACGCGCTACGACGACGTGCGCGAGGTCGCGATGGCCGACGCGCTGTCGCCCAACCGCCTCGCGCCGTTCTACGCGTCGCTGAAGGACGAGGCGCGCCGCTCGATGCTCGCCGAGGTGATGCGCTACCTGTCGGTGTGGCTGGTCTTCCGCGACCCGCCCGAGCACACGCGGCTGCGCCGCATCCTGAATGGCGTCGTCAACCCGCGGCTGGTCGCGGGCATGAAGCCGCAGGTGCGGCGCGTCGTCGACAAGGTGTTCGAGCGCGTGCACGGCCGCGACGAGATCGACTTCGCCGCCGAGGTCGCCGCGCTGGTGCCGGCGTGGGTGATCCTCGACATGCTCGGCATCCCGCGCGAGCGCTTCGACGAGATCAAGGGCTGGTCGGACGACATCCGCGCCTTCATCGGCACCTCGCGCGCCGAGCCGCGCCGCTACGAGCGCGTGCGCGACGGCACGCACGCGATGGCCGCGTTCTTCCGCGCCCTGATCGCCGAGCGGCGCGCCGAGCCGCGCGAGGACGTGATCAGCCGCATGATCGCCGCGACCGACCACGAGGGCGCGCTCTCCGAGGACGAGCTGGTCGGCACCTGCATCCTGATGCTGTTCGGCGGCCACGAGACGACGACGAGCCTGCTGACGAACGCGGTCAACGCGCTGCTCGATCATCCGGAGCAGCTGGCGCGCCTGCGCGCCGAGCCCGGCCTGATCGACTCGGCGGTCGAGGAGTTCCTGCGCTACGACGGGCCGAGCAACTCGGTCGCGCGGGTCGTCGCGCGCGACCACGAGATCGGCGGGCGCGTGCTGCGCGCCGGCGAGCGCGTCTACGCGATGGTCGCCGCCGCGAACCGCGACCCGCGCCGCTTCGAGCGCCCGGACGAGCTCGACCTCGCACGCTCGCCGAACCGGCACCTGACCTTCGGCTCCGGCATCCACTTCTGCCTCGGCGCGCCGCTCGCGCGGCTCGAGGCGCAGGCCTGCATCACCGCGCTGCTCGAGCGCCACCCGCGGATCGCGCGCGGCGCGGGCGACACCGAGTGGCTCGACGCGATGGTGATGCGCGGCATGACGCGGCTGCCGCTGCGGCTGGCCTGAATCCCGACAACCCGACCAGGAGCCTTCCGGCGATGAGCGACGTATACGTGATCGGCGTGGCCTGCACCCCCTTCGCCAAGCGCCCCGACGCGGGCTTCAAGGACCTCGCCCGCGAGGCCTACGAGGCGGTGCTGCGCGACGCGGGCCTCGACGACGGCGGCCGCATCGAGTCCTCGTGGTTCGGCAACTGCGGCATGGACAAGTGGGGCCAGCCGAACATCCGCGGCCAGGTGTGCTTCACGCCGCTGGTGCGCGAGGGGCGCTTTCCCGAGCGCGTGCCGATGGTCAACGTCGAGGGCGGCTGCGCGACCGCGTCGATGGCGTTCCAGGGCGCGTGGAAGGACGTGCTGTCGGGCCAGGCGGGGATCTCGCTCGCGATCGGCGTCGAGAAGACCTACGTCGAGGGCGACCCGGCGCGCACGCAGGCGATCTTCGCCGGCGGCATCGACCAGCTCGATCCGCAGGAGTGGCACGACTACTACCGGCGCGCGGGCGAGCAGGCCGGCAAGCCCTTCGCGCCCGGCGCCGGCGGCGGCACGGTGTTCATGGACACCTACGCGATGCAGGCCGCGTGGCACATGAAGCGCTGGGGCACCACCGCGCGGCAGATCGCCGTCGGCGCATCGAAGAACCATGCGATGGGCGCGCGCAACCCGCTCGCGCAGTACCGATTCGAGGTCACGCCCGAGCAGGTGCTCGCCGACCGGTTGGTGAGCGCGCCGCTGACCCGCTCGATGTGCTCGCCGATCGGCGACGGCGCCGCCGCGGCGCTGCTGTGCTCGTCCGAGGTGCTCGCGACGCTGCCCGCCCGCGTGCGCGAACGGGCGATCCGCGTGCGCTCGGCCGCGATGACCGGCGGCAAGTACCGCGCGCTCGACGAGCCCGGGCTGTCGCGGCTCGCGGCGCAGCGCGCGTACGCCGCGGCCGGCATCGGGCCGGAGGCGATCGACCTCGCCGAGGTCCACGACGCGACCTCGTTCTGCGAGGTCTTCCAGTGCGAGATGCTCGGCTTCTGCGCGGACGGCGAGGGCGGCGCCTACGTCGGCTCGGGCGCGACCGCGCTCGACGGCGCGCGCCCCGTCAACCTGTCGGGCGGCCTGGTCTCGAAGGGCCATCCGGTCGGGGCGACCGGCCTGTCGATGGTCTACGAGCTCGCGCTGCAGCTGCGCCGCGAGGCCGGCGAGCGGCAGGCCGGGAAGGCCGACCTCGCGCTCGCCGAGAACGGCGGCGGCGTGATCGGCTTCGACGAGGCGGCCTGCTCGGTGATCGTGCTGCAGGCGCCGTCGCGCGGGACGGTCGTCGGGGGCGTGTAGCATCGGGGACCGACGTCCCGCAGGAGCCCCGCCGATGACCGCCGTCCCCGCCGTCCGAGCGCAACGCCCGATACCGGGGGGGGCGCGCCGCGTCCGCGGTGGCGTGCCGGTGTCCGCCGTCGTCGCGCTCGCGTCGCTGCTCGCCGGCTGCGAGTCGCCGTCGATGGCCGACCGGCCCTCGATGATGGCGCCGCCGATGCTCGGTGCGCCGACCACGTCGATCGGGCCCGCGCCCGACGGCGTGCCCTCGGTCGACCTGCGCGGCTACCGGATCGCCACGCGCGTCGGCGACGTCTTCGAGGTCCGGCTGCCGAGCTTCCCCTCGAGCGGCTACCGCTGGGCGCTGGTCGACCCGATGCCGTCGATCGTGCGCGCCGACCGGGTCGCGCGCGGCGATGCCGGGCCCGGCGATCTGGCCGGCGTGGCCGCGCAGGAGACCTGGCGCTTCGCGGGCACCGAGCCGGGCACCGGCACGCTGCGCTTCGAGTTCCGCCGCCCGGCCGATCCGCCGACGGAGCCGCCAGCGCAGCGCGCGAGCTACCGGATCGAGGTGCGCTGAGGCGCGGACCGACGCGTCAGAGCACGCGTCCAGCGGCCGCCCAGTACGGCGCCCTCAAGTCCTTCTTCAGCACCTTGCCGAGCGCGTTGCGCGGGAACTCCGCGCGGAACTCCACCGCGCCGAGCCGCTGGTGCTTGCCGAGCCGCTCGTTGGCCCACGCGAGCACCTCGGCCTCGGTCGCCGCGGCGCCGGGCTTGCGGATCACCAGCGCGAGCGGCGTCTCGCCCCAGCGCTCGTGCGGGATGCCGATCACCGTCACGTCCATCACCGCGGGGTGGCCGCCCACGACCTGCTCGAGGTCGCTCGGGAACACGTTGAACCCGCCGCTGATGATCATGTCCTTCTTGCGATCGAGGATCGACAGGAAGCCGTCCTCGTCGAGCCGGCCGACGTCGCCCGAGCGGATGAAGCTGCGCCCGCGCTCGTCGCGCCAGACGAGCTTCGCGGTCTCCTCGGGCCGGCCGTGGTACCCCTTCATCATGCCGCCGCCGTAGCCGGCGATCTCGCCGACCTCGCCGCGCGGCAGCTCGCGCCCGTCCTCCGACAGGATCCGGATCTCGAAGCCGATCACCGGCGTGCCGACGGTCTCGAACTTCGCCGCCGGATGCCAGGGCTTGAGCATCGTCGCGAAGCCTTCCGAGAAGCCGTAGAGCTCGGTGAGCTTCGGGCCGAAGCGCTCGATCACCTGCCGCTTGGTGTCCGGCCGCAGCGGCGAGCCGGCGCACAGGATCGACTGCAGCGACGAGGTGTCGGCGGCCTCCAGCGAAGGCTCCGCC
>JBILTM010000211.1:0-8411 GCA_044371545.1 Burkholderiaceae bacterium
CTGCGCTGGAACGACGTCGACGTCGATGCCGGCGTGCTGCGCATCCGGGCGACCATCGCGAAGGCGAAGCGCGACGACGAGCTCCCGCTGGTGCACCAGGCGCTCGAGGCGCTCGAGCACCTGCGGTGCCTGTGCCCGGCCGGCTGCGAGCTGGTCGTGCCGCGCGTGCCGGCGAAGGAGACGCTGTACGGCGACCTCGAGCGCGCCGGCATCCAGGGGCGAACGCGCACCGGTAGCTGCGCAACGAACGCCGCCGGCGAGCGCGTCGACTTCCACGCGCTGAGGACCACGTTCGCAACGCGCCTGGCGAATGCCGGCATCGCGCCCCAGGTGCTGAAGCGCCTGATGCGGCACGCGAACATCGCGACGACGGACGTGCACTACGTCGGGCTGCGGACGAGCGACCTGGGCGTGCACCTGGGACGCGTCGCCGACCTGTCGGCTGAGCCGGCGACGCTGGCGGCGACGGGCACGGATGGCCCCGAGATAACTTCCCACAAAACTTCCCACAAACCGGGACGCCAAGGGCGCATTTCGGCGGACGTCGGCGGACAACCGACGCGTGCCGGGCGCATCGCGCCGGCGACGGAATCCATCAGGGAATCATGGGATTCCGGACGCCTACGAACATCGCCGGACGTCGATGGACTACCCTCCCCAAAACACGGCCCCGTAGCTCAGCGGCCTACGGCGAATCGCGACATTCCAGCTGGAAATGGTGCAGCCGGCGCCCGACTTCCCACAGAACTTCCCACACGACTTCGACGCGGTGGACCCCGCCAGGGCAACGTCGGACGCTGCCGGACCGACCTGCTGGCGCGCCTGGTCGAGCTGCTCGACGGGATGCGCGACGACGAGCTCGAGCTGCTAGTCGCGGCTCTACCGCCGTCGGCCAGGTCGCGGCTTCGGGTGCTGCTCGGCTGGGGTGACGCGGTCCACGGCGGTGAACCCGAGGTGTCGTGAGCTGTTCCTTACATCGCGTTGCACCGGCGGCGCTTCCTGCATGGTGTGGGTGTAGATCATGGCGCGAGGGTAGCCACATTCGGGGCACATCCGCCGGATTCGGCGGTTCCGCACCGCTCCCCGGCCCTCCGCGCCTGCGTTCCCCCCGCGTGCGGGTACTTCCCGGGGAAGCCTGATCCCAGATCTGGGCGGTTTCCGCCTCAACGATTGCGGAAGCCCTCCGCCCGGGGTGTCCCGTGGCGGGCGGTTTCGGCGGACTCCAGGGACAGAATCATGCTCAACCACATCCGGAACGCCGCGCTCGGTGCGCTTGCCGTCCTCGCTCTCACCGCACGCGCTTCTGCGCAGTCCTGTGCAGGTGACCTGAACAACGACGGCATCATCAACGGTGCGGATCTCGGACAGTTGCTCGCGGCGTGGGGGCCATGCGAGTCGTGTGCGGCAGACCTGAACATGAACGGGGTCGTGGATGGCGCGGATCTCGGCGTTCAGCTCGGCAACTGGGGTGAGTGCGTCACGATTCCAACGTGGGCAACGGTGGTGCAAGCGCAGCCGGACCCGGCGGTGGTGACGGACCCGACGCTGCGTGCCGCGATCATCGCCACTGGCCGCCCGTGGCGCGTGCGCGACACGGCGACACAGGTGGAGATGCTCCTAGTGCCGCCGGGGACGTTCCAGATGGGCTGCATCATGGGGTCGAACCAGTACGAGTGCCACTCAACGGAGCAGCCCGTGCATCAGGTGACGCTGACGAACGCGTTCTACCTAGGTCGATACGAGGTGACGCAGGCGCAGTGGGTGGCGCGGATGGGAAGCAATCCGTCGCTCTTCCAGGGGGGTTCGGACTCCCCGAGCCGCCCGGTGGAGCGGGTGAATTGGAACACCATCCAGAACTACTTGAGCGCTACGGGGTTCCGGCTTCCGACGGAAGCGGAGTGGGAGTACGCGTGCCGCGCGGGGACGCAGACGCCGTTCTATAACGGCTCGACGGATGACAACACGGTGGGGACATTCGCGTGGTACGGATCATGCTGCGGCGGGAACTCCGGCGGTCAGACTCATGCAGTCGGCGGCAAGCTTGCCAATGCCTTCGGCTTCCACGACATGCTTGGCAACGTGCATGAGTGGGTGAACGACGGGTACGGCCCCTACTCGTCGGCAGCCCAAACGAATCCAACGGGTCCGGTAAGTGCGTCGAGCCGCGTGTTCCGCGGCGGCTCCTGGTACGACGACTCGTACAACGTGCGCTCGTCCACCCGCGACAGCGGCACGCCCGGCGACGGCTACGCGTACGGCGACGTCGGGTTCCGCGTCGCGAGGACCCCCTGATTTCCTTCGCCTGTCACCACGGGCCAACGCGCCCAGGATCTCAACACATGAAGAACATCTCTACCGGCTTCGGCCTCGCGCTCCTCGCAGGAGCGATCCTCGCCTACCCGTTCGTCAGCAGCCTCGCCCCTAGCGCGAACGCCAGCGCAGTCACTGCCGCAGTGTCCGCCGTCAGCACCGCCGCCACGGCGCAGGCCGGGCCGACGATCGTGTGGTACGGGATCTCGCAGCCGCTGACAGGCACAAGCAGCAGCTCTGCGTTGCATGGCGCAATGTTTCGGGCCTGGTCAAACGGACGCATTGAGTACAAGCCGTACTACCCAACCATCACGAACTGCATCTGCTGCCCCTGGAGTAGTGAATGCACTTCAACCAGTGTCAGTGAATGGCGGGTCTTTTCCGACCCCGCCCAAGGCCTGACCTACCGCTCCGACATCAACTTCGATGAGAAGGTGGATGGCGCAGACTTGGGCGCACTGCTCGCCGACTGGGGCGACGCTCCTCGCCAAGACATCCCGCCCTCGGACTGCCCGCTGAATCTCGTGAATCCCTGAGCACCAAGCTGCAACCATGCCGCACGGCGAGATTCCTGGAATCCCGGCAGGTACGCGGTTCGTGAGCCGACAGGCGCTGCATGACGCTGGCGTGCATCGAGCGCTGCAAGCCGGCATCGCCGGCTACGGAGACGGGCTGCCGGCGGAATCGGTCGTGCTGAGCGGCGGATATCCCGACGACATCGACGACGGGGACCTCGTGATTTACACCGGCCAGGGCGGGCGTGATCCCACCACAGGTCGGCATGTCGCGGATCAGACCGCGACCCTCGGAAACCTCGGGCTGATCCGAGCGTGCGACCAAGGAACTCCCGTGCGCGTGACTCGACGCGACGGAAACGGCTACCGGTACGACGGCCTTTACCGCGTCGAGCACAGCTGGCAGGAAGCGGGCCGGGACCGATTCCTGATCTACAGATTTCGACTGGTTAGGGCGGAGGTCGACTATGTCCCCTCCGCACCGCCGTCGACCGCTGGCAAGCCGGCGCCCATAGGGGCAAGCACCCCGGGCGTGGTCAAGCGAACCGTTGTCCGAGTGGTGCGGGACACGCAGGTCTCTCGGCACGTCAAGGACCAGCACGGACACCGGTGCCAGGTGTGCGGCGTGGTTCTGTCGGTTCCAGGTGGCAGCTACTCAGAAGCAGCTCACGTTCGGCCACTGGGCGCTCCGCACTACGGCCCGGACACTATCGACAACGTCCTTTGCCTGTGCCCGAACGACCACGTGCTGTTCGACAGGGGTGCGATCTGGATCGACGATGACATGCGGGTTCAGCCGAACGGCACGCCGCTGCTGGGGCCGCATCTCAACCCGATCGCCCTTGAGCATGTGCGGTATCACCGCCAGGCGCGCACGCGCAGCTAGCGCGGCGGGCGTCTCTTTCGAGCTAGAATTCGGTACCGCCGGCGCATCCGGAAACGCGCCGTAGGCCATCCCTGCCCCTTCCCTGCACCGGAGGAGGCAGGGATGGCCGTCGCGGTGCGAGGTGCAGCATGGCAACGGGTGGCACGTCGAGCGATCCATGGACGAACCTGATGCCGGCGCACGCCGCCAGACTGCTCGAGCACGTCCGCACCTGGCAGCGTCGGCTGCGGGACGCCGTCGACCGCCACTACGACCCGCGCGCCTACGACGTCGCGCGTGAGCTGCACGACGTGGTCGACCGCGCGTCCGCCGACCTGGTCCGGGTGTTCGGCGACGTCGGCCTGCGCGCGCCGGTCGAGGCGTTCGACGGGCCACGGCCACGGCGCGGACCGCTGGGCATGAACGTCCTGCACGCGCCCCACAGCAAGCAGGATCCCATCGCGACCTGCGACCCCGATATCGCCGTCTCCGCGCTGACCAGCTGGTCGACCTGGCTCGAGGAACGAGCTGCTGCCACGCCGGCGAGCGGCGAAGCGGCCGCGAAGCATGAGCGGCCAGGGGACGACCCGAGGCTCGAGGAGTACCGGCCGGCGAGCGACTTTGCGTGCGCGACGCACAAGACCATGCACGTAAGCGACGAGACGCTACGACGATGGGAGCGGGATGGATTGGTGCGGACCAAAGACAACGGCAAGAAGAAATCCGCGCGACGCGTGACGTACCTACTGCGCGACATTGTCGAGCAACGGCGTCCCAGCACGGCGGAACTGGAAGCCTGGTTTGCCAGCCTCGCAACGTAGGTGCCACACGTGTGCCACACTTGTGCCGCAAGGCGCCACGTCTGAACCACACGGGGGGAATCGACGTTGACGTCCGGACATTCGCGCTGACTATGCGCGCATGGACCGATTCGACATCAACGGCGAGAAGCTCATCACGACCACGCAGCTCGCGCGTGCCACCGGCCTGCATCCGCTAGACCTCGAGGACGCCGCCGAGGCCGGCGTCGTGCCGAGCGTCCGGCTGGGCACCACGCGGCTGTTCCTGCTCAGCACGTTCACCGAGGCCGTCGCGGCCCAGGTGCGCGCACGCGCCAACGCGCGGAATGGGGGCGCCCATGACTGAGTCGACTCCGCTGCAAACCATCGAGCAGGTGGGCACCTACTTGGGCATCAAGCGCAGCACGGTCTACAACCTCATCGGGCGCGGCGAGCTGCCGGTCGTGAGGATCGGCAGATCGGTCCGGATTCACCCGGACGCCGTGCGCGAGTACGTCGAGCGCAACACCGAGCGGAAGGGGGTGCGCCGATGAGCAGCATCCTCGACGATTTCGAGCGCGTGACGCGCCAGGAGCCCTGCCCCGTCTGCGGACGACGGAAGTTCTGCCTGGTGCGGCGCGACGGCACCAGCGTCGTCTGCACGAAGAACGAGAGCACGCACCGCTGGGGCGACGCTGGCTGGTGGCACCCGCTGGGGGCGTCGCCGGCACCGGCGACCGCATGGCGCCGTGGGCTGAGCCTGCCCGAGCTGGCGCCCGAAGTGGTGGACCTGGCTGACCGGCTGTATCTGGCCGATGGCGCCGTCGAGGCCCGCGAGCGGCTGGCCGTGCAGCTGCGCGTGCCAGCTGCGGCCCTCGACCAGTTACGCGTCGGCTGGGAGCGCGAGCGCAACGCCTGGACCTTCCCGATGCGCGACGGCGCGCGCCGCGTCGTCGGCATCCAGCGTCGATTCGGGAACAACCACAAGCTCACTATGCGCGGCCACCGGTCCGGCTGGTTCGTGCCGGCCATGCTGCCCCACGGCGGCGAGCTGGTGCTGACCGAGGGCGCCAGCGACCTGGCTGCGGCCATCGGCATCGGCCTGAGCGGAATCGGCCGCTACAGCTGCACGCTGCCCGAGCGCGCGCGCCGCGAGCTCGAGCAGCTCATGCGCCACTACGAGCCCAAGCGCGTGATCGTCGTCTCCGACGCCAACCCCGAGGAGCAGCGCGGCGCCGAGGAAACGCTGCGCGCGCTGCGAGGCATCGTCCGCAATTCCTCCCTGGTGCTGCCGCCGCCGGGAATCAAGGACCTGCGGCAATGGACCCACGCCGGCGCGACCGCCGACGACATTCGGAAAGGTGCAGGATCGTGAACATCATCGCCAAGAACATCGGGCGCGGCCGCGCGCGCGTCGAGCTGCTCGACTCCGACGGAAAGGCAGCGCACGTCGACACGCTCGAGCTCGCGTCGGCCAGGGCGCGGGAGCGATTCGCCGAATCCGTGCTGGAGCTGTACCCAGCGACGGACCCCGTCGTGCTGCGCGAGCAGCTGCTGAAGCTGGCGACCGACGCGACCGCCGACGCCGGCCAGGCGCCGGGCGGCGAGCCGGTCGACGGGACCGCCGACGCCGAGGCGCTCGAGAGTCTGGCGAGCAGCGACCTCGCCGACCAGATCGAGTCCGACCTGCGCGCCGTCGGCATCGCCGCCGACGTCGAGCTGGCGCTGCTCACCTACCTCTCGTTCACGAGCCGGCTGCTCGCGCGGCCGCTGTCGATGCTGGTGCAGGGACCGTCGAGCACCGGCAAGAGCTGGACCGGCGAGCGCGTCGCCCGGCTGATTCCGGAGGCCGGCGTGCTCGAGGCCCAGCACCTGACTCCGAAGGCGCTCGCCTATGCCGGCGAGCTGACCAGGCACGCGGTCGTCCTGATGGGGGAGTGGGCGCGCGACGAGGAGCAGGTCGAGAACGGCACCAGGACCCAGCTGCTGCGCGAGCTGATGGCGTCCGGGCGCATCCGCACGTTGACCACGAACACCGACGGCGGCGTCGGCAAGCTTGAGCGGCTGACGGCCGAGGGACCCGTGGCCGTCTACGCGAGCACGACCCTGGCGCCGTCGAAGGTGTTCGACGAGGACCGGAACCGTTTCCTGGTCGTGCACACCGACGAGACGCCGGCCGCGACCGGCGCCGTGCTCGAGCACCAGGCGCGCGCATACGCCGGCCAGGGCGACGACGACGGCGTCGTCGACCGGATCGTGTGCCGGCACCACGCCATGCAGCGCGTCCTGGCGAACGTCGCCGGCGCCGGCGTCGTCGTGCCGTTCGCGAACGCCATCCAGCTCGAACTGCCCCGCGAGCGCCCGGAGATTCGGCGCGACTTCCCGAAGGTGCTCGCCGCCGTCCAGGCGAGCGCCCTGCTGCACCACGTCCAGCGCGAGCGCACCGATTCGGGCGCCATCGTCGCGACCGAGGCCGACTACCGACTGGTCTATCGGCTGATGAGCAGGTACCTGGTGTCCGGCGGACCCTCGCCGGCGGCGCTGCGCGTCCTGAAGCGCATGCGCGACGCCCAAAACGCGCTGCTCACGTTCACGCGCACGGACGTCGAGAACCTGTGCGAGCTGGGAAAGAGTGCCGCACACGGCGCCATGAAAGAACTCTCCGATGCCGGTGCCATCGTGGTCGACCAGGTTGGGAGCGGACCGGCGCCCTGGCGCTGGCGGACCGTACCGACGGCCGAGCTAAGGCGGCAGGTGCTTCCCCAGCCGGAAGTGGTGTTCGGCGACCGAACCCCGAGCGAAGAAAGCAGCGCACGTATAGAAAGTGATGGAGCCCACAACGCGGTGCCCACGGCATTGACCTAGCCCCGGCCCCGATGGCGGCGGTGGACGCAAGAACGCTTCCGTCCCATCAAACAACGGTGGACGGCAGCGGATGCGGACGGACATTGACGGACGGGAGAATCGCGTGTGAGCGTCCGCTGGGACGCTATCGAACGCTGGGCGGACGCATGCCAACGCCCGACCGTGCGCGAGCGTCCGAATGCGTCCGAACTGGACGACAATGCGTCCGCCGTGGTACGACGTTGTCCGTTGGTATCCGTGGGTGACTGGTTTCTTCAAGCGTCCGAGCATCCGGCCGGACGGGAAGGTGCAGGTGCAGGATGCAGCTGTTCAAGAATAAGCGCAGCGCTAAGTGGCAGATTCGCTACGTCGACGAGCACGGCCGGCGACGCGACGTGAGCAGCGGGACAGCGAGTCGCAAGGTGGCCGAGGAATACGGCGCCAAGCTCGAGCGCGAGGCACACCAGGTGCGGACCGGCCTGCTGGCGCCTGAGCAGCTGACGCTGCGCGCGCATGCACGTCGACCCATGCGCGAGCACCTGGAGGACTATTCATCCTGGTGCAGGTCCGACGGCCAGGTCGACGGGGCGCTGCGGACCAAACTGCGTGACATCGGAAACATGGCGACGTCGACGGGATGCGTGTACCTGGCGGACGTGACGGCAGCGCGCCTGATTCGGCACCTGGACGCCCTGATGGCCGATGGCCTGGCGCCCAGGTCCCTGAACCGCGTCCGATCGAACGTGCGCGCGTTTCTGAACTGGTGCCTGCACACGGGGCGCCTGACGTCGCACGACCTCAACAAGCGGACCGTACCCAAGCGGAACGAGGCGCTGGACCGCCGTCGGCGGCGCCGGGCGCTAACCGCCTACGAGGAGAGCAGACTGCGCGACGCGTCGCTGTTGTCGGGGCGCTGGTGGACGTACCAGCTGGTCCTATGGACCGGGCTGAGGCGCGGCGAGCTGGCCGGTCTGCGCTGGAACGACGTCGACGTCGATGCCGGCGTGCTGCGCATCCGGGCGACCATCGCGAAGGCGAAGCGCGACGACGAGCTCCCGCTGGTGCACCAGGCGCTCGAGGCGCTCGAGCACCTGCGGT